>JABMDE010000079.1:15502-26080 GCA_015904055.1 Nitrospira sp. | reverse complement strand
CCATCACGAAGGGGCGTGGACGGCTTGTGTGAGTGGGGTTGGGGCGTATCGGCCTTCTGCAACTCTAGTTTTTCCGCAGCCTGCTAGAGGCCTTCCACTTCACCTTCTAAACAAGGAGGCATCCATCATGGCAACGAAATCCTACAAGCAACTCGGATGTCTGGATGTACAGCCATCGGGCGGTTGCGGATTCCAGGTGCGAGCCGAGACGGAAGCGGAGCTGATGCAGCTCGTAGCTACCCACGCCAAACAGTGCCATAAGCTGGACTCGATTCCGGCTGAGATGGCGGCGCAAGTCAAGGCAGCCATCAAGACGGTGACAGTGACGGTCTGACAGCCGACCGGCCCCCGGCAGGCTTTCTTGTCCTTCGCACGCTGTCAGGGAAAGATTTTTGCGGTCAGCAGTATCGTTCTGTCTGGCGAGGAGGTAGTTATGCGACAGATCATTGCTTTTCTCACACTGCCCATCCTTTTGATCGGGCTCAGCGGCTGTAGCTATATGTTCTATCCCCGCGCCGGCGATTATGCGACGCAGGCGAAAGGCGCCACCGCCGTCGAGACGATGATCAATCTGACCAACATGATGGAGGCCAGTGCGGCAAAGGCCAAAGGTGGAAAAGGCAAAGACCAGGCGCTCGATGATTACCACAACCAGCTGCACGCCCTATTTGATACATTCTCCGAGGTATCCAAGGAACAAGAGAAGTCCCCGGCCTACGATCTCGCCGTGACACATAAGAAAGAATTGACGGCAATCTTCTGGCGGCTGTGGACATTCAAGAACGATCAGCCACAGCGGGACCAGCACCTGGATCTGTCGATCGCAAAGATTCAGGAGCTTCGCGAAACCTTGCAGATGATTAAGTAGCGGCCTTCAGAGACTCGCCGGGAATCACCACTTCAGCTTGCACCCCAACGTTTCAGTGCAAACCGGTGCGTGGGACAAGGAACGGAGAAACGGCATATGCCACAACAGACACCCGAACAGGTCATCGACAGCCAACGGCAAGATTGGAACCGTGTCGCCGGAGGATGGGAAAAGTGGGATCGGTTCTTCGATGAGCAGATGACGTTCCTCAATCACCGGCTGGTCGCCGATGCCCGGCTGCGGTCAGGACTTCGCGTGCTGGATCTGGGATCTGGGACCGGATATCCGGCGTTACTGGCCGCCCAAGCGGTCGGCTTGGGCGGCTCCGTCCACGGCATCGATCTGGCCGAGCAGATGCTCGATGCCGCGAGGCGCAAAGCGACGAGGCTGGGACTCAACAACATCACCTTCCGTGCAGGCGACGTGACGACGCTGCCGTTCGAAACGAACTCCTTCGACGCAATCACCAGCCGCTTCTGCTTGATGTTCCTGCCGGAGATCCCGAAAGCCGCCGACGAAATCGCACGGGTGCTGAAACCTGGCGGATGGCTGGCCGCCGCCGTCTGGTCCACACCGGAGAAGAATGCCTATCTGACAACCCCGCTTGCCATCATCAAGCAGTTCGTCGACCTGCCGCCGCCGGACCCAACCGCGCCGGGGATTTTCCGACTCGCCAAACCAGGCGAACTGGCAAGCATGCTGCAGGATGCGGGATTCGTGAACGTCGTAGAGGAGGAATATCTCGCCGAAGTCCGTTTCCCATCGGGAGAGGAATATTACGAGAGTCTGATGGACATCGCCGCGCCGATCCAGAACATCTTCGCACGATTGACTGAGCCACAGAAAACCGATGCGCGCGAACGAATCATCAATTCCATCGGTCAGTTCATCAGAACCGACGGCCTCGCCCTTCCGATCGCCGTGCGTATGGTCGCCGCGCGCAAGCCGTTTGGATAATTCGATGCCGCCGAAGCCTGACGGCTTTAAAGACTTCGTGCTGGATCAATTAGCCGACCTACACGGCTTGACCTGTCGCGCCATGTTCGGTGGCTACGGGCTCTATCGGGGTGGAAAATTCTTCGGCATCATCCATAAGGGGCGGCTGTACTTCAAGGTGACCATAACGACGATGGAACAATACACCTCCCACGGCATGGCACCGTTCCGCCCCAACCCCAAACAGACGCTCAAGTCATTCTATGAAGTACCGGTCAATGTGATCGAAGATGCGGAGCAATTGAACGAGTGGGCTGAGCAATCCGTACGAAGGTAGCCGTCCCCTGGCGTTGTCATCGCTCGCTGATCGCCGATGCGCTGCTTGTCAATGGCTGGGAAGTCCGGCACATCATGAGCGACACAAAGACAGACTAGCACCGCCTGACGCCATTCGCCAAGCTTGAACACGGACACATCACCTATCCACGGCATACAGATGAACAGACGCCTTGTCTCTTCGAATAGAGACCATCTCGGCCTCAGCCCGAATCGACAAGAAAGGGCTACAAAACATGGGAAAAGCGATATAATCGCTTTCATTCTGTAAAGTACGCCCATCATGTCATTGCTAACAGGCCAAGCCATCGACGCGGAAGAATTGGAAAAGGTGACCAGCACATGGCCACCTGGGCGATTTGCAACGCTCTGCAACACAGTGGCATGGGCAGCGTCAGGCAGATCCACCCAAACCATTCCTTCATTCACTAGTCGCGTCAATGTAAAGGATGGAGGGGTGGATGCAACGTGGGATGTTGAAATTCCGACGGATAATGGGTGTCTCCCAACACCGATTCTCGTCCCTGGCTGGAACATCTTCCAATACAAGCAGCGCGATGTCTTCTCTCGCAAACGCCGATCACTTGTTTCCAATCTGCGATCGTCTCTAACTGGAGCGCTGAGCGAGGTTGAGAAGAACTTCACAAGGAAGCCGGATCGCTATACGCTCTTTCTCAATATTCATCTCACTCCTCACGAAACGGTCTCTCTCAAGGAAAGTATTCTGGCAGAAGAGGCAGAAGACGACAGCCGAGCCCAAATCATTGGAGCTGCAGAACTTGCCGCCCTTCTAAACGACCACCCACACCTCAGGGCTGCTTTCTTTGCGCCACTGGCTTTTCAAACCTGGGAGGACGCCTACAATGCCCATCGTAGCAAGAAACGGTTCGCATCTACTGCTGAACTCGTCGGACGAGAATCGGAACTAGACCGCCTGAAGAACCTTGTCAATGATCCTCAGATCAAAGCCATCGTCGTAAGCGGCCCTCACGATATGGGGAAAAGCCGTCTCGCACTCGAAGCGACGAAGCACAAACCGTATGACGTGGCCGTCGCGCTAAATCCAGCTTCAATCGACTTGACGGACTATCGCAACCTATGCACAGATCGCTCACAGGTTTTATGTATTATCGAAGACCCTGAATTCGACACGCTGCAATCTCTCATCGGCGAGGCCCTATCGGTTCCCGGCTTAAAGTTGGTCATCACACTCCCGATGGCCGAGGACGCGCCGGATTTGAGTTATGGGTTTGATAACCGAGTGGCATCGCTCCCTCTTTCTCCCCTGAGTGATGAAAGCGCAAGGAAACTCCTCCTCGCGACAGGGCAGGCCCTTGATTTCGGGGTTCAGGATTGGATTCTCAGCCAGACCGGGGGAGTTCCCGGCATCATCCTAGCAGCGGCCAGCATTGCAAGCACTCTTCGGCAGGATCATACGGCCTTCAGTACCAAAGTGGGGAGAGAGTTTGAACGTCGCATCGTTCTGGAGCTTGGCGAGGCGGCGTTGCAGGCAGCACGCCTGCTATCTGTGTTGTCGCACGTTGGGATAGCCGCTCCACACGAAGCCGAACTACAAACCATCTGCAAGATATTCGGCAACGGGCAAACGCCTCACGAGACAATCGCCCACCTGCCTGAATTGGAAAAATCAGGCCTGATAAAACGGGCCGGTTATTTTGTCGGACTATCACTCCCACTTCTCGCAAATCACCTGGTCGAGCAACTTCTCCAAGGACGTAGCAATGAGATGCTCGCTCTGTTTGCAACGTTAGACGAAGCGGGGCGGATCAGATTCATCAAGAGGCTTGCACAAGTCAAAGGCCCCGAAACCGAGCAATTCTGGGACGGGTTATTTGCTCCAGATGGCCTCTTAGGCGCAGTCGATCGTGTTCTCAAACGGACTCACCTGCTCAGGCTCATAGCAGGAACCGTTCCTCATCGAGTGCTGCAAGTCATTGAAAACTACTTGCGCAATAGCGCTAGAGAAGCTCGACTGAATGTCTCTGGAGATTTTCTCAGAGGGCTGATGGGGGCTCTTGACCAACTCGTTTTCCGCACAAACACGAGTAAAGACGCCCTTCGCCTCATCTGGCTTCTAGCAGAGGTTGAAGATGAGCCCCAAGGTAACGCCGTGAGTATGCTGCAACAATGCTTTTACCCACGCCATTCTCAAATGCCGTTACCTCTCAGCCAGAGAGCCGCATTGATCAAGGAGCAGCTTTCATCGACCCCGACAACAGAGACAAAACTGCTCGCGATCAAAGTAATCGAGAGCGCCCTCAAAAGTCAGGCCTCCATCTATCTCCGACGCAGTGTAGGCCCTTCACCATTAGACACTCACCCCCCTCTGACATGGAACGACATGTTTAGCTACCTCGGAAGCCTCGCGGAGATATTGGTCTCGCTCACCGAAGAGCCCGACGAGGTTTCTCACGCTGCACTGGGCGTGCTGCCACAATCAATCGCTGAACTGGCTTTCCAGGGGCTAACCGAAGAAAGCAGCCAATACTTCAAGCTATTGACCGACTGGGCTCTGGCTGAGCGTCAAGGACTGGATGTGTCACACTTGGCCGGCATCATGCACCGAGTTCGAGACTTCTGTGCCAGACAAATAGCTAAGCCCGACTTACCCGAGGATCGGAAACTCGAATACACCGAGTTCATTTCACAACTGACGGCATGGCAAGCCTCATTAAACCAAGCTCGGTTTCCGACCAGGCTCAAACTCTGGGCCGGTGGTGGCAGCTATCGCGTGTCGGATGACTGGAAGCAGGTAGAGGAGCAATTATCTCTTCTTGCAAAGGAAGTCGCGCAATCTCCAGAAATTCTTACCCCAGACTTACTGAAGTGGCTATTAACCGCTTCTGCAAAGGAGACTCGAAGATTTTTCTATACCCTCGGCAAAGAGGACCATACCCTTTACTTCCAAAATTCCATTGAATCTCTGGGTAAGAATGCTCTTGGAGGCAGGGCTTTTGCTCCTTACTTCGCCGGCTGGGCGACGCGTGACCTCGAAGGAGCCGAACGTCGGCTCGATCAGCTCGCCGAATTACACTCAGTCTCCGCCGCTTCCCTCCTGGAAACGACAAGCTGGCTGGACCCGACACCACGCGGGCTCAATCGAATCAAACAAGTTGCCCCCAAGGACCCTGAATATACTACCGCAATACTTGGCCGATGGATTGATCGCATAGATCCGAAAGAGTTCAAGGAACTGCTCCATAACATCGCCGGAACCAATTATAAACACGCTTCTGCAGCAGTCGTTTTACTAGGAAGCTGGATGCACCACCAAAAACCGTTTGACGATGAGTTGAGTGCCTTTGCCTGGCGCTGTATCGAACATGGCCCTACAAAGAGAGCACCACGCTCTGCCGAAGGCTGGCATTTTGATAAACTGGCCGCCAAGCTAACAGAATCCAATCCTGACATGGGCTTTCGGAAGTTCCATCAACTCCTCACCACCCCAGCCACGAGCTCCTTAGAGTGGGAACCCCTGGATATGGATGGAGGAAAACAATGGTGGGAAACATTGCGAGCACGTGATCGCCCACGATTGTTCCATACGTTACTTGATGCCTCCTGCGCGAACGACACAACTCAAGAAGTGCTTTCATGGCGGCTGAAAGATTTACTAGGTCAAGAACAGGATGCTCACGACTTGCTTGCGGAAATTGGCACCAATGTTGCCTATGCACACATCGCAGCACGATGGCTTGTCGGAAGCGCATCAGGATTCTGGGATCTCGCCTTTAGGCTCATCAAAAAGTTTCCGCATGACTCTACCTTACAGAATGTCCTCACCTCCGCAGCAATGGATACGGGAGCCTTTATAAGGGGACCCGTATCTCAATTTTACGAGGCTCGGAATCAAGAGGTGCAAAAACGCTTGGAGGACCCATCCACACCAGCCGAGGCCCATGCATGGCTTCGAGACACGGCCAGAGTCCTTGGATTAGAGGTCAAGACCCAATTGGTGTGGGAATATGATCGAGAAGTGAATGACCTCAAGCGGTATCTACAGGAAGACGATGTGGAGCAGAAGAGGTGGGCCGTTGGCCGGATTCTCAAATACGCCGACTGGTCTGATGTGCGAAAATTGCTTACCGTCGATGATATCGAAGAAGCCCTCCCCTACATTGACATTCCGGAACGCAGACGAGCCATGATCGAGCGCCTCTTACCCACGTGGGAACATGCCGGATAGCATTCTCACACCGCTACAACATCGGACTCTCACCTCGTTCTTTCAGAATGGTCTTGGCGAACGCGGGTTCTATCTGACAGGAGGGACCGCTCTCGCTGAGTTTTATCTCCACCATCGATATTCAGATGACCTGGACTTCTTTACCAGAAAACAGGGGCCGCTGGAGAAAGACTTCCAACACATTCTCGATTTCATTCCTCTCCTTGACTTGACCATTCAGTCGAAGAACCCGAAGTCTTCAGAACACCTGGTCGTATTCGTCGAAGCTAACGGTAGCCATGACAGCCTTAAGGTCGAATTCGCGCGAGATGTACCGGCACGGATGGCACAGCCGACGGTGCGCGAAGGAGTGACGGTCGATTCATTCGAAGACATCGCCACGAACAAGATCTGCGCGATCCTGAGCCGTCAGCCTTCGGAGCCAAAAGACTTTTACGATCTCTATTTCATTTTGAAGGAATCGCAATTCACCCTCGATCATTTAATCAGCCGCGCCCGCGAAAAGGAGGCGCTCTTGGATTCTGAGGAGGGTGTTCTGATATTTGCCGCCAATCTCCTGACCGTACAAAACCTCCCGCTGATGCGTGAACTCGAACCCAGAATGGTGAAACAGACCTCGGCAGAACAACTCAAGGACTTTCTTCTTCCCTTGGCCACCAAGCTTTCCCAACGCTATCGTCCGCCAAGCAAGTAGCGCCATGCTGTATGGCATTCTTGCGGATCTGATCGTCTGCCTTCACATGGCCTTTGTCCTTTTTGTCGTCTTCGGTGGTTTGCTCATGATCAAATGGCCCAGGCTCATTTGGCTGCACCTGCCGGCAATCGCCTGGGGCGCTATTGTGGAATTCGGCGGTTGGGTCTGCCCGCTCACTCCCTTGGAGAATTGGCTCCTGGCGCAAGCCGGCGAAGCAACGTATGCGGGAGACTTCCTCATCCGGTCTCTGTCCTCGATTCTGTATCCCGATGTCTTAACCCATGAAATCCAACTCATCTTGGGGACCGCCCTGCTCGTCGTGAACCTGGCGATCTATTGCTGGCTATGGCAGACGCCTCGTTGACAATTGTTGTCCAGAGACTCTAGTCTTCCGACACTACGAACGACCATAGCATCCAGAGTGAACAGCAGGTTCTGTCGTGCACAGGCAAGAGCTGAGTACACGGTGGCGGTGACTGATGAAAGGAACCGATCCGTATGCGATGGTTCAACTGGGTTGGAATGCTGATGCTCGTGCTCGGTCTCGCCATCAATGAGGCCGTGTTTTTCTATGTATGGACCGACTTCCACATCCTGTGGGCAATCGGGCTCGGCTCATATTTCGTTGTTGCGCTGGGGTTATCCTTGTGGGGAGGGCCCGCTCGCGCAGAAGACTGACTGGCGCATGCCCTCGTCCTCATCATTCATTACGTCATCTTTGACAGACGCGATAAGATCTTGTGCGCGTCCGGATACAATCTGCATTAATTTCTTCCTCATTCCTGCCAGAAAACGATCTTGCATCCTGGAGCATACAGCGACCGGAAAGGCTAGATGGGCTGGGATGCAGCATGTAAAATCCCGAGACCAAGAGAACCTGACCAACACTGCCACTTCCGTTTAACCCATTGACCTATCGACGACTTTCAACGGTCATCCGGGAATGATCAGGCCACCGAATGCTCGCAGGAAAATCTCATCGCGATGGTCATCGATATTGATCGCGACAGACTTGCCGGTGCTGGACTGTCTGGTTTCCTCTCCACTTGCCGTCCCACAAAGCCCAGCTATACTTATCCCCATATGCACGCGACGAAATATATACTTTGGGAAGAACAGGGCCGGTGGTGCGGCTACTTACAGGGCTATCCGGACAACATCGCGTACGGGAAGTCGTTCGAAGTGCCTCTGTGTGATACCGGCCTCCCGCGCATTGGTCGCCCTTGATGCACAAGGCAGCACGAGAACACTGTTTCAAACTTCCACATTCGGCCAGCCGGTCCTGGCCGTCCCGTCGCAATGCGACCGCTCCGGATTACAGGGATTGTCAGTGGGACTCGATACCGTGCATTGGCTGTCCAGCGGGCTGGCCTCATTTGCTCGCGGAACCAACGATGCGCCGAAAATCGTGGCCATGCTGTTGCTCAGCAGTACAACCGCAGCGTGGCCCAGCGTGTCGATCCAGCTCGCCGTTTTTGGAGGAGTTACCCTTGCGATGGGGGTGGGGAGCTATATCGGAGGGTTACATGTGACAACGGTGCTTGCCGAAAACGTGACAACGATGAATCATATGGAAGGATTATCCGCCAATCTGGCAACATCCTCGCTGGTTCTGCTTTCCGGCATATTGGGATTGCCGGTCTCGACTACACACGTGAGTAGTTCAGCCATTATTGGCATCGGCCTGCGGAACGGTATGCAGGCAGTCCGCTGGCCCACCGTTCAAAGCATGGTCCTCGCCTGGATCGTCACCCTGCCGGCGACAGCAGTCCTGGCAGGCCTGTTGTACTGGATACTCTCTATGGCTTTTTAGACCTTGCCCCTTCTTCCTCCACTCTGCTAAGGTGACTGACATCTGATCTCTGCATAGGAAGACATCGAATAACCCGCATGGTCTGGGACCCCAAAGATCCTTGGAGTAAACGAAACGACCCCCTTGAGGATGCCCTCAAGCAGGCTCAGTCTCAATTCAAGAATCTCTTTCCTCCCGGCGGATTGAAAAACCTGCTCCCTTCCGGCGGGGCCATGAACCTGATCCTGGCCGCCCTCTTGATATTTCTTGTCTGGCAGAGCGTCTTTATCGTCTCACCCGATGAAGAGGGTGTCGTGAAGCGGTTCGGAACGCCGGTTCGGACAGTCGAGCCCGGTCCCCATTTCAAAATCCCGGTCATCGAAAGCGTGCTTCAACCCAAAGTCGCTAAACTTCATCGTGTGGAGATCGGATTCAGGACAAGTCAGCAGGGTCGTCAGCAGATGGTCCCTCAAGAGGCCCTCATGTTGACCGGCGACATGAACATTCTCGCCATCGAGTTCATCGTCCAGTACAAGATCAAAGAATCGAGCGACTATCTCTTCAATGTGGCGGATATTCATGAAACCATCGGGAAAGCCGCCGAGGCGTCGATGCGTGAAGTAGTCGGCAAGAGCAAGATTGACGAAGCGTTGACGACCGGGAAAGCCGACATTCAGCAAAGTATGATGGTCTTACTTCAAAGCATCCTCGATGACTACCATGCCGGCGTGCAGGTGGCTGCGGTACAACTCCAAGATGTCGATCCACCCGAAGCCGTTGCCGCCGCCTTCAAAGACGTGACCAATGCCAAGGAAGATCGCGAAAAGCTGATCAACCAAGCCCAAGGGTATCGAAACGACATTATTCCCAGGGCAAAAGGCGAAGCTGCCGAATTAGTCAATCGAGCCAAGGGTTTCGCACAGGCGCGGCTCAACCGTTCCCAAGGCGAAGCCAATCGGTTCCTGGCCACACTGAAGGAATACCAGCAAGGCAAAGACATCATCAGCAAGCGTATCTACATCGAGACGATGGAAGAAATCCTTCCGAACGTGGAAAAAGTGATTATTGACGGAAAGGGCGGCGAGCGCCTGTTACCCTATCTTCCGTTAGACCGTCTCTCGAAACCCGCTCCGAAACCAACGCACGAGGAGCCCACACCATGACCAAACAAGGTCTAGCAATTGCGCTGATTGCCGTGGTTGTGGGGTTGTTCGTACTGGGAGCCTCCCCCCTCTTCATCGTCGATGTGACGCAGAATGCCATCGTCGTCCAACTCGGGAAACCGGTGAGAAACATCACAGATCCCGGATTGTATGTGAAAGTGCCGTTCGTCCAGGAAGTCACCTATTTCGACAAACGCCTCTTGGATTATGACTCAAGCGCCCAGGACGTCATTACGCAGGATAAGAAGACGCTGCTGCTGGACAACTTCGCAAAGTGGCGGATTGTCGACCCTCTAAAAGTTTACCAGAACTTCCAAAGCCAGCGGGGTGCCCTGCAGCGCCTGCACGACATTATCTACTCCGAGCTGCGCGTCGAGCTCGGCCGCCATGAGCTCTTGGAAATCGTCTCAAGCACGAGAGCCGATATCATGCGGGTGGTCTCCAAGCGAGCGAACGAGAAAGCATCCACGTACGGGATTGAGATTCTGGATGTCCGGATCAAACGCGCCGATCTCCCCGAGCAAAACGAAAAAGCCGTGTTCGCCCGCATGCAGGCCGAACGCGAACGGCAAGCGAAACAAT
>JABMDE010000079.1:9090-15382 GCA_015904055.1 Nitrospira sp. | reverse complement strand
GTGCAACTCAAACGCCGGCATGATCTCATTCCCAATTTGGTCGAAACCGTCAAAGGCTATGCCGGCCACGAGAAACAGACGCTCGAAGATGTCATCACAGCTCGCAATCGCGCCATGTCGGCGACTACTCCTGGCAGTAAGGCCATAGCCGAGGGTGCCCTCGCACAATCGCTCAAATCGCTGTTCGCATTAGCGGAAGCCTACCCGCAGCTGCGAGCCGTCGAAAGTTTTAATCAGCTGCAAGGCTCGCTGAACCAAATCGAAGAAGCCCTCCAGAACGCCCGCCGCTATTACAATGCCGTGGTCCGCGACCTGAACACCAAGATCCAGGAATTTCCGTCAAATTTCATCGCAAACTTCTTCAGCTTCAAAGTACGAGAATTTTTCGAGATCGCCGAAGCGACGGAGCGGGCCGTACCGAAAATCAGCTTCGAACAGGCTTCTCGCTGATCTCATCCGATCAGCCGGCTCGGCATTCCTTCCCTATGCATGCACCTCGGCCCATCTACATGTTCATGCTTCTCTTGGGCTGGATTCTGGCAATCGGAAGCCCCGTTGCCCATGCCCGCTCGCTGGTTATCGAACGATTTCACGCCGAACTCCAAGTACTCCCAAGCGGCGAACTCCTCGTCACCGAAACGATCCGGCCCCGCTTCTCCGGATCCTGGAACGGGCTGATGCGCGATATCCCCGTCGAATACCGCACACCGCAGGGATTCAATTACACATTATTCCTGGATATAGTGAGCGTCACCGACGAACATCTGACGCCCCTCACATACGACCGTTCTCAAAACCGACACTACCAAACGTTCAAGATCTGGGTACCGGGCGCACAGGATACGACCAAAACGCTCATCCTGACGTACAAGGTTTCTAACGGGCTCAAATACTTCGAAGATCACGACGAACTCTACTGGAACGTAACCGGCGACGAATGGGATATGCCGATCGAATCCGTGTCGGCCAGAGTACTCTTGCCGGCTGGAGCAACCGGCGTGAATGCGATTGCGTTCAGCGGAGCCTATGGGGCGCGCGAACAACAGGCCGATGTACGGATCACAGGGCCTGAAATTCTCTACAGCATGTCCCGCCCGCTCGGATTCCGCGAGGGGCTCACGGCGGTGATCGGATGGAACAAGGGGCTCGTTGCCGAACCCGGTCCGCTGCAGCTGTCTCAGCTGTTTCTTCGCTCAAACTGGCCGCTCACCCTGCCGATCGTCGTCCTTGGAATCATGTGGTATCTCTGGCACACCCGTGGACGCGATCCGCGACTGCGACCCATCACCGTGGCCTATGAGCCACCCGACCAGCTGACGCCGGCGGAACTCGGCACGCTCGTCGATCATTCTCCCGACCTTCGCGATATCACCGCCACACTGGTCGATCTCGCCATACGCGGTTTTCTGCGGATCGAGGAACAGCACGCATCCCAACTCCTCGGCCTCTGGTCACATTCGTCGTTTTCTCTGCATCGGCTCAAACCTGCTTCGGAATGGACCGGGCTGAAGCCCCATGAACTTGCGGTCCTCAAGGGAATCTTCACAGATGAGGACACACCAACCGTCGCCCTCTCCGACCTGGAGAATCGTTTCTACACTCGCCTGGATGGAATCAAAGCCCATCTTTTTGGACAGCTCCTGCGCCGCGGCTACTATGCGCGACGACCGGATCAAGTGAAACAGGTCTACATGGTCATCGGCATTTTCGTCATATTCGCATCGATCCTAGCAGCAACGTGGCTCAGCGAACACTACGGCGTCGCACTGCAAACCGGCGTAGCCGCAAGCATCCTCTCAGGGATCATCATCGTCGGATTCGGATGGGTGATGCCGGCCAGGACGGTGCGCGGTGCACGAACATTGGAGAAAGTGCTCGGATTTGAGGAGTTTCTTACCCGTGTGGAGTCCGACCGTTTTCAACGCGTCGTCAAAACCCCTGAGATGTTTGAAAAGTTCTTGCCGTTCGCCATGGCACTGGGCGTGGAGCAGAATTGGGCCCGCGCGTTCGACGGTATTTACACGCAGCCGCCCGCCTGGTATCACGGAGCGCTCGGATTCCGCGAGGGGCTCACGGCGGTGATCGGATGGAACAAGGGGCTCGTTGCCGAACCCAGCCCGCTGCAGCTGTCTCAGCTGTTTCTTCGCTCAAACTGGCCGCTCACCCTGCCGATCCTCGTCCTTGGAGTCATGTGGTATCTCTGGCACACCCGTGGGCGCGATCCGCGACTGCGACCCATCACCGTGGCCTATGAACCACCAGACCAGCTGACGCCGGCGGAACTCGGCACGCTCGTCGATCATTCTCCCGACCTTCGCGATATCACCGCCACATTGGTCGATCTTGCCATACGCGGTTTTCTGCGGATCGAGGAACAGCAAACATCCCAACTCCTCGGCCTCTGGTCACATTCGGCATTTTCTCTGCATCGGCTCAAGCCTGCTTCGGAATGGACCGGGTTGAAGCCCCATGAACTAGCAGTCCTCACGGGAATCTTCACGAATGAGGACACACCAACCGTCGCCCTCTCCGACTTGGAAAATCGTTTCTACACTCGTCTGGATGGAATCAAGTCCCATCTCTTTGGACAACTCCTGAGCCGCGGCTACTATGCGCGACGACCGGATCAAGTGAAACAGGTCTATATGGTCATCGGCATTTTCGTCATGTTCGCATCGATCCTCGCGGCAACGTGGCTCAGCGAGCACTACGGCGTTGCGCTGCAAACCGGCGTGGCCGCCAGCATCCTCTCAGGGATCATCATTGTCGGGTTCGGATGGGTGATGCCGGCCAGGACGGTGCGCGGCGCACGAACATTGGAGAAAGTGCTCGGGTTTGAGGAATTTCTTACCCGTGTGGAGTCCGACCGTTTTCAACGCGTCGTCAAAACCCCTGAGATGTTTGAAAAGTTCTTGCCGTTTGCGATGGCGTTGGGCGTGGAGCAGAATTGGGCCCGCGCGTTCGACGGTACCTGGTATCACGGAGCGAACATGACAGACTTTCGCCCTCGGAATCTGACCGGAAACCTCTCGCAGCTGTCCACCGCCGCAGGCGCCGTCATGACCTCCGCGCCTCGGAGCACCGGCGGCTCAGGATTCAGCGGCGGCGGCTCGTCGGGAGGATTCTCCGGCGGAGGGTTCGGCGGCGGCGGTGGAAGAGGTTTCTAACAAATCGATATGCGCTCACCCATGCAGCAACTCTCTCCTGCTCAGAGCCGCATCGGATGGATCGGGACCGGCGTCATGGGCGCATCGATGTGCGGACACCTCCTCGATGCCGGCTATCCCGTCACCCTCTATACACGCACGAAATCAAAAGCCCAGCCGCTGCTCAATCGTGGAGCCGTCTGGGCGGACAGCCCTGGCGCAGTCTGCGCCCTGTCAGACGCAACCCTTACCATGGTGGGGTTCCCCGCGGACGTCCGCGACATCTACTTCGGTCCGCATGGACTGATCGCCTGCGCAACACCACTGATCGCCTGCGCAACACCAGGTTCAATGCTCATCGATATGACATCGACAGACCCGTCATTGAGCCGGGAGATTGCCGATGCGGCGTCGACCAGAGGACTTCAGGCCCTCGATGCTCCGGTGTCCGGCGGAGACCTGGGTGCTAGAAACGCCGTACTGTCGATCATGATCGGCGGCGAAGCGGCCGCCGTTGATCGGGCACGTCCCGTATTTGAACGGCTTGGAAAAACCATCGTGCACCAGGGGGAAACGGGCGCCGGGCAGCAGGCAAAACTCTGCAACCAAATCGTTATCGCCGGCACAATGATCGGCGTCTGTGAAAGCCTGCTCTACGGCCACACAGCCGGACTCGACCTGAACCATGTGCTGGCCTCGATCGGGAACGGAGCCGCCGCATGCTGGACACTGGACAATTTGGCGCCCAAAATTCTCCGGCGGAACTTCGATCCAGGTTTCTTTGTCGAACATTTTGTCAAGGATATGGGGATCGCTCTCGACGACGCACAGCGGATGGGACTCACCTTGCCGGGCCTTACGCTAGTGCATGAGCTATACCGCAGGGTCATCGCACTGGGGCACGGCCGCAGCGGAACGCACGCATTATTCTTGGCGCTGGAAGCACTCTCGCAGACGCGACACACCCCTCAAGGTCTCTCGCGATGACGCGCTACTGGATAGTGCTGCTCATGCTGCTGGCCGGTGGCTGCGCTGGCAGCGCCGAATTCGATCGTGCCGCCATGCGCGCCGCATTGGGCATCGCAGAGATTCCGGCTGCTCAGCATGTATCGGCTGATGTCCACGCGGACATGCCGAATACACCCCACCCGCTTCGACTCGCCCTGTATTTCGTGGAACGGGAACTGCCGATCCGGCACAAGATTCGAATGGCCAGGTGGATAGACTCGGAAAAGGATGCGCTGCTGAAACAGCTGACACCCTTGCAGCACGAAGGGATTGTGACAAACACCTTTCTCCTCGCGGACTCGACCATTCGCGGATACGACGTCCCCAAAATCCGACAGGCTGCCGCGCGCTATGACGCAGATGCCGTACTCATCGTGGACGGAGTCGGATCAGTCGATCGCTACAACAACGGCTACGCCGCATGGTATGTCACGCTGATTGGAGCCTATGTCGCTCCGGGCACCGTGGGCGACGCGTTGTTTATGATCCACAGCAGTTTGTGGGATACACGGACCGAACGACTCTATGCAACACAGACAGTAGACGGTCGTTCCACGTTGACAGGATCGGCAGTGCTGTTGGAGGACAGCCAGGTGCTCGCTCAGGCAAAGACAGCGGCGCTGGCTGAATTCGGGAAGCGGACGGTCGATGAATGGCGCCGATCCCGAACCCCGCCCACAGGTGATCGTTCACGGTGAATCGAAGACGCAGAGCAGCCCGAATACCAAGAGATGTTGGGACGGCGCGAGCCCGAATACACCGGGACTGATCTCGCCCCTCCTGAAAAACCCGCCCCCGACACCGGTCGACTCGTCATAGCGATGTTCTACCCGCACCATCGTGTTGGTCCATCGATACGGAAGCTTGTACTCAATCGTGGATGTGATGGCCTTTACAAATTGTTCCGCCCCGGTCCAGCGTCCGTTCCGATCCCAGTAGAACTCCGGTCGCAACGCCACGGACCAGGGACCGGCCACATGCCACTTCATCATCACATTGCCGCCCATCACGAACGCCCGCGGGCTTCCCGGCTGATCGGCGATGTTCTCGGTCCCGACATCATAGGAAACAGCCACCGTGACCTCGTCGCCTTTCCACTCCACAATATGATTGCCATAGAGCCGCCAGAATTCCAGCGATGTCTTGCTCTGATCCGGCCCCCAGTACAAGGTCTGCGTCGCAGTTAATCGAGAGGCGACTTTGTACGACCACTGCGTCCCATATGACGGCTGGTTGTTGGGATGAGACAGATGCGTATACCCGTTCACAACGAATGCTGTCACGAGCAACTGTTCGCTCACGGGATACTTTGCATTGATGCCGAACATCATATAGGGGGTATAGTCGGCGATCCAGGAACGCGTGTAGTTCGCATTGTCTTTGGCATAGAGCGATTCGTAGCCCAGCAAACTATTGAAGAGGCCTCCCGTGATCGTCAGTCCGTTGCCCAACGGCGCCAGATATGAGGCATTTGCCCGATGGATGTGCCGAAGCACGTCCGCCCCGCCGACCTTCGGTTCTCCTTGCAGAAACGCAAAATCCACGGAATCGTAGCCGCCCTGTACACCCAACTCCATTCCCCAGCGTGACACCTCGCTCGCATCCTTCCGCACAGAGGCCAACACCATATTGGGAGCGGCTTGGTTGTGCCGAGACGCCGTGGCCCGGCTGCGCCAGAGATCGTTCTCCGGCACATTGAAATTGACGATGCCGCCGATGTCGAGGTACGCGCCATAACGCCAGCCAGCGGGTGGTACGGCCTGATTTGTGGCTGGAGACGGTTCCCTCTCCGACGCACCCAACGCGTATGCGGTCGGAGACACCAGTACCACGAGAAGCAGCAGATAAAAGGACTTCATGCTCGTACACTCACGACGCGAGGCAATACCCGCCCCTCGGCGGCCCATCGTAGAAGAGTTCTTGTACGCACACAAGGAGGGTGAGGTTAAGTACGGCGGCGATAGTGGCGGAGCAGAAGCCAGCCGCCCCAGGCGAAGGATGCCAGCATCAGCACAATGCTGTTGTTATAGGCCAGATGAGCCAGGCGATGGTCATACTCCAACCTGCCAAGCTTTTAGAGAATGTTGTTCCAATCGTGCCCGTCTGTTTCTTTTCCCGTGTCCCCGCCCAACAACATG
>JABMDE010000079.1:2827-8970 GCA_015904055.1 Nitrospira sp. | reverse complement strand
ACGGCCGAAGCGGAACGCACGCATTATTCTTGGCGCTGGAAACACTCTCGCAGACGCGACTCGCCCCTCAAGGTTCCCCGCGATGACGCGCTACTGGACAGTGCTGCTCATGCTGTTGGCCGGTGGTTGCGCCGGCAGCGCAGAATTCGATCATGCCGCCATGCGCGCCACATTGGGCATCGCAGAGATTCCGGCTACTCAGCAGGCATCGGCTATTGCCCACGCGGACATGCCGAATCCATCCCACCCGCTTCGACTCGCCTTGTATTTCGTGGAACGGGACATGCCGATCCGGCACAAGATCCAGATGGCCAAGTGGATGGACAAGGACAAGGATAGGCTGCTGAAACAGCTGGCACCCTTGCAGAGAGAAGGGATTGTGGCGGACACCTTTCTCCTCGCGGACTCGACCATTCATGGATACGATGTCCCAAAGATCCGACAGGCTGCCGCGCGTTATCACGCGGATGCCGTGCTCATCGTGGAAGGGGTCGGGTCAGTCGATCGCTACAACAATGGCTACGCCGCATGGTATGTCACACTGATTGGAGCATATGTCGCTCCGGGCACCGTAAGCGATGCGCTGTTTATGATCCACGGCAGTCTGTGGGATACACGAACCGAACGGCTCTATGCGACACAGACGGTAGAGGGTCGTTCCACGTTGACAGGATCGGCAGTGCTATTGGAGGACAGCCAGGTGCTCGCTCAGGCAAAGACGGCAGCGCTGGCTGAATTCGGGAAGCAGACGGTCGAGGAATGGTGCCGATCACAAACCCCGCTTCCTTTACGTGATCGCTCACGGTGAATCGAAGACGCAGAGCAGCCCGAATACCAAGAGATGTTGTGACGGAGCGAGCCCAAACACACCGGGGCTGATCTCGCCCCTCCTGAAAAACCCGCCTCCGACACCGGTCGATTCGTCATAGCGATGTTCTACCCGCACCATCGTGTTGGTCCATCGATACGGAAGCTTGTACTCAATCGTGGATGTGATGGCCTTCACAAATTGCTCCGCCCCGGTCCAGCGCCCGTTCCGGTCCCAGTAGAACTCCGGTCGCAACGCCACGGACCAGGGACCGGCCACATGCCACTTCACCATCACATTGCCGCCCATCACGAACGCCTGCGGGCTTCCCGGCTGATCGGCGATGTTCTCGGTCCCGACATCGTAGGAGACGGCCACCGTGACCTCGTCGCCTTTCCACTCCACAATATGATTGCCATAGAGCCGCCAAAATTCCAGCGATGTCCTGCTCTGATCCGGCCCCCAATACAGGGTTTGCGTCGCCGTCAATCGAGGAGCGATTTTGTACGACCACTGCGCCCCATATGAAGGCTGGTTGTTGGGATGAGATAGATGCGTATACCCGTTCACGACGAACGCCGTCACGAGCAGCTTCTCGTTCACGGGATACTTCGCGTTGATGCCGAACATCATGTACGGGGTATAGTCGGCAATCCAAGACCGTGTGTAGTTCGCATTGTCCTTGGCATAGAGCGATTCGTAGCCCAGCAAACTATTGAAGAGACCGGCTGTAATCGTGAGCCCGTTGCCCAACGGCGCCAGATACGAGGCATTCGCCCGATGGACATGCCGAAGTACATCCGCTCCACCAACTTTCGGTTCTCCTTGCAGAAACGCAAAATCCACGGAATCGTAGCCGCCCTGTACGCCCAACTCCATCCCCCAGCGTGACACCTCGCTCGTATCCTTCCGCACATAGGCCAGCACCATATTGGGAGCTGCTTGGTTGTGCCGAGACGCCGTGGCTCGGTTGCGCCAGAGATCGTTCTCCGGAACATTGAAATTGACGATGCCGCCGATGTCGAGATACGCGCCATAGCGCCAGTCATTGGCAGATACCGCAGGACTTGCGATCGAAGACACCTCCGTCTCTGACGCACCTTGCGCGTAGGAGGTTGGAAACAGCAGCGCCCAGAGAAGAAGAAGACAGACCGATGCCATACTCGATTGATTCATGACGTTGTCGAGATGCTTTGACCTATGACAGGGCTATCGTAGAAGAGTTGCCGTTCTCACACAAGTAAGAGGAGATCACGCCAGTCGGCGATAGTGACGGAGCAGAAGCCAGCCGCTCCAGGATACGGAATCTTGTACTCAATCGTGGATGTGATGGCCTTTACAAATTGTTCCGCCCCGGTCCAGCGCCCGTTCCGATCCCAATAGAACTCCGGTCGTAACGCCACGGACCAGGGGCCGGCCACATGCCACTTCATCATCACATTGCCGCCCATCACGAACGCCCGCGGGCTTCCCGGCTGATCAGCGATGTTCTCGGTCCCGGCATCGTAGGAAACGGCCACCGTCACCTCGTCCCCTTTCCACTCTAGAATATGATTGCCGTAGAGCCGCCAGAATTCCAGCGATGTCTTGCTCTGATCCGGCCCCCAATACAGGGTTTGCGTCGCAGTCAATCGAGGAGCGATCTTGTACGACCACTGCGCCCCATATGAAGGCTGGTTGTTGGGGTGAGACAGGTGCGTATACCCGTTCACGACGAATGCCGTCACAAGAAGCTTCTCGTTCACGGGATACTTCGCATTGATGCCGAACATCATATAGGGGGTATAGTCGGCAATCCAGGAGCGTGTATAGTTCACATTGTCCTTGGCATAGAGCGATTCGTAGCCCAGCAAACTATTGAAGAGACCTCCCGTGATCGTCAGCCCGTTGCCCAACGGCGCCAGATACGACGCATTCGCCCGATGGATGTGCCGAAGTACGTCCGCCCCGCCGACTTTCGGCTCTCCAGGCAAAAACGCAAAATCCACGGAATCGTAGCCGCCCTGCACACCCAACTCCATCCCCCAGCGTGACGCCTCGCTCACATCCTTCCGCACAGAAGCTAACACCATATTGGGAGCGGCTTGGTTGTGACGAGACGCCGTGGCCCGGCTGCGCCAGAGATCATTCTCCGGCACATTGAAATTGACGATGCCGCCGATGTCGAGATACGCACCATAGTGCCAGCCGTCGGGTGGTACGGCCTGGGATGTGGCTGGAGACAGCTCCAACTCCGACGCACCCAGCGCGTATGCGGTCGGAGACACCAGTACCACGAGAAGCAGCAGATAGAAGAACTTCATGCTCATCCACTCACGACGCGAGGCGACGTCCGCCCCTCCGCGAGCCCATCGTAGAAGAGTTCTCGTACGCACACAAGGAGGAAGGAGCTAGGCGAGTCGGCGATAGTGACGGAGCAGAAGCCAGCCGCCCCAGGCGAAGGATGCCAGCATCAGCACAATGCCGAGGTTATAGGCCAGATGAGCCAGACGATGGTCATACTCCAACCAGCCAAGCATGGAGAGAATGTTGTTCCAATCGTGCCCGTCTGTTTCTTTTCCCGTGACCCCGCCCAACAACATGAGATCCATATCCCGTGCATCGTTGATGTAGGGCGCGACGTCCATGATGCTCTCAGCCGTCCACCACAAACACACCGACGCTCCGAACGGATCGCGGGTTTTGATGAGAAAGGTGCCGAGACAGATGAGCGGCATCAGCACCTGCCCGGCGCTTCCGCCGAGAATCATCATGAAGCGTCCGAACGGCATAAAAATCAGGTGCCCCGCTTCATGAAACGGCAAATTGATCAGATGCAGAACAGATTCGCCGGTATAGTTTGTCTCAAGCGGCGTGATAATGAACGCACGCCCCCACCAGACAAGGAGTAGAAAGACTATCGCCCGCCCGACGAGTGTCAGTGAATCGGTCGTTGCATCCGATTCAATCAACCAGTGCTTGGCCGTGACCAGCGATTCAGACTTTGCGAACGACCCCGCCGTCGAAACGGCACCCCTTCGTACCGGTAACGGCCGATACTTGGCAAAAATGATTCCGCACCGAAGACACTCCTCCGACCCGTCCTGTCGTTCCGCCTGACAATTTGGACAGAAGGGCGCTGCCGTCTCTGTTGAAATCATCATCCCACTGTAGGGCTGTGTGCGGAATCGGGCAAGAAAATCCTGCGAACCTTCTGCGGGGCCTGTTGAACGGTCTATGAATGGAAAGAGAACGGCACCGGCGCAAAGGTCGAGACAAACACGGCCAGCGCGATCCAGCCGACGATCGTACGGTTACGTCCCAACGGAGCCTGGGGATCTCTAACGGGTGGATGGCCGAGCCCCCAGAGCCCCGCCATGACCGCCCATAAAAACCAGCCCCGCCAGCCGACAAATCCCAGGACGATTAAGATTGGAACCGCAATAAACGCCATTGTTCGCTGTTTGCCTCCCCACAGCGCATAGGCGACATGCCCGCCGTCAAGCTGGCCGATCGGAAGAAGATTGAGCGAGGTGACGAAGAAACCAAACCAGGCGGCAAAGGCAATCGGATGCAGCACGATGTCCGACTCCGGCGAGATCGGCCCGATCACCACCCATGCCAGAAATTGCAGCAGCAACGGTTCCCCTAGGTGCAACCCGGACGAAAAAGGAACCGGCGCAAAGGTCGAGACGAACACGGCCAGCGCAATCCAGCCGACGATTGTACGATTGCGCCCCAACGGGGTCTGAGGATTTCGGACGGGCGGGTGGCCGAGCCCCCAGAGTCCGGCCATGACCGCCCACAAAAACCAGCCCGGCCAGCCGAGAAATCCCAGGATGATTAAGATTGGGACGGCAATGAACGCCATTATTCGCTGTTTGCCTCCCCAGAGCGCATAGGCGACATGCCCACCGTCAAGCTGGCCGATCGGAAGGAGATTGAGCGAGGTGACGAAGAAACCGAACCAGGCCGCAAAGGCAATCGGGTGCAGGACGATATCCGATTCCGGTGAGATCGGTCCGATCACCAACCAGGCTAGAAACTGCAACAGCAGCGGTTCTCCCAGGTGCAACCCAGACGTGGCGGTCCGATCCACAACGGTCGAAAGATTCAGTCCTACAATCAGCACGGCAACGGCAACAATAAACCCGGCCAGCGGGCCGGCGACCCCGATATCGAACAGGGCGCGGCGATCCATGATGGTTCCGCGCATGCGGATGATGGCACCGAACGTTCCAATGAAATGGGGCGGCCCAGGAATGAAGAGCGGCAACGAGGCAGGTATTCTGTGAATCTTGGATAACAGATAATGGCCGAGTTCGTGTGTGGTGAGAATGAAGAGGAGCGCCGCGGCAAAAGGAAGTCCTTGCCACAATGCCTCCGGATGTTCCAGCAGAAAATTCAGCGGCCCACGAACTGTCCCGTGATACGATTGGTAGGCGCCCGCCCATACGGTCGTGAAACAGGTCAGTAGAAACAGGACGATCGGCAGCGCCCATGCCGAGAAAACCGACGGCTCTCCTTCATTGACCTCGGCCTCGCTATCGATGGTCTGTGCGATGGCATCCGGTTCTTCCCCACGTTCGGCTTCGTTCCGGATGCGTCGCTGTCCATCCTCGCCTAATCCATCCATGGAGCCCCTAATTACTCGTCGGATTTGTTATTCGATGGTCACGAACGAATTATGCTCCCGTTCCTCAGCCACAGTCGTGGCGGGACCGTGCCCCGGCAAGAGACGGTAGTTCGGCGGAAGTGCAAGCAGACGTGTGCGCACCGAATCAAGGTGCGTGGCGTACAGATGGCTCGGATTGGATCGGCCGATCGATCCGGCAAAGAGGGTATCGCCGATCCGATAGCAGATTCCGCCTGGCGTATGGCCTGGAGTTGTAAGGCAATGAACCATCCGGCTGCCGACCTTGATGACACACCCGTCCGCAGGCACAGTCAGCAGATCCGCCCGTGGTTTCCAATTCAACAGATCAATATCGTCCGGCCCCAAATAGACCGGAACCTCTCGATGCGTGAGAATGTGATCGATCCCCTCGGCATGATCGGTATGCCCGTGCGTCAGACAAATCCCCACAAGACGCAAGTTGCGTGTGCTGAGCGCCTCGATCATAGCAGGCGCATTATAGGCCGTATCGATCAACAGGGCCTCGCCTTCGTCATGAACGATGTAGCCCTGCACACCATAGCCACCGATCGAGCCGTGCACCGTCTCGATCCAGACCGGCTGGCGTTGCGCAAGCGGCTCCCATTTGTCGATGGCAATCTGCGCGAGCGGCTCACCGCGCAAACCCAGCGCTTTGGCAAGCGCGAGGAGTTCCGCTCGATCACGCGCCTGCTCCCCCCG
>JABMDE010000079.1:0-2707 GCA_015904055.1 Nitrospira sp. | reverse complement strand
AGTTCCTGATTATTCGTCGGGTTCGTTATTCGATGGTCACGAACGAATTATGCTCCCGTTCCTCGGCCACAGTCGTGGCAGGACCGTGGCCCGGCAAGAGGCGATAATTCGGCGGAAGCGTCAGCAGGCCTGTGCGCACTGAATCGAGGTGTGTGGCGTACAGGTGGCTCGGATTGGATCGTCCGATCGATCCGGCAAAAAGCGTATCGCCGACAAAACAGACCGGCTGCTTAGGATCATCTATCCGATAACAGATTCCGCCTGGCGTATGGCCTGGAGTAGTGAGGCAATGAACCATCCGGTTGCCGACCTTGATGACACAGCCGTCCGCAGGCACAGTCAGCAGATCCGCCCGTGGCTTCCAATGTAACAGGTCGATATCGTCCGGCCCCAAATAGACCGGAACGTCTCGATGCATGAGAATGTGCTCGATCCCCTCGGCATGATCGGTATGCCCGTGCGTCAGACAAATCCCCACAAGACGCAGGTTGCGCTTGCCGAGCATCTCAATCATGGCAGGCGCATTATAGGCCGTATCAATCAGCAGGGCCTCGCCCTCGTCATGAACGATGTAGCCCTGCACACCATAGCCGCCGATCGAACCATGCACCGTCTCGATCCAAGCCGGTTGGCGTTGCGCGAGCGGCTCCCATTTGTCGATGGCAATCTGCGCGAGCGGCTCACCGCGCAAACCCAGCGCATTGGCGAGCGCAAGGAGTTCCGCTCGATCACGCGCCTGCTCCCCCCGCTCCAGCGCCGCGACCACACCATCGGGCAACCCGGCCTTTTTCGAGACATCGCCGGCCGAGAGTCCCAGCCCTGTGCGGGCTTTTTTGAGAATGTCACAACAATCATCTTCAAGCGGCATGGGGAAGACTCAGTGGATCAGCCTGTCGGTCATAACCATGACTCCAGATGGCTTATCCTTCCGGAACCAGCTTGATCTCTTTTACGTCGCCGAAAGTCGAAAGCGCGGCCGGCAAGGTCTTGCCTGATCCGACGGCAACGATTTTCAGGCGATCCGGATAGAAATGCTTCTTGGCAGCCGCTAAGATTTCCTCTTTCGTCAGCTTCACAACTTTGTCCCGCAGCTGTTGCAGAAAATCTTTCGGCAGCCCGTCGTACTCCAGCTCGATCAGGCGATTCACAATTGCGGAGGGGCTGGAGAACGAAAAGACGAACGAATTCACATACGCGTCTTTTGCCTCTGCCAGCTCCGTATCGCTCACGAGCTCCGTGCGCATACGCTCGATATTCGCCAGAAACCGGGCGATGACTTCCTGCGTGGAAACCGACTTCGTTTCGGCCCGCACCAGCCAGATTCCCTGATCGTGCACTCCGGTATTGAGCCGGCTACCGACAGAATAGGCCAGGCCACGCTTCGTCCGCACATCGTTGAAAATCCGGCTACGGAAGGAACTGCCGCCCAGAATGTCGTTGGCAATCGCCAAGGAGACATAATCGGGATCGTTCTCTTTGATCGACAAATGGCCCACGCGCAGATGCGTCTGCGTCGTGTCTTTGTCGATGAACCGAACCGCCGGCTTCCCCGTATCGTTCTCCGGCACATCGGCGATCTTCAGCTCCGGAACAGCGCCTTGCTTCCAATCACCGAACGCGTCACGCAACGCCGCAAGCATCGCCTCCTTCTTGAAGTCGCCGGTCACACCCAGAATGATGCCGTTCGGATGAATCGTGTTGCGGTGAAATGCGACCAGATCGTCCCTGGTGATGCGCCGTACTGAGTCGATCGTACTTTCCCGCGCGGTCGGATGTTGCGCGCCGTAGAGCAGTTTGACGAACTCTCGGCTCACGACGGAGCCGGGATTATCCTGGCGGCGGCGGATCCCTTCGATCGCCTGCAATTTAGCCAATTCGAGGCGCGCCGGCTCAAACGCCGGCGTCCGTACGAGCGCAGCGAAGATCTGCAATCCCCGCTTCACATCTTTGCTTAATACATCGAGCGAGGCAGACCCCGATTGTCTGCCGATGCCGATACCGATATCGCCCGCAAACTGTTCCAATGCTTCATCGACTTCTTCCGCCGAGAAGCCTCCCCCCCCTCCGGTACGCATCACCGACCCGGTCAACGCTGCGAGACCGATCTTATCGGCCGGATCAAGCCAACTTCCCGTTCGCATCGTGGCCGTCATGGTGATCAACGGCAGTTCGTGGTCTTCCAACAGATAGACGACCATGCCGTTATCGAGCAGGATCCGTTCCGGATCAGGCGGCGAAAACTCAACAGGCTTGAAGGTCATCGTTCGAGGATCGCTAAGCGTCTCCGCTCCCGCACAAGCCGTGCTAGCCAAACCCATCAATACGACCACACTGAGCAGGCCCCACATTCCAGCGCCCCTCACCCCTACCCCTTTACCCCTTGCCCCGATCATTGTGCTACCCCGCTGTTCGACGCTGCCGCGACGGCTTTGCCGTTGCTCTTTTTGACTAACACGCCGACCGTCCGATTCGACTTCGTAAAATACTGGGCCGCGACACGCTGCACATCGGCGGCGGTCACCGCGGCAACCCTGTCGCGAGATTTCAGGATATCGCGCCAATCGCCGGCCACCGCTTGATACATCGCCAGCTGGGAAGCCAAGCCGCTGTTAGACCGCAGCGCACGCACCATATCGGCGTCCAGATTATTGATCACCCGCTCAAGTTCCTTGGGTGAAACCGGCTCCCGCTTCAGCCGTTCCAACTC
>JABMDE010000078.1 GCA_015904055.1 Nitrospira sp. | reverse complement strand
GAGGCCGGCGATTCCCAGTATCTTGATGTGCTCCTGGCTACAATCAAATTGCCGGCCGAGCAGCATGGCAAGCACCGCAACATTCATGGCATGCAGCACGCCTTTGTCGTCAATGTCCTGTGTTCCAAGGAGACTTCCCATCGCGCTGACCATGTCCTCAGCCATAATCAGTTCTGTCAAACCGTTGATCATGTCCTTGGCTACTGTGAGGCCTGCGTCAGATCCATTCGTGATATCGGCAAGCGCCTTCGAGCTCTGAGTCAGAGTGTGTTTATAGACGGTATCGGCCTGCTGAAGACCTTCTTGGTATCGGGTGACTGTCGGCGGTATGAGGATGTTCCCGGAGGGCGGTGCGATGAGGGGAATGGGTTCTTCCGGTGCGATGTGAACAGGCCTATCCACCCGTCGTTCCACCGTTGCCGGATCTGACAATACCACATCGACGAGTACTGAGCGGAGTTCCAGGCCTTGAATAATCGTGAGTTGCTGCTCCGTTGTGATTTTGAATCGCTTCTTGGCGAAGGGGTGGGTGAACCAGGAACAATTCAAATCCACGAACATGCCGATCTTGAGTTGTGCCGGTGCGATCGAAAGAACTTCGGCGGTGAATTGCCGCGATGCCTGCGTCGCCAATGATTTTGGCACGAGTGCCCTCTCGTCCTTCAGGAGTCCATGGGGTAAGACCGGAATTGAGACGTCAAGAGCTTCTATCGGTATGTTAATTCGAAGACTTAAGAGAGAAGTTGTGAGCAGGGGTGATGCCACGCTCTGTCACGAGGAGGGCCGAAGGAGGGAATAGGATCGTTACTTTTTAATATCCAGGATCGCTCCCAACATGGCGTCCGCGGCGTTGAGCGATCTCAAGTTTGCTTCAAAGCCGCGTTGCGCAATAATCTGGTTCACCGTTTCCTCTCCGAGATCGACGTTCGAACGCTCAACCTGTACAGGTCCTTGTGCGGTATCTTTCAGCACGGCCGGCCCGGCGGAATTATCTTTCTGGACAACAGGGAGCACGCCTCCTGCATCGGCTTCAACGAACTCTGTTCTGGATTTCTTGAATTCATCGGTATTGACGTTAGCCACATTGTGGGCTGCGACTTCCATCTGTTTCGCATAGGCGGTCAGCCCGGAAAGGGCGGTATGGATAGCGGATATCATGTGGCGCCTCCCTTCGACATACGGCGAACGATCGCTTGTCGCCCTGAAAGGAAGAGGCTAGGGGATACCGTGCCGCCGGCACGAGTGTGGGAGTCTGCATTGTGGCGGCTAGGCTGACCCTGGAACATACCTCGTCCCTGTTTAGGTCCCTTGGCTTTGCGTCCCACCTTCTCAGGTGGTTTGCCCTTTTCACGCGATCGAAGACTCTATCGGCTATTCGACCAGGAACTTGAGTCTTCAACTGGTTAAAGTGTAGCAGAAACGTGCAGGCTTCAGTCGAAGAGGACCGTTAACAACGGATAGGATCCAGCAGATACTGTGCTGCGCCGTCTATGCCGGGCCAGCGCGACGGTTTGATAAAAGGCTGTGTCCGTCTTGCAGTAGAATTAGCGGTGGATTCCATTTTCAAGATTGGGTAGAGTTGCGTTATGCATCACGATTGCGAAGCGGCTGCCTTCCTGCTATACAGCGATTTTAACTGTCCCTTTTGCTACGCATTGCATGAACGGTTGCATGATCTGAATGTGATTGAGCGTTGCGAATGGCGCGGGGTGCAACATGCACCGCATTTACCTCGCCCCATGAAACCCTGGAGCGGGTCGTTGGGCGCGGAACTGCGGCATGAGGTGTCGGTCGTGCAGCGGTTGGCGCCGGAGGTGCCGATTGCATTGCCGCCCGGGAAGCCGAATACGTTGCCGGCTATCGTGCAGGCAGTTGAATTACTACGCAGAGATCGCGCGCAGGGAATGGCATTCGTTCGCCAGGTCTACCGCGCCTTCTGGCGCGAGGGGCAGGATATTTCTGATCCGCTGGTCTTAAGCCGGCTTTCAGGCGTCACGCTTCCCAACGATCAGGATGAGACTCGCCATAGGATTTCCCAAGAGTGGGAGGCAGCGTGGCACGAAACAGGATATGGCCTGAACTACATCATCTCGGGCCACAATGCTCGTATTTCTGTGTATGGCCGGTATGGTGACATCACCTCCAAGAGCTTCGTGAACTACAGCCCAGGAGCTTCAGGGGACAAGGTCGATTCGTTCCACGTGGCCTTGCAGATGCAGTACTAGGTCAGTTCGTGTGAGCTGACAGTCGTCAGCTTCAAGAAAGGCCGAATCCCCGAAACGGGATTCGGCCTTTCTGTTTTTCTCGCCCTTTTGCACATTCTTTCATGAGTAAGGGTGCGCGTCAGCACCGTTCCTTATGGAGGAACAGTCGGTGGTGAGAGATACACCCGGGTCTATGTGGAAGATTCAAAGGAACAGTGCAATCGTCTGGCGGCTTGTCGCAATGGCTGATCGTGTGTCCATAGTGTGATGCGATGACGAAAAGCCAATGCGAGAAGATGCACATCGATCCATCCCAAACCTTGTCCAAATAGGGTATGGGTTTCAATGAAAGTAAGCAGCTCTTCGTACTCGATTGTAGGTTTGGTCGGTAACTCGGCCAGAGATGCAAGTATTTCGGCTCGACGCTTCATCTGGCCGCAGGCTAATTCTCCAATGATCAGCGGATGGCAGACAACAAGGTTCTCATCCAGCATCCGGCGGAGTTCAAGAGAGTCGTTACGAAAGTGATCGATCCAGACGGACGTATCGACCAGCATCGGCATGGTTAGGCAGAACGGCGGCGGCGGATGTCCTTGAGATGGGGCTCACTGCCCCCAAGGCGGGCCAACCGTTTGGCGGCTTCGCGGGAAATAAGAGCCTCAAGCCCCAAGCGCACAAGCTGGGTTTTTTCCTGAACGCCCGTAAGCTGCGCCGCGCGCTTGATGAGCTGACTATCAATGGTGAGAGTCGTTCGCATGTGTACCATATGTACCATCGATAGAGGTCCTGTCAAGCGCTCTCACACTTGGCAGTTAAACCAGTAATA
Organism: Nitrospira sp.; assembly: GCA_015904055.1. The sequence goes on along the minus strand of JABMDE010000078.1, from coordinate 2,993 downwards.
ACCCAACCACACGCGCTTTCTTCCAGGATGGAGTCTCGATGAATGTATTGAATGCCGAGCTGCCGCCTGGGAATGAGGATTGTGCGTCCCGCAGTAGGGGATAGGATTGTGACGGAGTCGCGTGCGGTGTGCTTTGCCTGATCAAGTAGTCTAACCACGTGGCCTGTTGAGGACTGAGTGTGATAGTGCAGTTACCAGATGGCCCTGACAGCAAGAGGCGCATCTTCTTTCCTGCCGATTGATGGACCGGTTGTTCACCAAGCCAGACGATACGCCGTTCTGCCTGTGGGTTATCCTCAATGGCTCTGTTCTTGAGAAGACGTGTGACCCACTGTGTCGAGACTTTGGGTCTCGGTGCGCGTTGCTCGAACCAGTCTCGTACATCCATGTCCAATCCGCGATTTTCGAGAAAATTGAGCATCGATCGCCTGAGTCCTTCACCGACCCATTGAGGCGTCTCGCCGGATCGATCCCTGTGCCGGAGATCGTTTTCCGCAAATCCCTGAAACTCGGGACCGATGATACGCAGACCATGGGAGCCTGGATTGAGGCCAACCGGGCTATGGGCGGTGGCCGTAAACCGGTGCCAAAAAGCCGATTGAATCAGATCCGCCCCCACCAATTGCCGCACGCGCTCCAGTGAGTCGACGGTTTCCTGGATCGTCTCGGAGGGGAATCCGTACATCAGATAGGCGTGGACTAATATGCCTGCGTCGCGAAATGCCGCGGCGACCAGTGCCGTGCGGTCGACGGTTATGCCTTTCTTCATTTTCTCAAGCAGGCGGTCTGATGCCGCTTCGAGCCCGGCCGTCACGGCGATGCAGCCGGATGCCGCGAGCAGACGGCAGAGGTCCGGTGAGAAGGCTTCCTCAAAGCGGATATTCCCCCACCAGGAAATATCGATCTTTCGTTCCAGCAGGGCCAACGCGAGCGATTTGAGTGCGGCAGGAGGCGCCGCTTCGTCTACAAAATGAAACCCCCTGCGTCCGGTCTCGGTCAGCAATTGTTCGATCTGTCCGATGAGCCGGTCGGTCGGGGTCATCTCATAGCGGCCGATATAATTGAGCCCCACATCGCAAAACGTACATTGCTTCCAATAGCAGCCATGCGCCACGGTCAGTTTATTCCAATGGCCTTCCGACCAGAGGCGATGCATCGGATTGATACTATCCAGGATCGTCAGGTAGTGGTCGAGTTTCAGGCCGCGATAGGTCGGGCAGCCGATTGCATCCATCGAGAAGTCGGCGGCTGAGGGATCGTCAGCAAAACGCACGGTTTCCTTGTCCCGATAGAAGGTGCGGCATAAGGCGTTGCGCCGCCGCAGGCCGGACAGATGTTCGATCAGAGAGAGCAGTGGCCGCTCGCCGTCATCGAGGGTGATGAAGTCGACATAGTCGAAGACGCGGAGATCGGCCACACGCCGTAATTCGGTATTGGCATAGCCGCCGCCGAGTGCAATCGGCAGATCCGGATGCCGACACTTGATTGCCTGGGCGATGCGAAATGCTCCATACAGATTGCCGGGAAACGGTACGGAGAGGCAGATCAATGTCGGCTTGACCCGGTTGAGATGGGTCTGGAGGGCATCCAGCATGAATTCATCAGTAATGGTCGGCGCTGTTTTCAGGGCATCGATTATACCGTCGAAAGACGATGTGGATGTCGCCACCTGTTCGGCGTAGCGGCTGAGAGAAAAGTGTGGCGAGACTGTCGCTTGGACCAGGTCAGTGAGATCTTCGAGATAGAGAGTCGCCCATTGTTTGGCTCTATCTTCAAGCGGGACAGACTTCGCGAACCTTGTTCTGCCTCGAAACCGTGGCCCATGAGGCAGCACACCTGTTTCTATCATCCGCGCGGCGGCGTCGGGATTCTTACCTTGCAGAAACGAGACCACGGATTCGATCTGATCGAGATAGGCCTGCTCCATCGCAAGCATCGCGATGGCTTCTGGCGGCAGGTCGTCGTCCAGTTTTCGGATGTCGGCAAAGATACGAGTCAATCCGGCTCGGCTGAAGAGCCGCAGCACCATTTCGATGCCCAGATCGGCTTGCTCGGCGGCAATATGTCTGGAGTGCAGGAACCCGGTGAGATAGGCGGTGGAAGGATAGGGTGTATTCAGTTGTGTCAGCGGAGGGATAAGGAGCAAGAGGCGCTGAGACGGCATGCCCGTTGACATAGCACAGGAGTGCGTGCCAACGCCAGATCGAGTGTTACGCTGCCTCGGATTCCTTTAAGAGTTTCATCGAGGAGTTGATGAAGTACCCTGTCCAGCGAGCGAGATTCAGATACTCCGAGACCTCTTGCGGCAGCTCGTGCCTCGGGATGCTCCGCGTGATGGAGCGGTTCTGGTCAAGGCTGAGGTCGGTGATATTGGGATTGTCCCGCTCGACGGTTGGGTCATAGAGGATGATCAGCGGTCGCATGCGGGCTTGTAAGTTGATGCTGACGACCAGGCCGACGGATGTGTCGCTCAGTTCCACGACCGTTCCAGGCGGATAGACGCTGAGCACTTGTATGAGGGCGACGACCACTTCTTCGGGATAGAGGGTCTTGCTGTTCAGGTACAGGTGCGAGAGCGCCTCCGCCGGAGATTTATTGTCTTTGATATCCGGAGCATTGATGAAGCTTTCATATTCTTCGACCACCATGAGGATTTTTGAGGGCAAGGCAAGCCGGCTGCCCCGTAAGCCGTCGGGATACCCTGATCCGTCAATCCGTTCATGGTGTTGCCTGATGATCTGGGCGACGGTATCAGGAAGCTCAGGGAATTGTTCGAGAATCGTGAGCCCGAGCGCAACGTGTTGCTGAAACATTTTTTGTTCGTGGCCATCCATACATCTGTTCCGCTTCCTCAACAGGTCCGGCGGGAGCAGTTGCTCCCCGATATCGTGGAGGAGGCCGGCGATTCCCAGTATCTTGATGTGCTCCTGGCTACAATCAAATTGCCGGCCGAGCAGCATGGCAAGCACCGCAACATTCATGGCATGCAGCAC
>JABMDE010000077.1:19453-23111 GCA_015904055.1 Nitrospira sp. | reverse complement strand
CGATCAACCGCACCGCCCAGTATCACGCACGTAGCAAAAGCCACTCCGGCCAAACGTTCTGCCACTCCCCCTGCCACTCCCCCGATTCCCGCAAACAGTCCTATCGTGCCACCTGTGCCGCCTCCGGCACCTCCCCAAGAATATGCATCGGCAGCGAAGCCTGCCGCCGAATCGCCATCTCCCAGTTCCCATCCTGATGTCCGCCTCGCCGAACAGGGCGATGCATTTGCCCAGTACCGCCTGGGCCGTTTTTACGCAAAGCAGGATGGGCTGGAGGCACAGGAATCAGTGCATTGGTACAGGAAAGCCTTTGACGGCCTCCACCGCCTCGCAGAAGACGGCAACGGAGAAGCCATGCACGTGCTGGGAGTCATGTATGCGTTTGGACGCGGAGTGCCAAAGGATAAAAACCAAGCTCGGCACTGGCTGACCCGAGCCACTGAGCATGAAGTGCCGGCAGCCCGCCACGTGCTTGTGAGTCTAGGGAGCCGTCCAACACCTGCTCGCAACCCGCACGCGTTCGTCTCTCATTGAGGAAAAGAATCGCTCACATCTGGAGGTGAGGGGTCGTGGGAATTCGCTAAATTCCTACCCGTTTCCGGATTTCCTCTCGAATCGCAGCCTGATCGGCTTCCAACAATCCTTCGAGCTTCACAAATAAATTCGCCAACGGACCGACAAACGGCGCCACCATGACATCGCGCCTCGCGGCTAACATCCCTTCGGCTTCGGCGATCCGGACTTTCCAATCGGCAATCGTTCGTGAAAGGATTTTGTTCGTCATCAGCTGCTGACCGGGAGATCCCGTAGATGGACCCAGGAGCCTCGCTTTCAGCACGTCCAGTTCTTCCGGGATCGAAACTTTCACGCGCACACCATGCGGTGTCGACCACGTCGAGCGCTGAATCGAATAGTCGTACGAAAAGACCGGCTCCCGCGGCTCGCGAAACGGGCCGCTGACATCGGAGATAACTAATTTCCCATCCATCGATTGCATGGTCAGATCAATTCGTAACGAGACTGGTCACCGGTCGTACTATAAGAGCTGGGGTCTTGAGAGAACAAGGGGCTGGACTGTCTTCCGTTGCGCCCCCTCCAAGGAACCTCGTACAATGCGCCTCCACTATGGACACCGTCATCCGTATCAAAACCAAGGCCCCGAGTCCGTACAAGATTACGGCTATCGAGGCTGACACGCACGACACGAAGACATTCCGGTTCGAACTCCCCCCCGACGCCACGCTGGATATGCTGCCCGGCGATTTTCTGTATGTCCATGCCACAATCGCCGGCAAATCGGTCAAACGTGCCTACACACCGTCCTCGCTAACCGGTGTAACCGGATTTTTTGACCTCACCGTGAAGCGCTATGCAACCGGCGTCATCTCCACATACCTGCACAATCAACAAATCGGGGATACGGTACTGATAAGCGGGCCGAACCAGGGCGGCCATTGGGCAGATGGAATGGCCACGCGAGTAGGATTTGTGGCGGGAGGCACCGGCATCACCCCGATGATTGCCATCATCCGCTGGATTCTCACCAAGCGAATCGATGCGGAACTCTTTCTGATTTTTGCCAATAAATTTTTTGACCTCACCGTGAAACGCTATGCAACCGGCGTCATCTCCGCATACCTGCACGATCAACGGATCGGCGATACGGTGCTGATCAGCGGGCCGAACCAGGGCGGCCATTGGGTGGATGGCATGGCCAAGCGAGTGGGATTCGTGGCGGGAGGCACCGGCATCACCCCGATGATTGCCATCATCCGCTGGATTCTCACTAAGCGAATCGATGCGGAACTCTTTCTGGTTTTTGCCAATAAAACCGAAACGGACATTATTCTGAGAGAGGAATGGAGCCGGGCTGTGCGGGAATACCCGAACTTCCACTGCCATCATGTGCTGGAACAACCGCCTCCCGGATGGCCGGAAGGAACAGGACGGGTCACGGCCGACCTGCTTCGCCAATACCTTCCTCCTCCCGATCCCGATACCTGTATTTTTCTCTGTGGTCCTCCACCGATGGTCGATGCGGTAGAAGCTGCGCTCAAAGACATCGGTTATCCGGAGCAGACCATCATTCTCCCGTAAATTGAATCGCGCCAGAACACTGCGGAGCGCTTCAATGAGCGGGTTGGCCTGTGAGATAGCCCATGACCTTTCCAGCAGCAACCGCACCGTCGCGAATGCAGCAATCAGGAATACCCACGCCTCGATAGCCCGCGCCGGTCAGGACCAATCCAGGATATCGACTGAGGGCTGCGTCGATTTGTACCAGACGGCTTAGATGCCCCAGCGTGTATTGCGGCATCGCCTTCCACCAACGATTCACTTCGGTGTAACTCGGTTCCGCCGTGATTCCACACAGCGTGGAGAGTTCGGCACGGACTCGGGCGATCAACTCGCCGTCGTCCGACTGAAGAATGGCGTCCCTCCCCACCCCGCCGACGTAACAGCGAACCAACACGCGATCCAACGGAGCGCGATGCGGCCACTTGAGGGAGGTCCACGTGGCGGCAATTAAATCGCGCCCCTCTTTCCGAGGCACGATAAACCCGAATCCCTCGACAGCGCCTGCCACCTGATCGGCCGGATAGGCCATCGCGATCGTAGCCGTCGAGGCATAGGGGATGGTCTCCAGCAACCCGCCGGCAATCGGCGTCAACGGGCGCAGCAGTTCCGCCGAAACATAGGCGGGCATCGCCAGCACCAGGCTTTCTGCGGAGAGTGCCGATCCATCCTGCAGTATCAGATCGTACATCCAGCGACCCGGTTGGTGCGACCGCACTCGCATGGCATCGACCCGGCACCCCAGCCGAAGCTCCGAGCCCTGCTGAGCCAATCGCGCCGTCAACGCCTCCACCAGATCACCCAGCCCATTTTTCAGGCTGACAAACATGGTGCGTGATGAACTATTCGACGGCATGGATGCCACCTGTTTTTTGACGGCCATCATCCCGCGGATGAGGCTGCCATGCTCTTGTTCGAGTTCAACAAATCTGGGGAATGTGGCTTTCACACTCATCTGCTCGGCATCGCCGGCGTAGATCCCCGCCATGAGAGGCTCCAGCACGCGTTCGAACGCTTGCGCTCCGAACCGCCTCCTGAAGAAAGAGGCCAACGACTCATCCCCCTCTGACGAACCACGCGGCACAAGGACATCCAATCCCATGCGCGCCAGGCCCGTCCAACTCAGCAGCCCGCTGCGGAAAAACGGCCCCAATTCCTTCGGCACAAATGAAACCAACCCTTCAGGTAATTCATGAAGGCGCCCGCCACGCAATACAAATGCCTTTTTCCCGGTGACGTTGGTATTGATCAGCTGCTCGCTCAGACCAAGTTTCTCACAAAGTGCAAGACCGGCTGGTTTCTGAGAGAGAAAAGAGTCGGGCCCGGCCTCTGTGACCAGATCACCAACCCGGTGGGTTACGATCTTCCCGCCCCATGCCGAGCCGGACTCCAGGACGGTGCAGCGAATAGACTGGCCGCTTGCCGCCGCCTGCTCATGCAAGGCAAACGCGGTCGCAAGGCCGGAAATCCCGCCACCGACAATGACCACTGTGCGAGGTTGATTCACGACTGAAGACAGAGGGATGATTCGTGCGCAGCCACGATATCCAGCAGAGTGTCGACCAAGGCCGGCTGGTCGTTC
>JABMDE010000077.1:17211-19333 GCA_015904055.1 Nitrospira sp. | reverse complement strand
GAGGTTGATTCACGACTGAAGACAGAGGGATGATTCGTGCGCAGCCACGATATCCAGCAGAGTGTCGACCAAGGCCGGCTGGTCGTTCAGCATGGCCATCCGTTCAAGCTGCATACCTTGCGCGGCAGCCCGCTGCTTTAATTCGATGTCGATATCGAAAAGAGTTTCCACATGGTCGCAGATAAATCCGATCGGCGCGACAAGCACATGCCGATGCTCTTCCAGGCGCAACGCATCCAGCCTCGACTCCACGGTCGGGCCGAGCCACGGCTCGCTCGACCGTCCTTGGCTCTGATACGCAAATGTCGTCGGCTGCTGTCCCAATAACGCCGTCACGGCTTCAACGGTGCCTTTCACTTCTTCGGGATAGGGATCTTTCATCGCCACAATTCGTTCCGGCAAACTATGCGCCGTAAACAACACCGGCACAGAGGCCCGCACCTCGGCTGGAAACTTCAACAGCGCCTGCTCGATGCGCTCAACGATTGCCGCAATCAATTTTGGATGGGTATGCCAGCTGCCGACATAACTGACCGGGACCATGCTCTGAAAAGTCTCGCGCGCCTCTTCGACTTTTTTCCGATAGGCGCCGGTGCTCAGCGAAGACTGCTGCGGCGCCATGCACATACCCATCACATGGGCAGGGTCTGCCTGCAACAACTCGGCATAGGTCTCCTTGATAAACGGATGCCAATGCCGCAACCCCACATAGACACGGTATCGATCGACGCCGGACTCGTTTAACCGCCGTTCCAGCGTCCTCGCCAGATTCTGGGTGATGCCGACAGCCGGCGACTTCCCACCGGTCGCACGATACCGCTCCCGAATCTCCGCCACAAGTTCAGGCGGCGTCGGCCGGCCTCCGCGCACATCAAGCAAAAAGGGCTCGACGTTCTCCAAACAATCCGGGCCACCCATGGCCATCAATAGAATTGCAGTGGGACGTGGTGAGCTCGACATGGAACTCCTCGTCATTCGTCACACGTCAACCGTGGGATCGTTTTCACGCTTGGCGATTGACGCTTGACCATGAACGTCTTCACCGCTGGCTGAGTTTATGCACCATGTCGATCGTCGCGGCAACGTGATCGACCGGTGTTGTTGGCAGGATTCCATGTCCGAGATTGAAAATATGGCCGAGGCGTCCGCCGGCCCGCCGTAAAATATCTTCGACTCGGCGCTCGATTTCATGAAGCGGCGCAAACAAAACAAGCGGGTCCAGATTGCCCTGCACCGCGCGATCGTGTCCGACCATCGACCAGGCTTCATCAAGATGAACCCGCCAATCGATCCCGATCACGTCTCCCCCTGCTTCTCGCATCTGTCCGAGAATGGCCGTCGTGCCGGTGCCGAAATGAATCATCGGCACGCCTTCATGCTTGAGTGCGTCAAAAATCTTCTGCACATGCGGCTTCACATATTCCGCATAATCGCCTGCAGAGAGACAGCCGACCCAGCTGTCAAAGAGTTGAATCGCCTGCGCCCCTGCCTTGATTTGCCGCTTGAGATAGCTGGTGATGACCCGCGAAAACTTGTCCATCAGCGCATGCCACGCAGTTGGATCTCCGTACATCATCTGCTTTGTGTATAAATAGTTGCGCGACCCGCCGCCCTCGATCGCATAGCTGGCCAGGGTAAACGGCGCGCCGGCAAACCCAATCAAGGGCACACGCCCATTGAGCGCGCGCCGGGCCTGTCTGATCGCTTCGGCAACGTATTCCAACTCATCGCCATCCACCACCTTCAGCCGCTTCAGCCGTTCGACCGCCGCGCGATCACGGACCGGATTATGAATCACCGGACCTTCACCCTGGGCAAATTCCAGACTGATCCCCATGGGCTCCAACGGGAGGAGAATATCAGCAAAAATAATGGCGGCATCGAGCGGAAATCGGTCGATCGGCTGGAGCGTGACCTGGGCCGCCAACTCTGGCGTCTTGCACATTTCAAGAATCGCATGTTTGGCGCGCAATGTCCGGTATTCGGCCATATAACGCCCGGCTTGGCGCATGAACCACACCGGTGTACAGTCAACCGGCTCACGCCGGCAGGCTCTGAGAAAACGGTCGTTCATCATGGACGGCATTCTAGAGACGCGCGGGCAAGACTGTCAAATTTTGAA
>JABMDE010000077.1:10165-17091 GCA_015904055.1 Nitrospira sp. | reverse complement strand
GACTGAAGACAGAGGGATGATTCGTGCGCAGCCACGATATCCAGCAGAGTGTCGACCAAGGCCGGCTGGTCGTTCAACATGGCCATCCGTTCAAGTTGCATACCTTGGGCGGCAGCCCGCTGCTTTAATTCGATGTCGATATCGAAGAGTGTTTCCACATGGTCACAGATAAATCCGATTGGCGCGACAAGCACATGCCGATGCCCGTCCAGGCGCAACGCGTCTAGTTTCGATTCCACAGTCGGGCCGAGCCACGGCTCGCTCGACCGCCCTTGGCTCTGATAGGCAAACGTCGTCGGCTGCTGCCCCAACAACGCCGTCACCGCTTCAACGGTGCCTTTCACTTCTTCGGGATAGGGATCTTTCATCGCCACAATTCGTTCCGGCAAACTATGCGCCGTAAACAACACTGGCACAGAGGCCCGCACCTCTCCCGGAAATTTCAGCAGCGCCTGTTCGATGCGCTCAACAATTGCCGCAATCAATTTGGGATGGGTATGCCAGCTGCCGACATACCTAACCGGGACTGCGCTTTGAAAAGCTTCGCGCGCCTCTTCCACTTTTTTCCGATAGGCGCCAGTGCTCAGCAAAGACTGCTGCGGCGCCATGCACAGACCGATCACATGGGCAGGGTCTGCCTGCAATAACTCGGCATAGGTCTCCTTGATAAACGGATGCCAATGCCGCAACCCCACATAGACACGGTATCGATCGACGCCGGACTCGTTTAATCGCCGTTCCAGCGTCCTCGCCAGGTTCTGGGTGATGCCGACAGCCGGCGACTTCCCACCGGTCACACGGTACCGTTCCCGAATCTCCGCCACAAGTTCAGGCGGTGTCGGCCGGCCTCCGCGTACGTCAAGCAGAAAGGGCTCGACGTTCTCCAAACAATCCGGACCACCCATGGCCATCAGTAGAATTGCGGTGGGACGCGTTCGTTCAGACATCGTTCCTCGTCGTTCGTGAAGCGTGAAGCGCGTGCATACGAGATACGCTTCACGAGTGACGCTTCACGTTCCCTAACGCTGGCTGAGTTTATGCACCATCTCGATCGTCGCGGCAACGTGATCGACCGGCGTTGTCGGCAGGATTCCATGTCCAAGGTTGAAAATATGGCCGGGGCGCCCGCCGGCCCGCCGTAAAATATCCTCGACCCGGCGTTCGATTTCGTGACGCGGCGCAAACAAGACAAGCGGGTCCAGATTGCCCTGCACCGCGCGATCGTGTCCGACCATCGACCAGGCTTCATCAAGATGAACCCGCCAGTCGATCCCGATCACGTCGCCCCCTGCTTCTCGCATCTGTCCGAGAATGGCCGTCGTGCCGGTGCCGAAATGGATCATCGGCACGCCTTCATACTTGAGTGCGTCAAAAATCTTCTGCACATGCGGCTTCACATATTCCGCATAGTCGCCTGCCGAGAGGCAGCCGACCCAGCTGTCAAAGAGTTGAATCGCCTGCGCCCCTGCCTTAATTTGCCGCTTGAGATAGCTGGTGATGACCCGCGAAAACTTGTCCATCAGCGCATGCCACGCTGTCGGATCTCCGTACATCATCTGTTTCGTGTGCAAATAGTTGCGCGACCCGCCGCCCTCGATCGCATAGCTGGCTAGGGTAAACGGCGCGCCGGCAAACCCTATCAAGGGCACACGCCCATTAAGCGCGCGCCGGGCCTGCCTGATCGCTTCGGCAACATATTCCAGCTCATCACCGTCCACCACCTTCAGCCGTTCGACCGCTGCGCGATCACGGACCGGATTATGAATCACCGGACCTTCCCCCTGGGCGAATTCCAAGCTGATCCCCATGGGCTCTAACGGGAGAAGTATGTCGGCAAAAATAATGGCGGCATCGAGCGGAAATCTGTCGATCGGCTGGAGCGTGACTTGGGCTGCCAACTCGGGCGTCTTGCACATTTCAAGAATCGCATACTTGGCGCGCAATGTCCGGTATTCGGCCATATAGCGCCCGGCTTGGCGCATAAACCACACCGGTGTACAGTCCACCGGCTCACGCCGGCAGGCTCTGAGAAAACGGTCGTTCATCATGGACGGCATTCTAGAGACGCGCGGGCAAGACTGTCAAATTTTGAATGGCCGGCCGTTGAAATTACCTCGCAGATAAACATCCACCGGTCCGATCGCGGCAAACACGATGCGACCGACGACGGTCCCTTCGACACGATTATCCAGAAACCCTTCATGGACCCAGCGGCCATTTCCAAACTTTTGTGCCATGATACTCCTTGCATTAAGAAAGTTGCGGTCGAGGTTGAGAAAACCGGAAGTCGCGAGAAACGTCCACTCCCTTGGCTCAGCCCTAACCTGAACCTCAACCTTCTTCACCGGCCGATCAGGCCGACTGAACGGCTGCAGATGAAGGGGGCGGCGATTGTGTCCGGCCTTCAAGCGCTCCGATGATCACCGCAGATAAGATCAGCGCGCTGCCGATCCACCCTTGGAGATCCAGTGTTTCTCCCAAAAAATACCACGAGAGCCAGGCGGCATAGGCCGGTTCTGACGCAAAGACCAGTGCCACTTGCTGAGCCGGAACCACCTGTTGCACCCACATTTGCACCGCAAAGGCCCCGGTGGCCAATCCCCCGGTGACCAGCAACCCGATCAGCAACACCGTGGTCGGCGCAAAGGCGCCCGCCGGCGCCTGTTCCCACCATGTGATGGGCACGAAGAGTATCGTCATGGCCGCCATCTGCCAGGCCAACAGGGACGGCGCATCGAACGCGCGGGTGAACCGTTCCAGGCACACAATGTGACCCGCAAACGCCGCGGCACACCCCAGCGTCAAGAGATCGCCGACGTTCATGCCTGCGCTGGGCTTGACCAGCAACCACAGCCCGATCACGGCGATCGCCGTCGCAAGCAGCGAACGGCCATCGAATCGCCTGAGAATCAACGGTACAAAAATTACATACAACGCCGTCAGAAAAGCGGAATTCGATGCGCTGGTGTATTGGAGACCGACGGTTTGAAGCGTGTAGCCGAGAAAGAGAAAGACGGTGGTCACCGCACTGGCAACCAGTATCTCGCGACCGAGCACAAGCGGCCGCCTCATCAGCAAAAACCAGATCCCGACGAGGACGGCACCCAACAAAAATCTCAAAAAGGTGAAGGAGAGCGGAGGGATTTGCTCAAGCGCCGCCTTGGTAGCGGGAAACGTGGCGCCCCAGATCAGGGTCGTCAGGAGTAGCGCAAGGCGTGGCATAGATTACAACGTGCTGAGGACTGAGTACCGAGTGATACGTCGGATTGCATGGCTCAGCACTGTATACGGCTAGGGCTTGCACAGCGGGCAACGCCGCTGCTCATTTGCCCCTGCCTGTTCCATCGCACGAAGCGCCCGGTCCTTGTCCGGATAGTCGAACCAGCCTCCTTCCCAGAAATCACTGGAGGAAGAGTTCGACGGCACCTCGGAACACCGATCACGGTGCAACGTCACCCGGTCAATTGAGCGCGCGATATGAACCCAGTAGGTCATAGCAAACCAGTGAGGGGTGAACAGAACGGGGTGAGGGGTTCGAGGAAGAACCTCACTTCATCCACTGACCCTTCACCCCTTACCCCTTACCGGTTCAGGGAAGGAGCTGCCACTCGTCCTTTTCGATGAACACTTTGACGCCTGTCTGTAGTTTTTTGACATCGTCCTTCTCGAAGAGTCGCAAGTAGCGCTCGATTCGATCGTCGTCATCAATCCGTTCTTCTTGCATCATGCCATTGTTGCCTTTATATCGACGGATCAGCACTGCCATCGGAATCCTCCTGTGATGCTGGTAGTGAACGCGTACAACTGTGCTACAATAAACGCAACCTTGCGGGCCGGTCAAGGGTGTTCATCGACGTCCCGCAGTGATGAACGGCTTGTCCGATATCGAACGGGAACACATATGCCTCTCTATGAATATCGCTGCGAAGCGTGCTCGTCGCAGTTTGAAGCGGCCCAGTCCATTCATGACCGGATCGAAGACACGGAATGCCCTTCGTGCCATGCCCGGCAGGCAACCAGACTCCTCTCTTCCTTTTCGTCTAAAATCGTCGGCGATCATAAACCGGGATTTGCGGAGATCAAAGCCGCGGCGATGAACAACGAACGGATGGAACGATTCGCTAAACTGCCGCCGTTGAACGCGAAACGGAATGTCCCGCCGCCAAACACCTCCTTCGATTCAAACGCTGCTGCGGGCTCAGACTCAGGTTCTGAGCGATAAGATGGGCGGCCCCTGTTGCCTTCCCGCACTGTGCATGCCTGCTTCCCTCCTCCACCCTATGGAGTGTCTATGACCTGCATTTACCGTCTTACGGTACTGCTGGCCCTCGTCGGTGTGTTCCTGGTGAGCCCGGGCTATGCCTCAGAGATTGCCGGCAATCTTGTCATTGCCGGTAATGGGCCTGAGCAAGCCACCATAGAAGCCCTGAAGCGTGCCTTCGAAAAAGCGAATCCACGCGCCTACGTGGACCTGCTCTGGGAGGATCATTCCAAACCGTTGGAACTGGTCCAGACAGGCCAGGCTCACATCGCCGTGACAGGCGCCGAGCATCCGCCGCTAGCCGCTACACAGATCGGATGGGACGGCATCGGAATTTTGGTCCATCTGTCCAACTACACGAAGGACGTGACCAAGCAGCAGGTCGCCGACATATTTTCCGGCAAGGTCCGCGACTGGGCTGAATTGGGAGGACCCGAGACCAAGATTGTCCTGATCGACCGGCCACGCTCTCAAAACATCCGCGACGCCTTCGAGTCTCAGTTGGGCATTGCCGGGAAAATGTCCACGGCCTCCAAAACGATCGGCCCTGATGAGGACGTCCTGAAAACAGTGGTCGGGACTATTCCACCGCTCTCGGCCACAACCTATATTTCATTGAGCACCGGCCTCTCCGCAGTCACGGGCGGCGTAGCCGTCCGCTTGCTGCCGGTGGATAAAGTGGAACCGGAGGGTCCGACCGTCAAGGACGGCCGCTATAGCCTTCGCCGCCCGCTGTTGCTGCTCGCAAAGAAGGGACCCGCTCCCATGGTTGATGCCTTTACACAATTTGCCTTATCGCCCCCAGGCCAATCGATTATCGGAGAAACGTATGTCCCGATGCCGAACCAGTAGCCTTCTCTCAAAGGAGGTCCTCATGCGTCCCTATCGACTGCCATTCTGCATCATTGCCACGGGCTTGCTCATGCTGATGCCATTGTTGACGCCATCGCTGCATGCCGAAGCCGGCGCCATTGTCGACGGTGCCGGCTTCACGCTCTACGAGATGGAATCGATCCAGGGTTCAGACCAGTCGGTGATCGAGAAAGATCCTGTCTGCGATCGCAACAAGCGGCCCAAAATCTTGCGTGTGGAACCGGACGAATCCAAGCCGGGGCAGAAAATCACGATCAAAGGGGAACACTTCGGCACGAAGGAATGTTTTCACGGCGTCGCATTCAGCGCCGCAGGCCCCGCGAAGATCGAGTATACGTTTGTGAACGAGACGACCATCGAAGCGACCGTTCCCGATCTCAAACCCGGCATGTCGTTCATCGACATCGTTGCCGGCGGCGGGAATGCCCGCTCGAAAGCTTTTCTCATCCTGGCTCGATAACGAGGTCAGGATGCAGCGGGGGCAGGCACGGCATCCGATGTCGTGCCATCCATGTAACCCCAGACTCGCAGAAGATCGACTGTCAAACTCACGCCGTATGTCGGACCGTAGTCACGCTCCGCAAGCTTACCCATACTATCGTTCCACGTTTCAAACCGCAGCGGTCCGCCGGATAAAGCCAGCGACCAGGCAAACTGTTTCTGGCTCTGCCCCGATGTATTGACGAAGATCCCCGAGTCCCACATGACGGCAAACTCGACTTCCCATGTAGGAATCGTTTCACCTTTGAGGTTCGTACGGTACTGGCCGAACGCGATCGAGGGTTGCACGAGTCCTGCCGTCTGCCTCACGGCATGGAGGACGGCTCCGTTGTCCTGATAGCTGATCCGCCCCAAGGCAGATGCCCGCACACTCACATCCCCCCAGTGTCCAGAATAGAGCGTCGGTGAAATCTGTAATCGCCTGATACCGGTCCGGAGAAACCCCTGTTGATAGATCGTCCCGATAGAAAACCCGCCGCCCATGAAGATGACTTTCGGACCACCCAGGGGAAACCATCTGGTCAGAGACCCATCGATCATCACATCAGTCTCCTTACGAGGAGCCACAGTGGGAACCGACGGCAACTGCCGCAGTTGGTGAATGACTTCGTTCTGGAAAAATTGACTCGGCTCATCACTCGTGGGGCTGACCCCGGTCGTGAGATTCGTACTCCAGCCCTCAAACTTCCCGCCCCAATGTTGAGTCCAACTCAAGGTGATGAGATTGAACCCCAGTGTATTCCCCACCGTGGAATCGTACTTGTTCCCTAAACCGTCAATGGGCGTGAAGCGGTTGAGCGTAAGTCCCGTGGTGACGGTGGAATATTGATCGGGAAAGGCCGTACTGCCCCAGTGAACGGACGGCGCAGGGGATTCGCTCCAGGCCGGTGAAGGGACCAGCCCAACGAGAAGAACCGCACTAAGGATCAGGACGATCCCTCGTTCGACAATATGACCTCTCTCCTCAGCCTGCAACCTCTGTCCCCATCCCTCCATGGTCACCCGTCGTGCACTCCGATCATATCCCTCACCCGCAGATTGTTCTTATACACCAAGTTCGACAGTTTTCCTCCTATTGAGAAATAACCGGCGCGCCCCCTGATACCCTTTCCTGCTAACCGACATTGCGCCGCCCTCCCTCGACACCACTCCTGGTCCTATGTTAGCGTACGCGTTCATTTTTCCTGGTCTGCTGGGAACAGTATGTTCAAGAAAATCCTGGTCGCCAATCGCGGTGAAATCGCCATGCGCATCATCCGCGCATGCCGCGAATTGAATATCGCCACGGCTG
>JABMDE010000077.1:7833-10045 GCA_015904055.1 Nitrospira sp. | reverse complement strand
GTCGTCATCAATTCGTTCTTCTTGCATCATCCCGTTGTTGCCTTTGTATCGCCGGAGCAGCACTGCCATCGGAATCCTCCTGTGATGCTGGTAGTGAACACATATAACTGTGCTACAATAAACGCAACCTTGCGGGCCGGTCAAGGGTGTTTATCGACATCCAGCCGTGATGAACGGTTCGTCCGATATCGAATGGAACGACACGATGCCTCTCTACGAATATCACTGCGAAGCCTGTTCCTCGCAGTTTGAAGCAACCCAGTCCATTCACGACCGGATCGAAGACACGGAATGCCCCTCGTGTCACGCCCGGCAGGCAACCAGGCTTCTCTCTTCCTTCTCCTCTAAAATCGTCGGGGATCATAAACCGGGATTTGCGGAGATCAAAGCCGCTTCCATGAATAACGAACGGATGGAACGATTCGCCAAACTGCCGCCGTTGAACGCGAAACGGAATGTGCCTCCATCGAACACATCCTTCGATTCAAACGCTTCTGCGGGCTCAGACTCAGGTTCTGAGCGATAAGATGGTCGGCCCCTGTTGCCTTCCCGCACTGAGCATTCCAACTTCCCTCCTCCATCGTTTGGAGGGTCTATGATCATCTCCTACCGTCTTACGGCACTGCTGACCCTTGTCGGCATATTCCTGGCTAGCCCTGGCAACGCCTCAGAGATGGCCGGCAATCTTGTCATTGCCGGCAATGGGCCTGAGTACGCCACCATGGAGGCCCTGGCACATGCCTTCGAAAAAGCGAATCCACGCGCCTATGTTGACCTGCTCTGGGACGACCATGCCAAACCGCTGGAACTGGTCCAGACAGGCCAGGCTCACATCGCCGTGACAGGCGCCGAGCATCCGCCGCTGGCCGCCACACAGATCGGATGGGACGGCATCGGAATTTTGGTCCATCTGTCCAACTTCACCAAGGACGTCACCAGGCAGCAAGTTGCCGACATATTTTCAGGCAAGGTCCACGATTGGGCTGAATTGGGCGGGCCCGAGACCAAGATTGTCCTAATTGACCGGCCACGCTCTCAAAATATCCGCGACGCCTTCGAGTCTCAATTGGGCATTGTCGGAAAAATTCCCACTACCTCCAAAACAATTGGTCCTGATGAGGACGTCTTGAAAACAGTGGTCGGGACTATTCCACCGCTCTCGGTAGCAACCTATATGTCATTGAGCACCGGCCTATCTGCAGTCACGGGCGGCGTTGCCGTGCGCTTGCTACCAGTGGATAAAGTGGAGCCGGAGGGTCCGACCGTCAAGGACGGCCGCTATCGCCTTCGCCGTCCGCTGTTGCTGCTATCGAAGAACGGACCCGCTCCCCTGGTTGATGCCTTTGCGAAGTTTGCCTTGTCGGCCCCAGGCCAATCGATTATCGGAGAAACCTATGTCCCGATGCCGAACCAGTAGCCTTCTCTCAAAGGAGGTCCTCATGCATCCCTATCGACTGCCATCATGCATTATCATCACATGCTCGCTCATGCTGATGCCCTGTTTCACACCATCGCTGCATGCCGAAGCCGGCGCCATCGTCGACGGCGCCGGCTTCACACTCTACGAAATGGAGTCGATTCAGGGCTCAGACCAGTCGGTGATTGAGAAAGATCCTGTCTGCGATCGCAACAAGCGGCCAAAAATCTTGAGTGTGGAACCCGACGAAGCCAAGCCGGGCCAGAAAGTCATGATCAAAGGGGAACACTTCGGCACGAAGGAATGTTTTCACGGCGTCGCATTCAGCGCCGCAGGCCCTGCAAAAATTGAGTATACGTTCGTGAACGAGACGACCATCGAAGCAACCATTCCCGATCTCAAGCCAGGCATGTCGTTCATTGACATCGTCGCCGGCGGCGGGAATGCTCGCTCCAAAGCCTTTCTCATCCTGGCTCGTTAACGAGAGTCAGGATGCAGCAGGGGCAGGCGAGACGTCCGAGAGAGGTGGCTCCCGAATGGCGCTCTCACACTAGACAGACTAAAGGTGCCAGACAGCCCACTCCCACTGAACGCACCCAACCTGTTGACAGCCTCCCGGCACCAGGAATTCCCCCTCACTCCCTCGACACCACTCCTGGTCCTATGTTAGCGTACGCGTTCACTTTTCCTGGTCTGCTGGGAACAATATGTTCAAGAAAATCCTGGTCGCCAATCGCGGTGAAATCGCCATGCGCATCATCCGCGCATGCCGCGAATTGAATATCGCCACGGCTG
>JABMDE010000077.1:2196-7713 GCA_015904055.1 Nitrospira sp. | reverse complement strand
CCTCGCAGATAAAAATCCACTGGTCCGATCGCGGCAAAGACGATTCGACCGACGACAGTCCCTTCGACACGATTATCCAGAAACCCTTCGTGGACCCAGCGACCGTTTCCAAACTTTTGTGCCATGGTACTCCTTGCATTGAGAAGGTTACGGTTGAGGCTGAGAAAACCTGAAGTGGCGAGAAAAGTCCACTCCTTCGCTCAGCCTTATCCTGAACCTCAACCTTCTTCACCAGCCGATCAGGCTGACTGAACGGCTTCAGATGAAGGGGGTGGCGATTGTGTCCGACCTTCAAGCGCTCCGATGATCACCGCCGATAAGATCAGCGCGCTGCCGATCCACCCTTGGAGATCCAGCGTTTCTCCCAAAAAATACCACGAGAGCCAGGCCGCATAGGCCGGCTCTGAGGCAAAGACCAGCGCCACTTGTTGAGCTGGAACCACCTGTTGCACCCACATTTGCACCGCAAAGGCGCCGGTGGCCAATCCACCGGTGACAAGCAACCCGATCAGCAGCACCGTGGTCGGCGCAAAGGCGCTTGCTGGCGCCTGTTCCCACCATGTGATGGGCACGAAGAGCAGCGTCATGGCCGCCATCTGCCAGGCCAACAAGGACGGCGCATCGAACGCGCGGGTGAACCGTTCCAGGCACACAATGTGTCCCGCAAACGCTGCGGCACACCCCAACGTCAAGAGATCGCCGATATTCATGCCTGCGCTGGGCTTCACCAGCAACCACAGCCCGATCACCGCGATCGCCGTCGCAAGCAACGAACGGCCATCGAATCGCCTGAGAATCAACGGTACAAAAATTACATACAACGCCGTCAGAAAAGCGGAGTTTGATGCGCTGGTGTACTGGAGGCCAACGGTTTGAAGCGTGTAGCCGAGAAAGAGAAAGACGGTGGTCACCGCGCTGGCTACCAGCACCTCGCGACCGCGAGCGAGCGGCCTCCTCATCAGAAGAAACCAGGCCCCAACGAGGACAGCGCCCAACAAAAATCTTAAAAATGTGAAGGAGAGTGGAGGGATTTGTTCAAGCGCCGCCTTAGTAGCGGGAAACGTGGCGCCCCAGATCAGGGTCGTCAGGAGTAGCGCAAGGCGTGGCATAGACTAAAAAAGGCTGAGGACTGAGTGAAAAATAGGATTGCATGACTCAGCACTGTACACGGCTAGGGCTTGCACAGCGGGCAACGCCGCTGCTCATTTGCCCCTGCCTGTTCCATTGCACGAAGCGCCCGGTCCTTGTCCGGATAGTCAAACCAACCTCCCTCCCAGAAGTCACTGGAGGAAGAATTCGACGGCACCTCGGAGCACCGATCACGGTGCAACGTCACCCGGTCAATTGAGCGCGCGATATGAACCCAGTAGGTCATAGCAAACCAGTGAGGGGTGAATAGAAAGGGGTGAGGGGTTCAAGGAAAGACCTCACTTCATCCACTTACCCTTCACCCCTTACCGGTTCAGGGGAGGAGCTGCCACTCGTCCTTTTCGATGAACACTTTGACGCCTGTCTGTAGCTTTTTGACATCGTCCTTCTCGAAGAGTCGCATGTAGCGCTCGATTCGATCGTCATCATCAATTCGTTCTTCTTGCATCATCCCGTTATTGCCTTTGTATCGCCGGAGCAGCACTGCCATCGGAATCCTCCTGTGATGCTGGTAGTGAACACGTACAACTGTGCTACAATAAACGCAACCTTGCGGGCCGGTCAAGGGTGTTCATCGACGTCCCGTATTCATGAATGGTTCGTCCGACATCGAACGGAACGATACGATGCCTCTCTATGAATATCGCTGCGAAGCCTGCTCCTCGCAGTTTGAAGCGACCCAGTCCATTCACGACCGGATCGAAGATACGGAATGCCCCTCGTGTCACGCCCGGCAGGCAACCAGGCTCCTCTCTTCATTTTCCTCTAAAATCGTCGGGGATCATAAACCGGGTTTTGCGGAGATCAAAGCCGCTGCCATGAACAACGAACGGATGGAACGATTCGCCAAACTGCCGCCGTTGAACGCAAAACGGAATGTGCCTCCGCCGAACACCTCCTTCGATTCAAACGCTTCTGCGGGTACAGACTCAGGTTCTGAGCGATAAGATGGGCTGCCCCTGTTGCCTTCCCGCACTGAGCATTCCAACTTCCCTCCTCCATCGCTTGGAGGGTCTATGATCATCTCCTGCCGTCTTACGGTACTGCTGGCCCTCGTCGGCATATTCCTGGCTAGTCCCGGCAACGCCTCAGAGATGGCCGGCAATCTTATTATTGCCGGCAATGGACCTGAGTACGTCACCATGGAGGCATTGGCACGTGCCTTCGAAAAAGCGAATCCACGCGCCTACGTCGACCTGCTCTGGGACGACCATTCAAAACCGCTGGAGCTGGTTCAGGCAGGCCAGGCTCACATCGCCGTAACAGGCGCCGAGCATCCGCCGCTGGCCGCCACACAGATCGGATGGGACGGCATCGGAATTTTGGTGCATCTGTCCAACTTCACCAAGGACGTAACCAAGCAGCAAGTCGCCGACATATTTTCCGGCAAGGTCCACGATTGGGCTGAACTGGGCGGGCCCGAGACCAAGATTGTCCTAATCGACCGGCCACGCTCTCAAAACATCCGCGACGCCTTTGAGGCTCAATTGGGCATTGCCGGAAAAATGTCCACTGCCTCCAAAACAATCGGTCCTGATGAGGACGTCCTGAAAACAGTGGTCGGGACTATTCCACCGCTCTCGGCAGCGACCTATATCTCATTGAGCACCGGCCTGTCTGCGGTCACGGGTGGCGTTGCCGTCCGTTTGCTGCCGGTGGACAAAGTGGAGCCAGAGGGTCCGACTGTCAAGGACGGCCGCTATAGCCTTCGCCGACCGCTGTTGCTGCTAGCGAAGAAGGGACCTGCTCCCATGGTTGATGCCTTTGCGCGATTTGCCTTGTCGGCCCCAGGCCAATCGATTATCGGAGAAACCTATGTCCCGATGCCGAGCCAGTAGCCTTCTTACAAAGGAGGTCCTCATGCATCCCCATCGACTGCCATCATGCATTGTCATCACATGCTCGCTCATGCTGATGCCATTTTTCACGCCATCACTGCATGCCGAAGCCGGCGCCATCGTCGACGGCGCAGGCTTCACACTCTACGAAATGGAATCGATCCAGGGTTCAGACCAATCGGTGATCGAGAAAGATCCTGTCTGCGATCGCAACAAGCGGCCAAAAATCTTGAGCGTGGAACCGGACGAAGCCAAGCCGGGCCAGAAAGTCACGATCATAGGGGAGAACTTCGGCACGAAGGAATGTTTTCACGGCGTCGCATTCAGCGCCGCAGGCCCTGCGAAGATCGAGTATATATTCGTGAATGAGACAACCATCGAGGCAACCGTTCCCGATCTCAAGCCCGGCATGTCGTTCATCGACATCGTTGCCGGCGGCGGAAATGCCCGCTCGAAAGCCTTTCTCATCCTCGCTCGGTAACGAGGGTCAGGATGCAGCGGGGGCAGGCACGGCGTCCGAGAGAGGTGGCTCCCGAATGACACTCCCACACTAGCAGGCTGCGGAAAAACTAGAGTTGCAGAAGGCCGATACGCCCCAACCCCACTCACACAAGCCGTCCACGCCCCTTCGTGATGGGGACTCCCCTCGCGGAAGACCCCAAGAACAATTTCATGCCCTGCACCGGAACCGTCACGGCCTATCTCTCTCCCGGCGGCATCGGCGTCCGTATCGACGGCGCGGTCTATAAGGACTACACGATCCCGCCTTACTACGACGCCCTCTTGGCCAAACTCACGGTACGCGGGCGCACGTGGGAAGAGACTGTGAGCCGCATGCGGCGCTCGCTCGAAGAGTATGTGCTTCGCGGAGTCAAAACGACGATTCCCTTCATGAAAGAGATTATGCAGGAACCGGATTTTTTGGCCGGGCGGTTCGACACGTCCTATCTGGACACCCACCCCAAACTCTATGCGTACCATGAATTCGAGCAACCGGAAGATTTGGTCTTGGCACTCTCTGCCGCCATTGCGGCCTACGAAGGGCTGTAACCGGATACCGACCGATACGACATCACACGAGGATCATCCACGATCATGGCGACACAACGGCCATCGAAAAAGAAACAAGCGGCGAAGAAACCGGCCTCTGCGCCCGCCGTCAAAACAGCGAAAGTCCGGAAAGGGCATTCGGACGAGTTCACGGTCCAACCAGCAGCCGGAAAACCGCTGCTGATTACCGACGTCGCGCTACGCGATGGGCACCAGTCGCTGTTGGCCACGCGCATGCGCACGGAAGACATGCTGCCTATCGCGCAGAAACTCGATGCGGTCGGCTATTGGTCGCTTGAAGTATGGGGCGGCGCGACGTTTGATACCTGCCTGCGGTTCTTGAAAGAAGATCCCTGGGAACGGCTCCGCGCGCTCCGAGCCGCAATGCCCAACACCAAGCTCCAAATGCTGCTCCGGGGGCAAAACCTGGTGGGCTACCGGCACTATGCCGACGACGTGCTGGAACGGTTCATCGAACGGTCGGCCACGAACGGCATCGATGTCTTCCGCATCTTCGATGCGCTCAACGATGTGCGCAATCTGGATCGGGCTGTGCGCGAAGTCAAAGCCTGCGGCAAACATGCCGAAGCCACGATCAGCTACACCGTCAGTCCTGTGCACAGCCTGGACCGGTTCGTCGAGATGGCCAAGCGGATGGAAGACTTGGGCACAGATACGCTTTGCATCAAAGATATGGCCGGGCTCTTGGCGCCGCTAGATGCCTATCACCTGCTGCGCCGGCTGAAGGCGGCCGTCAAGGTTCCGATCCACCTGCACTCACACTACACGTCAGGCATGGCCTCCATGTCGTCACTGATGGCCATCCTCGGCGGGCTCGACATGCTCGACACCGCCATGTCACCGCTGGCAGGCGGGACCTCCCATCCGGCAACGGAAACCCTCGTCGCATCGCTCCGAAACACGCCCTACGACACAGGGCTGGATCTCGCGGCCTTTTTGCCGATCACCGAGCATTTCCGCACGGTGCGCCGCAAATATCGCCAATTTGAAAGCGACTTTACCGGTGTCGACGCGGAAATTCTCACCTCGCAAATTCCCGGCGGCATGCTCTCCAACCTCGCCGCACAGCTGACCGAACAAAACGCGATCGACCGGATGAAAGAAGCGGGTGCGTAAAGAAATGGGCTACCCGCCACTCGTCACGCCGACCAGCCAAATTATCGGCACGCAGGCCACACTCAATGTATTGACCGGGGAGCGCTATAAAGTCGTGACAACCGAAACGAAGAACTACTTCCTCGGTTTGTATGGCCGCGCCCCAGGTCCGCTGGACAGCGAGATCATGGCCCTCGCCATCGGCAACGAAGAACCGATCAAGACAAGGCCCGCGGACCGGCTTGAGCCGGAGCTTGAGGCGAACAAGAAAGAATTGCCGGCCTCCGCCTCGTCGGTTGAAGACCAGCTCTCCTTCGCGCTGTTCCCGGCAATCGCGAGAGAGTTTTTCGACGCCCGCGAGAAA
>JABMDE010000077.1:0-2076 GCA_015904055.1 Nitrospira sp. | reverse complement strand
AAGGCTAGCGCCGGCGGGGGCGGGCGCGGTCTCCGCGTCGTCCGATCCGATGCAGAACTACGTGAGAACATGGAAGTCGCGGGGCGGGAAGCTCGGGCCTCCTTCGGCGACGACAGCGTCTTTATCGAAAAGTATATCGAACGGCCGCACCATATCGAATTCCAGATTCTGGGAGATCGCCACGGCCATATCATCCATCTCGGCGAACGCGACTGTTCGATCCAGCGCCGGCACCAGAAACTCATCGAAATCGCCCCGTCGCTGATCCTGACGCCGAAACTGCGGGCAGAGATGGGGAAGGCCGCCATCGCCATCGCCCAGGCCGTGCACTACGACAATGCAGGAACTGTCGAGTTTCTCCTCGATCAGGACGGGCGGTTCTACTTCATCGAAATGAATCCGCGCCTTCAGGTCGAACATACGGTCACCGAGCAGATTACGGCCATCGATATCGTGCGGAATCAGATCTCGATCGCAGCAGACAAGCCGCTCGACATCCAGCAGAAGGATGTCATCCTGCAAGGCCACGCGATCCAATGCCGGATCAATGCAGAAGATCCCAAGAACAATTTCATGCCCTGCACCGGAACCGTCACGGCCTATCTCTCTCCCGGCGGCATCGGCGTCCGTATCGACGGCGCGGTCTACAAGGACTACACGATCCCGCCGTACTACGACGCCCTCTTGGCCAAGCTCACAGTACGCGGGCGCACGTGGGAAGAGACCGTGAGCCGCATGCGGCGCTCGCTCGAAGAATATGTGCTTCGTGGAGTCAAAACAACGATTCCCTTCATGAAAGCGATTATGCAGGAACCGGACTTTTTGGCCGGGCAGTTCGACACGTCCTATCTGGACACCCACCCGAATCTCTATGCGTACCATGAATTCGAGCAGCCGGAAGATTTGGTTTTGGCACTCTCTGCAGCCATTGCGGCCTACGAAGGGCTGTAACCGGGCACAGACCGACACGACATCACACGAGGATCATCCACGATCATGGCGACACAACGGCCATCGAGAAAAAAACAGGCGGCAAAGAAAACGGCCTCTGCGCCCGCCGTCAAAACAGCGAAAGTCCGGAAGGGGCGTTCGGACGAGTTCACGATCCAGCCCGCAGCCGGCAAACCGCTGCTGATTACCGACGTCGCGCTTCGCGATGGACACCAGTCGCTGTTGGCCACGCGCATGCGCACGGAAGACATGCTGCCTATTGCGCAAAAGCTCGACGCGGTCGGCTATTGGTCGCTTGAAGTATGGGGCGGCGCGACGTTCGATACCTGCCTGCGGTTCTTGAAAGAAGATCCCTGGGAACGGCTCCGCGCGCTCCGGGCCGCGATGCCCAACACCAAGCTCCAAATGCTGCTCCGGGGGCAAAACCTGGTAGGCTACCGGCACTATGCCGACGATGTGCTGGAACGGTTCATCGAACGGTCGGCCACGAACGGCATCGATGTCTTCCGCATCTTCGATGCGCTCAACGATGTGCGCAATCTGGATCGGGCCGTGCGCGAAGTCAAAGCCTGCGGCAAACATGCCGAAGCCACGATCAGCTACACCGTCAGTCCTGTACACAGCCTGGACCGATTCGTCGAGATGGCTAAGCGGATGGAAGATCTGGGCACGGATACGCTCTGCATCAAAGACATGGCCGGACTTTTGGCGCCGCTTGATGCCTATCACCTTCTGCGCCGCCTGAAAGCAGCCGTCAAGGTTCCGATCCATCTGCACTCGCACTACACCTCTGGGATGGCCTCCATGTCGTCCTTGATGGCCATCCTCGGCGGGCTCGACATGCTCGACACCGCGATGTCCCCGCTGGCAGGCGGAACCTCCCATCCGGCAACGGAAACCCTCGTCGCGTCGCTGCGAAACACGCCCTACGACACCGGGCTGGATCTCGCAGCATTTTTGCCGATCACCGAGCATTTCCGCACAGTGCGCCGCAAGTATCGCCAATTTGAAAGCGACTTTACCGGCGTCGACGCGGAAATTCTCACCTCGCAAATTCCCGGCGGCATGCTCTCCAACCTCGCCGCACAGCTGACCGAACAAAACGCGATCGACCGGATGAAAGAA
>JABMDE010000076.1:13024-18401 GCA_015904055.1 Nitrospira sp. | reverse complement strand
AGCCGCTACGTGCCGGAGCTGGCGGGCCGTGCAGCAGATGGCGCCGCATACCAAGAAGCCCTGGCAAACGTGGGAACCGTGATTCAGGAATGGATCGAGACCGCAAAAGACCTCGGTCGTCCAATTCCTGAGCCGAAAGCGCGGTTGGCTTTTGCCTGAGCTGATAGGGCAGGAAATTCCGTATTCGTCACTATCACCAAATGTCCCATCTGCGCGAGCAGCAAAATCAAGAAAGTCCGAAGGAAATGGACGGTCTCAGATGCAATTGGATGATGTCCGGAATCTCCTCCGATCGGTGCAGGGACTCGACACCGCGTATCTGACTCACTGGGCAGACCGGTTGGGGCTCGCCACACTCTACCAAGAGGTGTCGGCATAAACGACACCTCCTCCGAAATGGATCAGCACTACCGGGCACTGCTCATGCAGCGGACCGGTGAAGAACGGCTGATCATGGGCTGTGCCATGCGGGACACCGCACGTGCCTTTGTGGAAGCCTCTATCAGAGCACAGGACCCGCAAGCCACGGTCGCGAGCATTCGGAAAGGCCTCTTCCTTCGATTCTATGGGCATGAATTCGATTCTATGGGCATGAATTCGATGCCGAGAGCCAGGCCAAAATCCTTACCGCCATTGAATCCGCCGCGCACCCAGTCGGCAAATAGTCACCGTCGTCTTCCCCCAACTCAGCACCCAGCACTTCCGAGCCCTTCAGAATTCACCTCTCACATCCCTACAAAACGTGCCTTGACGGACCCTGCCGCCTTGCGCAGGTTGCACGAAGGGAGAAACCTTGCGAGAATTCATCTTCAATGAAACAGGTCTTCGTGTCTCAAAGCTTGATCGAGGTCGAAATGCGCAAGGAGTGGCTGGAGCAAGCCGGCATTCGTTGCACGATCAAGAATCAGCGCATATCAGGCCTTGCCGGAGAAATTCCCTTTACGGAGACGTTCCCGGAACTGTGGGTGATCCAAAACGAGGATTACGATCAGGCACAACGAGTACTCGAAGAAGGTCTGGTGTTACTGCCATCGGACCAAGACACCTGGACATGCCCGGGATGCAATGAGCGTCACGAGAGTCAGTTTGGAACCTGCTGGAACTGCAGGCGAAACAAACCACCGGTTTGACCCGTTCCCCCTCCCAATAAGACCATTACGCAGAATATAGGCAGCGAACGATTTCAGTCGTGTTGAACAGCATCGCGTTCATACGTGTATAGGCGGCGTGGCCGTAGTAATGGTCCCGGGCGTTCGTTGAGCCGGTGCAATCCTTGTAGTCAGCCAGCAGACATCGCCCCTCGCTGGGAAACCGTACCGCCCGCCGGGCACATTCCAGCCAGCGCTCGAAGCCGTCGTACGGCTCGACTAGTTCCCATAGGGCTTTGTTCGCCGCCTTGGCTGCCTCAGTCGTCGGCATCGCGTCGCTGCCGGCCACGGCCAATTCCTGGACATAATCACCGCCCCATGCAATCGGCATTTCCATCGTAATTTGCGGCAACTCCATTTTCGCGAGCCAGGTCTTGCCGTCGGTGCGAAGGTTTCGATGGTTCACAATATGTAAGATCTTCCCCAATCCTGACGGGTCCCATCCATACCGCACCGGCGTCCCCATCGTGACGACATCGAGAGTCGCGCCGTTCAGCAGCGCCTGTGCGGAGAGCAGGGGTTCGATGCGCCGAACCATCGCAGCCAGCTCAGTCTGGCCATTCTGTTCCGCATAGGCGGCAAGAACGTCCAGGAGTTTGGACCGTCCCGTGATCGGACTGGGACAAAGCAGATTTGAGGCCAGCGCCAGAGCCAGCCCTGCTTGCCCATGGGCCTGAACCAAGATCCTATCTCCCCTGCCGAATTTCTGGCTGTCACACAGGGTGTGCAATGAATCAAGCAGGCGGACGGCTCCGATGGCGCGACCCAGGTGATGATGTTCTGAAGACCAGAGGATACGGCGGCACACGATGGGTGAGGCTGTCTGCTGGTTGATGGCTCGCTGATACAGCGCCACATAGCTGTTCGTGAAATTCCCCGCATCGCCGGCTTGTTCGTCCAAGGATCGCTTCATCGCGTCATCGTCGGCCAACGGGAGCGTTCTTCCGGCGGCAAGCGATTGAATACCGTTGTCTCCCTCCCGCATGAGCGACAGCAAGGCATCCAGTCCGGACACGCCGCGCGAGTAGCCGCGCTTGAGGCCTCCGACTTCGTCCAGTTGCTGCACGCCGAAGACATCGGCGCCATGGATCGATCCGTGAAGGAACACGATGGCACGAACACCGGCATGCGCAAACGTCGCTCCCTGTTGGGCCATGGCATCCAGCCAAGCCGGAGACTCCGGCTGCGCGCCGGCTGTCAGTTCGGCTGTCGCCAGACGATCGCCGGGATGCTTGCAGCGGACCGGTGAAGAACGGCTGATCATGGGCTGTGCCATGCGGGACACCGCACGTGCCTTTGTGGAAGCCTCTCTCAGAGCACAGGACCCGCAGGCCACGGTCGAGAGCATTCGGAAAGGCCTCTTCCTTCGATTCTATGGGCATGAATTCGATGCCGAGAGCCGGGCCAAAATCCTTGCCGCCATTGAATCCGCCGCGCACCCAGTCGGCAAGTAATCACCATCATCTTCCCCCAACTCAGCACCCATCACTTCCGAGCCCTTCACAATTCACCTCTCACATCCCTACAAAACGTGCCTTGACGGGCCCTGCCACCTTACGCAGGTTGCATGAAGGGAGAAACCTTGCGAGAATTCATCTTCAATGAAACAGGTTTTCGTGTCTCAACACTTGTTCGAAGTCGAAATGCGCAAGGAGTGGCTGGAGCAAGCCGGCATTCGTTGCACGATCAAGAATCAGCGCATATCAGGCCTTGCCGGAGAAATTCCCTTTACCGAAACATTCCCCGAGCTGTGGGTGATCCAAAACGAGGATTACGATCGGGCGCAGCGCGTACTTGAAGAGGGTCTGGTGTTATTGCCATCGAACCAAGACACTTGGACATGCGCCGGATGCGGCGAGCGTCATGAGAGTCAGTTTGGAACCTGCTGGAACTGCGGGCGAAACAAACCACTTGTTTGACCCGTTCCCTCTCCCCAAGAAGGCCACTACGCAGAATACAGACAGCGAACAATTTCAGTCGTATTAAACAACATCGCGTTCAGGCGTGTATAGGCCGCATGACCGTAGTAGTGGTCGCGAGCGTTCGTTGAACCGGTGCAGTCCTTGTAGTCGGCCAGCAGGCATCGTCCTACTGCCCGTCTGGCGCATTCCAGCCAGCGTTCGAAACCATCGTACGGCTCGACTAGTTCCCATAGCGCTTTGTTCACCGCCTTGGCTGCCTCGGTCGTCGGCACCGCGTCGCTGCCGGCCACGGCAAGCTCCTGGACATAATCACCGCCCCAAGCAATCGGCATTTCCATCGTAATTTGCGGCAACTCCATTTTAGCGAGCCACGTCTTGCCGTCGGTGCGAAGATTCCGATGGTTTACGATATGTAGGATCTTTCCCAATCCTGACGGGTCCCATCCATACCGCACTGGCGTCCCCATCGTGACGACATCGAGAGTCGCGCCGTTCAGCAGCGACTGTGCGGAGAGCAGGGGTTCGATGCGCCGAACCATTGCAGCCAACTCAGTCTGGCCGTTCTGTTCCGCATAGGCGGCAAGAACGTCCAGGAGTTTTGACCGTCCCGTGATCGGACTGAGACAGAGCAGATTTGAGGCCAGCGCCAGGACTAACCCTGCTTGCCCATGGGCCTGCACCAGGATCCTCTCTCCCCTGCCAACTTTCTGACTGTTACACAGGGTGTGCAATGCATCGAGCAGGCGGACTGCCCCGATGGCGCGGCCCAGATGATGATGTTCTGAAGACCAGAGGATGCGGCGGCAGACGATGGATGAGGTTGTCTGCTGGTTGATGGCTTGCTGATACAGCGCCACATAACTGTTCGTGAAGTTCCCCGCATCGCCGGCTTGTTCATCCACAAATCGCTTCGTCGCGTCATCGTCGGCCAACGGGGGCGTTCTTCCTGCGGCCAGCGATTGAATGCCGTTGTCTCCCTCCCGCATGAGCGACAGCAAGGCATCCAGTCCGGACACGCCGCGCGAGTAGCCGCGCTTGAGCCCTCCGACTTCGTCCAGCCGCTGCATGCCGAAGACATCAGCGCCATGGATCGATCCGTGGAGGAACACAACGGCGCGAACACCGGCATGCGCAAGCGTATCGCCGTGTTGGGCCATGGCATCCAGCCAGGCCGGAGACTCCGGCTGCGCGCCAGCTGCTAGTTCGGCTGTCTCCAGACGATCGCCCGGATGTTTCCGTGACAGTTCGTCGTGCTGAAAGTTGTTTTCGCTCGGCATAGGAAGGCGGTTCTACCGCAAGGAGGCGCGAAAGTGCAATCCTAGGCGCGTGAGAGGTGAAGGGTGAAACGGAAAAGGTAAAGGCAACAAGAGGAGAAGTGAAGAGTCTTATCTGGCCACAGAAGGAACGGTTTCACCATCGGACGCCTGCTTAGACGGCACGGAAGTTTTGGGCATCACAGCAATAGCGGTGCAGAGGTGATTCGCTTCGTCGATGTGGCGATCGACGATCGTGACCCCTTGCAAATATTCCTGAACGATTTCTTCGCGGGTGAGTTCGATATCCTGCTCTGATTCACGCCCCGACCGCTCGCGCACCCGATCGACCATATGTTCCTTCACCAGCACCCGAATCTGCTTGGCCAGATCCGTGCGGGCCGATAGCTCGGAGACGCGCTGACAGACCAGCTTGCCCTTGGCCAAATCACCTTGTCCCTTGCCGATCCAATACCGATCCGACGGATATGAACCCTGGCCAGCTTCAGCTACTTGCCTCATGCCACCGGACACATCACCAGATCGATTTCCATTCTGATGTTGCGTGAGCTGATCGAAGGAACGTTCGGCGTGCGACCGCACGTCTCCCGGTTCCGCCGCAAGCGCCTGTGGAACCGGCAACCATCCAGCGCTCCACAGACCGGCCATGATGACGAGCATCTCGATCCCCTTCTTCAATTCCTACCTCCCCGCCCTTGGCCCTGACCTCTTCCACCTCTGCCTTCCATGGCCCCACCGCCCCTGTAATCGCCTCCTCCGAATGATCGAGGCGCCACCTGGGAAGGCACACGCGGCGCCTGTGGCATCATCGGAGCACGAGCTGGATTGAACTGCCTGGCCGCAGGCGAGTGACTTTCTGAACGCTCTCGCGGAGATAATCTTGGCGCCGGTGAATGTCCATTGGAGCCAGGCGCTTGCCCGAATCGACCGTTCTGCTCAAAAAGCTGTTGCATCCGCGGCATCGATCGCGATGGAGCCATCGATTGTCCGGCCGATGGCGCAAGAAAAAGATTCGGCCGATGGGCATCCGTAA
>JABMDE010000076.1:8987-12904 GCA_015904055.1 Nitrospira sp. | reverse complement strand
GCCGCATGACCGTAGTAGTGGTCGCGAGCGTTCGTTGAACCGGTGCAGTCCTTGTAGTCGGCCAGCAGGCATCGTCCCTCGCTGGGAAACCGTACCGCTCGCCTGGCGCATTCTAGCCAGCGCTCAAAACCATCGTACGGCTCAACTATCTCCCACAGGGCTTTATTCACCGCCTTGGCTGCTTCGGTCGTCGGCATCGCGTCGCTGCCGGCCACGGCAAGCTCCTGGACATAATCGCCGCCCCAGGCAATCGGCATTTCCATTGTAATTTGCGGCAACTCCATCTTCGCGAGCCACGTCTTGCCGTCGGTGCGAAGGTTCCGATGGTTTACGATGTGTAGGATCTTTCCCAATCCTGACGGGTCCCATCCATACCGCACCGGCGTTCCCATCGTCACGACATCGAGCGTCACGCCGTTCAGCAACGACTGCGTCGAGAGCAGGGGTTCAATGCGCCGAACCATCGCAGCCAACTCAGTCTGGTCGTTCTGTTCCGCATAGGCGGCAAGAATACCCAGTAGCTTGGACCGTCCCGTGATTGGACTGGGACAGAGTAGATTCGAGGCCAGCGCCAGGACAATCCCTGCCTGCCCGTGGGCCTGCACTAGAATTCGCTCTCCCCTGCCGAATTTCTGGCTATTACAGAGGGTGTGCAAGGCATCAAGCAGGCGAACGGCCCCGATGGCGCGCCCCAGGTGATGATGTTCAGAGGACCAGAGGATGCGGCGGCAGACGATGGATGAGGTTGTCTGCTGGTTGATGGCTTGCTGATACAGCGCCACATAACTGTTCGTAAAGTTTCCTGCATCGCCGGCTTGTTCATCCAAGAA
The DNA here is from genome assembly GCA_015904055.1 of Nitrospira sp. The sequence goes on along the minus strand of JABMDE010000076.1, from coordinate 12,074 downwards.
TCGCTTCGTTGCGTCATCATCAGCCAATGGAGGTGTTTTCCCGGCGGCAAGCGATTGGATGCCGTTGTCTCTCTCCCGCATGAGCGACAACAAGGCATCCAGTCCGGACACGCCGCGTGAGTAGCCGCGCTTGAGCCCTCCAACTTCGTCCAGCCGCTGCATGCCGAAGACATCGGCGCTATGGATCGACCCATGGAGGAACACAATGGCGCGAACACCGGCATGCGCAAGCGCCGCTCCCTGTTGGGCCATGGCATCCAGCCAGGCCGGAGACTCCGGCTGCGCGCCTGCTGTCAATTCGGCAGTCGCCAGACGATCGCCGGGATGTTTTCGTGACAGTTCGTCGTGCTGAAAGTTATTTTCGCTCGGCATAGGAAGGCGGTTCTACCGCAAGGAGACGCGAAAGTGCAATATAACTGGTGAGGAGTGAATGGTGAGGGGGAATGGGTACGAGGAAGAACAGAATGACAAAAACGATTATCTGGCCGCAGAGGGAACGGTTTCGCCGTCGGACGCCTGTTTGGACGGCACGGAAGTTTTGGGCATCACAGCAGTAGCGGTGCAGAGATGATTCGCTTCGTCGATGTGGCGATCGACAATCGTGACCCCTTGCAAATATTCCTGAACGATTTCTTCACGGGTGAGTTCAATGTCCTGCTCCGATTCACGCCCCGACCGCTCGCGCACCCGATCGACCATATGCTCTTTCACCAGCACCCGAATCTGCTTAGCCAGATCCGTACGGGCCGATAGCTCGGAGACCCGCTGACAAACCAGTTTACCCTTGGCCAAGTCACCTTGGCCCTTGCCGATCCAATACCGATCGGACGGATACGAGCCGTGGCTTGTTTCAGCGGCTTGCCGGATGCCACCGGACACATCGCCAGATCGATTTCCATTCTGCTGTTGCGTAAGTTGATCGAAGGAACGTTCGGCCTGCGACCGCACATCCCCAGGCTCTGTCGCAAATACCTGTGTCACCGGCAGCCAGCCGGCGATCCACAGACCGGCCAGGATGACGAGCGTCGCGATCCCCTTCTTCAATTCCGACCTCCCCGCCCTTGGCCCTGGCCTCTTCCGCCTCTCCCTTCCATGGCCCCACCCGGCATCGATCGCGATGGAGCCATCGATTGTCCGGCCGATGGCGCAAGAAAAAGATTCGGCCGATGGGCATCCGTAAACTGGCGCGCACCCTGCCCCTGCTCGGCAGAGATCTCATTCCCGATGCGGGCTGGTCTTGTTGGCGTTCGGTGCGTAATCTCGTTCAATGTGCGGGGAGCATCGGACGAGCCTGGGGCAGACACGATTTCGTATGTCGGCATTCGGGACGGGACGCTTCCCGGCACAGGCGGCTGCGGCGGCGATGGAGGGGTCAGTGGTTGCCCGCCGGCAATCACCCGTTGCGCCACGACCACATGCGGGCTGGCCGGATACAGCGCGTGGGCACTCGCTAACAGAGCCAGAGCCTGCGGCGAGCTCATCCAGGAATGGGAATACCCGACCGGCGACACCAGGACCCAGTCCATCCAGACTTGGGAAATCATCGCGTTCGACTGCACGCGATTGAGAAGGTCCTGCCGCCGTTGCGCCGCCTCCTGCGTTTGCTCTGACGTCGAGGCCTTGCCCAACGCCTGATTTGCCGCATCGAGTTCCTGTTGCAGTTGCTCATTCTCCAATTTCAACTCCGCCAGTTCCACGCGAGCATCTTCACTTTCCCGCAACGCCGCAATCGCTTGCGCCACTTCGTTCGTGTCGATCTGCGCCAGAAGTTTGACCGTCACAACAACGATTTCACCGTCGAGCTTGGTCTCAATACGCTGATCAAGAACAATCACCAGGCCAGCCGTGTAGGTACGAATCTCGTCCTTGGTGATGTCCATGCCATCCACCACCGTGATACTTTCCAGATACGTAGCCACCTGTTCGAGCGCGTTCCGTTTGGCCGATTCGGTAGCGAGCCGGACCGCATCTTCGCGTGTATCGCGGTCTCCCATCCGATGTTCCCCCTCCGCACTGACTGTCCTGACCTCAGCCCAAGCAGAAGCCGTACCTATGCAGATGGTGATCAGAATGAGGAGATGGACAAGAGGACGCTGTAGGCACGAGGTTATCGGCATTTCAGATGGCACCAAGCAGCCATGCAGGATGCTCAAAATGGCCGTCCAGCAAGGCCGCAGCGAGCGAGGAGGCGAGGCGTACGCTTCGGTACGTTGAGCCTCGGAGCGATGCGAGAACGCCGCTGGCGGACATTTTCAGCATCCTGTCGAATTTCACCATACCACCCGCTCACCCGTTTCGCCAGCACAGGACAGGAATCCCAGCCATCTTGCCTTCCAGAAAATTCGCGTGCTAGGGTACCGGACGTGTCTCGTTCATCTTGAGGAACATCCCGCGTGAAAGTCCTATGGTAAGCACCCTCCGATATCTTGTTTCATACTGTGTCGGTTTCATGGTGGTATTCCTTGAAATAACTGCTGGATTCCCTGCGTACGCAGCGCCGAATCCTGTCGGGGACGCCACCGTACCCGCATCGCCCACGGAACATGTCATCCTCTTTGTTTTAGAAGGTTTCGACCAGGACTCGCTCAAAGCCGGGACCATGCCGAGCCTGAGCAAGCTGGTGAAAAACGGAGCAGCCACATGGTCTGCGACCGGTGTGAAGCCGGCTCTCCGGCTCCCGACGATGGCCTCGCTGCTCACCGGCCTTCCGGTCGAGAAGCATGGCATTACGTGGAACTTCTTTGAAATCAGCCGAGGCTACTCCCGTGCGCCCAGCCTGTTCGACTACCTCGATTTGAGCGGAGGCCGAGACAGCGCCATCTTCTTTATGGATGAATCGCTGTACCAACTGGCAAGGCCCGAGCCCTACACCGATTATCAGCTCTGCGGAGCCTTGCGGCCTGAATGCAGTACGGCCAAAATCGTCTCCTACATTCAACAATATTTTCAGAAAGCGACAAGCGGCCATGGGTACGGACATGCGATTCTCGCCCTACCGCATTTATTGGTCGTCCATCTTCCGGAGGCCGGCCGAGCGGGAGTGGCGCATGGCTGGAACTCCAAAGAATATCGCGAGGCGCTACGTAC
>JABMDE010000076.1:0-8867 GCA_015904055.1 Nitrospira sp. | reverse complement strand
CCGCAGAGGTCTCATTCCCGATGCGGGCTGGTCTTGTCGGCGTTCGGTGCGTAATCTCGTTCAATGTGCGGGGAGCGTCGGACGAGCCTGGCGCAGAAACAACTTCGTACGTCGGCATTCGGAAAGGTGCACGCCCCGGCGCAGGCGGCTGCGGGGGCGATGGAGGCGTCAACGGTTGTCCGCCGGCAATCACCCGTTGCGCCACAACCACATGCGGGCTGGCCGGATACAGCGCGTGGGCACTCGCTAACAGAGCCAGCGCCTGCGGCGAGCTCATCCAGGAATGGGAATACCCGACCGGCGACACCAACACCCAGTCCGTCCAGACCTGGGAAATCATTGCGTTCGACTGCACACGATTGAGAAGATCCTGCCGCCGTTGTGCCGCCTCCTGCGTTTGCTCCGACGTCGAGGCCTTGCCCAAGGCCTGATTCGCCGCATCAAGTTCCTGTTGCAGTTGCTCGTTCTCCGATTTCAACGCCGCCAGTTCCACACGAGCATCTTCACTTTCCCGCAACGCCGCAATCGCTTGTGCCGCTTCTTTCGTATCAATTTGTGCCAGAAGTTTGACCGTCACAACGATGGTGTCACCATCAAGCGTGGTCTCAATACGCTGATCGAGGACAATCACCAGACCGGCCGTGTAGGTACGGATCTCGTCCTTGGTGATGTCCATGCCATCCACCACCGTGACACTTTCCAGATACGTGGCCACCTGTTCGAGCGCATTCCGTTTGGCCGATTCAGTGGCGAGCCGGACCGCATCTTCGCGTGTATCGCGGTCTCCCATCCGATGTTCCCCCTCTGCGCTGACCGTCCTGACGTCAGCCCAGGCAGGAGCCGTACCTATACAGATGGCGAGAAGAATGAGAAGAGGGATGAGAGGACGCTGTGAGCACGCGGTTATCGGCATTTTAGATGGCACCAAGCAGCCATGCAGGATGCTCAAAATGGCCACTGATCTCACCCACCCAACCCCGGCGCGCCGAGACGCGCCATGCCACGAGGCGACCGCAGCGAGCGAGGAGGCGAGGAGGTACATACCAAGCTTCGCTTGAACCGCTCGCTTCGATCAGATGCGAGCGGATAGGTCCTTACCTCCGCTGGGCTCATGATGTTGAGCCTCGGAGCGATGCGAGAACGCCGCTGGCGGACATTTTCAGCATCCTGATGAATTTCACCATACCACCCGCTCCCCCGTTTCGCCAGCGACACCACTGATTCCCAACCATCTTGCCTTCCAGAAAATTCGCGTGCTAGGGTACCGGACGTGTCTGGTTAATCTTGAGGAACATCCCGCGTGAACGTCCTATGGTAAACGCCCTCCGATATCTTGCTTCATACTGTGTCGGTTTCATGGTGGTATTCCTTGAAATGACTGCTGGATTCCCTGCGTACGCAGCGCCGAATCCCGTTGGGGACGCCACCATATCCGCATCGCCCACGGAACATGTCATCCTCTTTGTTTTAGAAGGTTTCGACCAGGACTCGCTCAAGGCCGGAACCATGCCGAGCCTGAGCAAGCTGGTGAAAAACGGAGCGGCCACATGGTCTGCAACCGGCGTGAAGCCGGCTCTCCGGCTCCCGACGATGGCGTCGTTGCTCACCGGCCTTCCGGTCGAGAAGCATGGCATTACGTGGAACTTCTTTGAAATCAGCCGAGGCTACTCCCGTGCACCCAGTCTGTTCGACTACCTCGACTTGAGCGGAGGCCGGGACAGCGCCATCTTCTTTATGGACGAATCGCTCTACCAGCTGGCGAGGCCAGAACCCTACACCGATTATCAGCTCTGCGGGGCCTTGCGGCCTGAGTGCGGTACGGCCAAGATCGTCTCCTACATTCAACAGTATTTTCAGAAAGCGACGAGCGGCCACGGGTACGGGCATGCGATTCTCGCCCTGCCACATCTGTTGGTCGTCCATCTTCCGGAGGCCGGTCGAGCGGGAGTTGCGCATGGCTGGAACTCCAAAGAATACCGCGAGGCGCTACGGACGGTCGATACGGCCATACAGTCGGTGCTGGATGTATTCAAACACTATGCGCTGACGAACCGGACGACGGTCATGGTCACGGCCCTCAGCGGAAAAGGGATCGACCTGGGAGCCGACGCTTCGGCCGCTGATTCACCGGTGGTCCCCTGGATCGTATCCGGCGTCGGAATCAAGCCGGGGCAACTCATTCGCCGGCCTGTCTCGATTATCGACACCGGAGCAACGGTGATGCGCATTCTTGGACTGGACACCCATACCGAATGGGACAGTACGGCCGTCGAAGAAATCTTCCAGCCCGCAGCGGCCTCTTCAACCGGATCGTCCGCCAAGAAACCGTAACGATCATGATTCATCCATTGTCCATACGCCGCCGAACTGTCCTGTGCTGTGGATTGCTCCTGGGACTGCTGGCCATCACCCCGATTGGGACAGGATGGGCAAGCGGGCCGCCGCAGGCCCATCTTAAAGAGCACACCATTACCATCGATGCGACGAAGCTGGTTCCGCCCTCCTGGTGGCAAGTGCCGGGCGTAACTCCATCCATTTGGGCCTCCGATCCTGAATCGCTCGACGCACCAAAGACTTCTGAGCTGCGAGCACTCGCGTTGAAACCCGGCAAATACAAATTCATCAGCTTTACGTTTGATTTCCCATTTGCCGTGACGCTCGACGGCACACTCGATTTTGCCGCATCGCTCGATCAATGTATCGAAGGACGCGGCACCCAGACGCTGATCGTGCGGTGCAAACGCATGTACCCTCACAGCGGTGAACGGGACGATTACTACAACCAGAAACCATCACCATGACACAGACACTTGAAGATCTGCTGGACGCGCTGGAGGATGTGGATGACGCCACACGCGAAGAAGCCGCGAAGGCACTGGCCGAACGAGCAGAGCCCTCGACATTGGATGCGTTGATCCGCGCCTGCGGCGACGATTTCTGGTCCGTGCGTGCCTACGCCGGATGCGGAGTGGCCAAAATCGGCGGACCTAAAGCCACCGAAGCCCTCATCGGCCTGTTCAACGACCCCATCATGGAAGTCCGGAACCAAATCGTCGATGCGACGGCCACAATGGGACCGGTGGTCATAGACCGTCTGATCAGTGCCTTGAAAGATGAACGGTGGCGCGTGCGCGAACACGCCGCCAAGGCTGCGGGCGGGATCAAGAATCCGATAGCCGTCGATGCGTTGATCGCTGCCTGCCGGGACCGCGACGGAGCCGTCAAGAGCGCGGCAGCGGAGGCGCTCGGCAAGATCGGGGATGCCAAAGCAGTCCCAACCTTGATCAAGCTCTTTCGAGACTCCTCCAAGATCGTGCGTGAAACAGCGGGCACGGCGTTGGTCTATATCGGGCAGCCATCGGTCGATCCGCTCATTGAAAACCTCAAAGACAAGGATTTCGTCGTCCGCTGCCATGCGGCCCGCGCGTTGGGCGGCATGACGACCGACTATCAGATCGGGCGAACCTGGGTGCGCGATGCAAAAGTGGTCGATGCTTTGATTGCCGCCTTGAAAGATCCGGATCGGGCCGTGCGGGAAGACGCCACCATCGCACTGGGCATGATCGGCGATCCGCGCGCGATTGAGGCGCTGATCGAGGCGATGAAGGACGGAGCGGTCAAGCGTCATGCCATCGCGTCACTCGGCATGATCGGTGATCCGCGCGCCCTCCCGGCAGTCTTGGATGCACTGAAAGGAAAAGGGATCAAACAGGAAGGCTCGCCGACTCCCGGCTGCATCGTGAGTGAAGACGCCTTCATCAAAGAAGCCGCTGCCACGGCGCTCGGCCAATTCCGCGATCCCCGCGTGATTCCCGATCTGATCGTGTTACTCAAGGACGGCGTACTGCGGGAAAAAGCCGCAGCGGCGCTGGCAGTCATCGGCGACACGGCGATCGAACCCTTGATCGCCTTCCTCTATGACCCCAAAGCATCCGAAGTGGAAGCAGAACAAGAACGGGTGCTCTCCTACGCATCAGTCCGGCTCACCGCCAAGGACGCGCTCAGGCTGATCGCGCTGGAAACCCTGGAGAAGCTCGGCTGGACACCTCCGGCAGAAGAGCTCGATATCAGTTCCAGCCATGCAGACAATCTCCGGGTCGAACGACCGTTGGGAGACACCGGGCGGTTCGGGCCTTCAGGGGATACGATCTAGCTTCGACAAAGAGCCTCACGCATGCATGAGTGGGCCAAGCACGAGCGGGTCATCGTCTTCGACGGGATCTGTAATTGGTGCAACGCCTGGGTCACCGAACCCTTGATCGCCTTCCTCTATGACCCCAAAGCCTCCGAAGTGGAAGCAGAACAAGAACGGGTGCTCTCCTACGCATCAGTCCGGCTGACCGCCAAGGACGCGCTCAGGCTGATCGCACTGGAAACCCTGGAGAAGCTCGGCTGGTCGCCTCCTGCGGAAGAACTCGACATCAGTTCCAGCCACGCGGACAATCTCCGGGTCGAACGACCGTTGGGTGAAACAGGACGGTTCGGGCCTTCAGGCGACATGACCTAACCGACGAGCTGTCAGCTGTCAGCTTACAGCCGGAATTCTTTCCAGGTTATGCTGGCGACTAAAAGCCCCGTGCTCTTCTCCTTCAGACCCAGCACCCCCTGTCCGTTATTTCGATAGGAGGGACGCATGATCCGTCAACTCGATCCCGCTTCACACAAGTGGACCCAATATGAGCGGGTCATCGTCTTCGACGGGGTCTGTAATTGGTGCAACGCCTGGGTCACTTTCACGATCGACCATGCCCCCAGGCGAAATTCAAATTCGGCACGCTTCAGTCCGAACCAGCGCAACAGATCCTCAAAGAACTCCATCTCCCTGCCAAGGGCTTTGAGACCTTCCTGCTCTTGGAGCATGGTCATATCTACACGAAATCCACGGCGGCCCTGAGAATCGTGAAACAGTTGTCCGGTTTCTGGCCGTTCTTCTACCTCGGCATTGTGATTCCCCGTCCTCTTCGCGACGCCCTCTACGATTACATCGCACGCCATCGGTACGAGTGGATGGGCAAATCCGAAACCTGCCGCGTGCCGACTCCGTCCGACCGCGGACGATTCGTATGAGCGAACCAGCCGACGGACATGGCCATCTTTACAGCATATAGTATATTTGCTATAAGCTCTTGGTGAACAACAGTCCCAAAGGAAAACCGATAGACTGGATTGGATCATCACGAGAGGACCTGAAATCCTTTCCGGACGAGGTGCAGCAAACTCTTGGATTCGCGCTCTATCAGGTGCAATTGGGCGCTTTCCCTGAATCGGCAAAACCGTTGAAGGGAAACTTAAGCGGCGCGTATGAGTTGAAAGAACGTCACGAAGGGAATGCTTATCGGGCGGTCTATCTAGCGAAGCTGAAGGACAAGATCTACGTTCTGCACTGCTTCCACAAGAAATCGAAGACCGGGGTGGCTACGCCGCAGAAGGATATCGACCTGATAGAGAAACGTTTGAAACTGGCGATAGAAGATAGCAAAGGAGCGAGAACATGAGCGGAACAATTACGAGAGGCTCAGGCAATGTGTTCGAAGATCTTGGATTCGACAACCCTGAGGAGTACCAGGCAAAAGCTGAGCTTGCTCTGCACATCATCAAGATCATCGAAGAACGCACTCTTACCCAAAAACAAGCGGCGACGCTTATCGGCGCGACACAGCCCGATATATCCAAGCTCAAAAGTGGTCAGTTAAAAGGCTTTACGCTGGACAGATTGTTTTCGTTCCTGCTTCGGATGAACAGAAACATTCAGATTCGAGTGACCAAGGCAAAGGGTAAGGCCGGCAAGCTTGAAACGGTTGCGGCCTGAGACCCAGGATCCGCCGTCAGAAAATCTGCCCACCCCCTATTTCTGCTGTGAGAGCCTTGAAGAAATTAAGACATCATGAGCAGTGTGCGAAATACTTATGGAACGGACACAACAGGGATAGAGGGATCGATCATCTTCCATATTTCTTCATGCTTTTCAGCAATGCGGAGTGGAATATCAGATTTCTGAAGAAAGAGATTACGGTCAATTTCAGCTCGAATAATTTGGCTCATGGCTCCATAGGCATAGAGCAGATTACTTGCAATAACCTCTGACTTGTTTTCTTTCACCCCTACGACATGGACGGCATTTCTGAAATTGTCAGCTACTACCATGGACTTCTGGATTCCCTTTGCGAGGTCAATGAGATCTGTAGTATCAGAAGCATAGCCGGACTTGCGGGTATCGCGAACATCCTGTACGCGCTGTCGAAAGTCCGCATAGTCAGCCAGCAAACTGACGAGTTTTCCCTTTTCCCCTACCATTGAGTCGTTATCATCTGCTTGCGAAGCAGTCGGACGACTTTGAATATTGGCTCTCGATTGCTCCTCACGACGGATGCAGGCTTCCATAAGCTTGTAACTTCCACCAACTATCTTTTTGCAATACGCTTCGATTTTTCGATCTGTAGAGCCTGACTGCAAATTCAGTCTTGCCTGCTCCTCACCACGGATGCATGCTTCCATTAGGCTATAGCTATCTCCGACAATTCCTTTGCAATAGTCCCGAATGGAGTCGGCTTGTGCGGGAGGTGCATTAGTGCTCAACATGACAACGAATGACAAGATAAGAAGGAGACCACGGCCCAACGACATGCTTAACCCCTAATACATTGAACTTTGTTTCGCTCAGGAATTTGATACATTTCAGGAAAGTTCCAAAAAATGGGCAAGAAGTAGACTTAAGGTGTTCCAAAGCTGGTTTGTTATATACACCCCTGTTTGGACATGTTTTAGCCTGAAGTAGATTCTCCCTACCCTACTGGGCAGGGAGAATCTACCCGCGACCGATTACTTCCTCACCGCAATCCCGTGAACATCCGCGGTTTCTTTGCCGTCCTTCTGATTCGTGACAGTTGCCTGGCCCTTGTAGTGGCCGACTCGTCCGCCTTCGTCCACATGGATCACACCCACACCTGGAATCGTACCCATGGCGTTGTGCGCATCCTTGTCATTCCCGGTCAGTGGACTCGACCCACGCAGGCTGACGAAGACATATTGGCCGTCCGGCGCCGTATCCATCAAATCGGGAGCGGGGTCTGCGTTGGCGGTCGTTTCCAGATCGATTGCCCCGACGCTCAGATTGCTCAGCGTGTCGATGATTTCAACATTGTTCCCAGCCCGGTCTGCGTTCCACACATAGCGCCCGACAGACGCCATACCGTGCGAGTCGGCGAACTGGTCATCCCGTTGCGACACCAGCTTGACCGTAATCGCTTTGGGTAGATTCGAAATATCGAGCGCATAAATGTCGTAGGACAACGGTGCGATGGGCCAGCCACCACCTGAGTTGACGTACATCGTGCCGCCGGCTTGAATCCCGCCGCAGCCGGCCGGATGGATTTGGTTATTATCTAACGTCGCCACAACCTTGAGCGGCGTGGCGGTCACATCCAAGACCAGCAGTCCTCCTCCACGAAGCGTGACAAATGCATACTGACTGGACGATTCGGTAATAGGACAGATCGGCGAGGTGTCCGGACGTTCCCCATTTTCCAGCGCAGCTAAGTTGAGCACGTCCTTCTCAGGATCGAAGCTGTATTTATGGGCGGCATAGTCCGTCCAGATCCGGATGAACTTTTTCTCAGCGATGTTGGCGGTAATGGCCATCTTCTGATCAGGCGTCGGCCAGGCGGCGTGCGCATTCTTCCCCATCGACAAACAGGCTTCCGGCTTCTTGGTCGCCGCATCCATGAAAAGTACGTGACCGCTCAAGAAGGAAAGAATGACATGGTCCTGGGCCGCATTGAAGAACAGCATATGCGGACGGCGGACGGCTTTCTTCGTCGCGTCTTCACAAAACTTGTTGATCTCGCCTGACAAATCGATGGTCTGAAGTGGTTTCGCCGAGACCGGATTGGCGGCCAGCTTGGCCCCGTCATAAATATGGAGAAACCCGCCGCTCTCTTTCCCGGTATCCGATTGATCGGTGATCCAGACTTCATAGGCTTGTGCAGCAGACGTTGCCACTACCAACGAGGCCAGCAGGGCCGCTACACATAGAGATTGTCTCAGCAGCAGGGGTACTCTCACATGAGTCATAATGGCCGCGAGCCCATATTGAACTCTTTTGCGTCATCTTTCCAGAGGAGGCTCCAGCGAGACCTCTACGTTGACCCTGTAAAAAACCCTGTGTTAGGGTCATCGATTGCTGCTGAAAGGTTACCGGACATGGCTGATCCTGTCGCCGAACACATTATCGCCCTCAGAGACGAGGACTGGGCGATCCGGGAGGACGCAGCCGCTCGATTGGGCAGCCTGAAAGATTCCCGTGCCGTCTGTCCGTTGATCTCTTCTCTCCGGGACCATGATCGGTCCGTACGGGAAGCGGCGATCGGCGCATTGACGGCCATTGGAGCGCCGGCTGTGCCGGCCTTGGGGGAGTGCTGGGGGAGTGCCTTACCGATCCTGAGCTGTCGGTGCAGGAAGCCGCCTCGGCAGCTTTAGCCTCGATCGCCGATAGCCGTGTGCTGGACCAGCTGATACGGGCCTTACGCAGTCTCGATTGGATTGTCCGCATGCATGCGGCCAAAGCCCTCGGACGCATCCGGGACGTCGGCTCGATTTCATCCTTGGTGCCATTGCTCCAAGACCGAGTGAAAGCAGTTCGAGAAGAGGCCTCCTCGGCGCTGGCGGCGATCGGAGAATCGGCAATCCCGGCATTAGTGGAATCGTTGGCACATCAGGATTGGCTGGTGCGTTTGCATGCGGTGGAGTCACTGGGGAAGTCGAAGTCACACCATGCCGTGACGCCGCTGCTTTCCACGTTGTTCAACGATACAGATTCCGCCGTGCGTGAAGATGCCGTTCGCGCACTGGGACAGATTGGAGATCCACAG
>JABMDE010000075.1:63196-71556 GCA_015904055.1 Nitrospira sp. | reverse complement strand
TTCAGAGAAGGGAAATCGTTTGAGTACCTCTGTCACCGCACGTTCAGGCAAGACCTCCATCAGTCCCATCATATAGACAAGCCACGGCTCCATCTTCCGGTCGAGATACAGCAATTGATACCAATCCACTGCCTGCTCAATGGCATCCAACAGTGCCTTCAATCGATTGGTCCACACTAGTTTGGGATGAATAAACTTCAGCAGATCGAAATCCGCCAAACGCTGAATGGCATGTTTCGGCTCCCGCTCGCCCAGTAACAACTTTAATTCTTCAAGTACACGATGGCCGGACAGCCGATGAAATAAATCCATCTTGACGGCCCCAGCGATCAAGGCGCGAGTATCCCGGCCTAAATGAAATCCAAACCGTCGCTCAAAGCGAATGGCGCGAAATACCCTGGTCGGATCTTCGACAAAACTCAACCCGTGCAACACCCGCACGACCTTGTCATTCAAATCCCGCTGCCCGCCGTAAAAGTCCAGTACATCCCCGAAGCCCTGTTCGTTCAAGCGGATAGCCAGCGCATTAATCGTGAAATCACGCCGGTAGAGATCTTTCTTGATCGAACTCTGCTCCACCGTCGGTAGGGCCGTGGGGTACTCGTAATACTCTGTCCTTGCGGTGGCCACATCGAGCGTGAACCCATCCGGCAACAGGAGGACTGCGGTCCCGAACCGCTCATGCACCGTGACCCGCGCATGCAGCACCTCGCCGAGCTTGCGCGCATAGGCGATCCCATTTCCTTCCACCACCAAATCCAAGTCTAAATTCTGGATGCCAAGGAGCAGATCCCTCACACAACCGCCCACGACAAAAAGTGTGACATCGGAACGATCGGCCAACCGTCCCGCCTCTTCAAGCAAGGTGACCACGTTCCGTGGCAGACGGCTCTGGAACAATCCTTTCACGTTACGATGCGGCCCACCTATTTCATGCTCTGATTCACCCGGGCGAAGGGTCCGCTTCCTGGCAATCTTCAGCACATCGTCGTGCAAGGTCCGCAGCAGATCCGTCCTGGTAATGACACCAATGACCGTGGCTTCCTTCACGACCGGCACAAAGCGCTGGTTCCGTTCGATCATTGCGAGCTCGATGTGATGAAACGGGGTGTCCGGCTTTGCCGTATAGACATCTGTCTGCATAATGACCAGGACAGGCTCCTTACCCAGCCGGTGAAACAAGGCTTTCTGAATCAGCTCCCGACTGACAATTCCGGCATAATGATCCTTCTCATCAAGCACAGGAAATACATTTACGCCGTAATTCGTCATCTGCTGTCCGGCCTCGCCGATGGCGGTGTCCGCGCCGACCGCTTTCACCGGTCGGGTCATGACATCTTGGGCGAGCAAGGTGGGGCGATAGTGTGTCGTGAGCAGTTGAACGATCCGCTCCTTGACCTCCGCCACGGTGTGTTTCTTGACTGTGGCGGATGCCGCCACTGCATGGCCCCCGCCGCCGAACTCACGTGCGATCCACCCGACGTCGATCTCTGGCCTGCGGCTTCGCCCGATCACCTGCACCCGGTCTTCCATCATCACCGCCACGACGACGGCATCGACTCCTTGCATATCGGCCAGCATATGCACCACGCCGGCCGCGTCGCCGCGGCAGCGGTCGATCGTGCTCGTGGCTACCAGCACCTTGCGACCTTCGAGATAATGGACGTCGCTGTGCTCTAAGAAATCGTTCAACAACGTAATAGCATCCGGATCGAGGGGACGGCGCAGAGTGTCTGAAACTAAGTTCAAGTCCGCACCGGCTGCAATGAGCACCGCGCCGGCCTCCAGATCGCGAGCAGTGGTTGAGGCAAAGGCAAATGAGCCGGTTTCTTCGTAAAGCCCCAGCGCCATGACGGTTGCCTCAAATGGGGTGATCGCAATGTGCTGACGGTGGAGTATCTCTACGAGAATAGTCGCCGTCGCGCCGACCGATTCCACGACGGACTGCTTCGAGCGACCGGCATAGGGTGAGTCATGATCGACATGATGATCGAACACGACAACTTCAACGGACGGATTCTCAAGGCACAACTTGAACGCGCCGATTCGATCAGGCTCCTGGGTGTCGACCAATACCAGCCTGGTTACTTGTGCGAGATCAACATCTTTGAGTTTGGTAATGCCGAGGTCCTGCACGGAGAGAAAATTACGCAGTGTTTCCTGAGCGCCAGCGGGGATAATGAGTTTCGCGTCCGGATAGAGTTTGCGGGCTGCCACCATGGACGCAAGGCCGTCAAAATCCGCATTGCTATGCGTGGCGATGACATCCATGCCTGCATTCTAGCAGGGTCGTCTCATGCAGGAAATGCCATTTGAGCAAAAGAAACGATCGCGCAAGTGGAGGGTCGATGCAGATACAGTTATGAGTGCTGAGTTGTATCCGTATCAGTCACGGCCTCGGCCTGAGCGGTCTGACCGCTCTGGCCGATCAACTTTTTCAGGGCGTTCCATGCGGTCAGATCCTTCAGCACGATCTGCTTTCTCTGGACGATCGATGCGATCGGATCGATCGCCGCCTGATCTGTCGTGACGATCGGATCGATCGCGCCCGGAGTCTTCACGACTTCCTCGATCGCCGCGATCTTCGCGGTGTTCGCGATCGCCCCTACCTGAGCCGCTGCGATCATCTCGGAACAGCCGATCACCTTTCTCACCCCGGCTGACTTGTTCGCGCAGCTCTTGCAGGCTGGCACGACCCTCCTCGAAATCAGCCCCACGGCGTTTGACTTCCCGGCCAAGATCCAGAAGTTCCGACGAGCGATAGCCCTGGCGTATCCCCTCCCCGACCAAGGCGGTCCCTTCTTTGGAAGGGATTCGGCCTTCTTTCATCACAGCCAAACCCTTGGCCCCGGCTGCTAGCTCTTCCTGTGTGGCTTTATGTCGGCCCTCTTGCGACAAGCGGCTCAGTTCACGCACTTCATCCTTGGTAGCTCCCCTTGCCAAGGCTTCTGCCATCGTTTCCAGCGCGCGCTGCCGGTTTCCTTCCGCTATGCCGCGGGATTTCGCTTCCTCCAAGACTTCGTGAGCGGATTCAAGACGAGATGTCATCTGCCGCAGTACCGGATCGATGCGAGTCGGTTCAACCCCCTTTGCCAAACCTTCCTTCACCTTATTGAGCAACGAATCGGTGGGAAGCCCTCGTTCACCGGCCTTGCTTACTTGATCGAGTAAAGGATTAATCTCACTGATGGCACGACCCTGTGCCGAGCCGAGCCGCGTGATTGCATCTCTTTCTTGAACAGAAAGAGGTTCAGCCCAGACCGGATTGGCTGCGAGCGTCACAGCCATGACCAGCCCCCACATCGTGATGTTGGTTCGTGTACACATCAGTTTATCGTACAATGACAACTCCGTTGGCTTGCCCAAAACCATCTGTGACGAAGTCTTCAGCCAAGGGCGGCGTGATCCATCGAGCGCCGTCAATGAGATACATGAACGTGTGTTCGCCTACTTTCAATGGAATGTCCACTAACCACACGCCGGAGGACTCAATAATTGTCATCGGCGTCTCGATCTTTCCCCAGCCATTGAAAGACCCGACGAGATGTACCTGTTTGGCCCCTGGCGCAAGAATTGTGAACCGCACAACCCCGCTCAAAGATTTTGGCAACTCCGACTTCACCACCTTGGCCTTGGCGCACCCTGACAAGGCGACCATCATGAGGGTCCCCAGCACGACAAGACTGAGAGCGCAGCCGAATCCATTCCATCTCGCTTCCATGGGAAAGAGAGTACTGGAGGCTCAGACCTGTTGCAAGCGCTCCCCGGCATTCACTAAATGGCCACATCAAGCACCGCATTGTGTGAGCCGAATCCATCGCCGGCGTCTTCTGCCGCGAGCGGATCGGCGATCCACTGTTTCCCATCGACGACGAACATATATTCGTAGCGTCCCGGCTTGAGCGGAATCGTCACGGTCCATACTCCCCCATCCGCCCGGTCTAACTTGGTGTGAGCAGGATTCCACCCGTTAAAGTCCCCTGCCACCGACACCGACCTTGCGCCAGGTTGCACCAGCACGAGACGGACAAATACCTGCGGCGTTGATGTTGGGAAGAATGATGCCGTCTGTACAGGAGGTACTGCTACCGGCACTTCCACAATACGGTCCGGCGCCAGCTTGAGCAAGCCCACAATCGCTAAGACCGCGACACAAGCTGCCGCCATCGCTCCGGCAAGATTCCACTCCAGCCTGCGAGGCACTGTGACGGCGGTGCGTAGGCGCTCCCATAGGCTGGGAGCCGGTGGAGTCGTTTGAGCTTTCACCCGGCTGAGAAACGCAGCCGAAGGCACGATCTTGGGCAATTGTGCTGCTTGCGCAGCTATCATCTCAAGATTCAGCCAATGCCGGCGTAGCGCGGCATCAACATCTACGGCCTGAAGAAATGCGGCTCGCTCCTCCGGAGACAACTCCTGATCGAGAAACCGTTGAACTAAAAGGTCGTACTCATTCATGGGAGCCATCCTGCGTGCACGCCGACATTATCGGATAGAGTTCAGCATCGCCAGTTCACGGCTAAGCTGTACTCGCCCCTTGTACACCCGCATTTTTAGTGTGTCGCTCCTCACGCCAAGAATCTCCTCCATCTCTTCGTAACTCAGTCCTTCAATATGCTTCAGCACAAAGGCCTCTCGATAGAGCGGAGGCAACCGCTGAATCGCCTCCTCCAATTCCTGGGCAACTTGTTGCTGAGACAACAACAATTCCGGCGTTCGGTCTTCCGTCACGTAGAGATCCAGACTCTCATCTGCGTCCAGATCGTACTGCCCTTGCCCCGGCCGTTTCATTCGTAGCCAATCTTTGCACTTGTTCGAGGCGATGCGGTAGAGCCAAGTGGAAAACTTTGAATCGGCTCGAAACGTCGACAACGCTTTGTACGCCGCAAGAAACGTTTCTTGCGCTAAATCTTCGGCTTCGGCTCGATTCCCCACCATCCGGTAAGCCAGATTGACGATCACTGCAGCGTGCCGGTCGATCAGTTGCCCGAAGGCATCATGGTCTTGCGCGAGGCTGCGCGCTACCAGCTGCGCATCACTCGGTTCGTCAGGTTGATCCAACGGCATGGTCCAGCTCCAGTTACGCTGGCTCATTACCGTTGAATCGTCTGCTTTGGCCTACTTGATTCATTAGACGGATAGCGGAAGGGAAGGTAAACAGCCTCATCGGTGATGAATATTGGCTAAAATCTATAGCTGGTGCCAAGCGAAACCCCATAGTCCGGCGCTCCGTTGGAAAGCCCGACGGTGACCCCACCGTTGAACCGCCAGGCATCCGAAGCTCTGTAGTTGAATGCAAAAAAGACATCCCTGATGTTCACTCGATTCGCAACCACTGCGCGGTATTCTTCATAGTACACGCTGACCAAGAAGCTCTTGGTCAGATAATGTCCACCGCCGATATCGAACCAGTGCTGATTCTGAAGCTCTCGCCCGTTGGGATCGCCGAGAAAATTATATCCGCCGTCAAGAAACGCGATCCACTTATCGCCAAGCATTTTAGATAGCTCCACTCCGTAGCCATGATCGAGCGCCCCGGTGCCAAGTCCTTTTCCCTCATCGGCGGTCGGCACTTTTATCCGGGCTGTCAGGGCAATGAGTGGAACGTACTCCTTTTCTTCCACTGCATAGTACCGCCCTCTGAGGATGATATCGCCGAGACCGGAATTGGTCACCTTCTGTCCAGATCCTCCCCCCTGGATTGCATTTAGCGCTGCGACACACTCCGGCTTATCGGATCGAAACTCTGTTCCGCTATTTCTAAAGCAGCCATCAGGCAAAGTCGAAGTCGGCTGGCCGCCGACCAAGGTGGCAGAGCCGTTGCTCGTCACTGAGACAAATGGAATAACAACCGTCACATCGCCCTCTCGGAAAAGCCGCCGAATTGACGTGGGAACGTACACAAACTCGCTTGTGGTGCCGGTTCCGAAATTGCCGCTCGAATAACTAGGCGTCACTCCGACTTGCCAGTTTCGCTCAGAAGTAGGTCGTTGGTCCGGACCCATCTTTTCTTTTTCTTCAGCCAACCCGCATTCCGGCTGGAAAACGGCGAAGCAGCCAATGATGGTCAGAACAATGACTCTGCACCGTCGCAGATACACTCCCATGTTCATAGTGTCGACTCCTTCGTATGCACTCCAGTGTATCCCGTCATAGCAGCACACCAGTCAACTTAGCGCGGACATCACTCTGTTTCAATATAATATAGGCTGGATAAATGAAGACAGGACGCCATGGACAACATGACGCCCTGCCATGACTCATCATACCGCTTCTATCAGTTCCGGCCAGATCGCTCCGGTTTATCCGGTCGCTCCGGCCTATCTGGGCGTTCGGGACGCTCCGGGCGATCAGGTCGGTCTGGCCTGTCCGGTCGCTCCGGCCTATCAAGTCTGTCCTGTCGCGCAACTCTTTCCGGCCTGTCTGGTCGGTCCATTTGGGCCTCACGAGCATTCTCCCGTCCTTCCCGCCCATGCTCCCCGGCCACACGATCGGCCCGATCCAGGCCTCTCAATTCGCCGCCGGAATTGGACCGGCGATCGTCCTGGCGATCCATCTGCCGATCCTCGCGCCGGTCAGCCTGCCGGTCTTCCCGGCGATCCTCCCGCCGGTCGAGCTGACGGTCCTCTCTTCGATCTTCCCGTCGGTCAAGTTGCCGGTCTGCACGGCGATCCATCCGACGATCTTCACGTCGATCTTCCTGCCGCACATCGACGGCCTGGGCATACAAGTCATCACTGCCTCGATGACCTCGGCTACGGTTGCCATCGTGATCACGGCCACTATTCATCGAACCTGGTCCGCTATTCAACGAGCCAGGCCCTCGGTTGTCCATGCGTACAGACGGCTCTTCCACAGGGCTGCTCATCTGTCCTATCGCCGGCGACGTCAGTAGTGATAGTCCGGCAATCGTTCCCAAGATGATTTCTTTCCAACTGATTCGATTCATTATTGATCTCCTTGGCTTGGTTCAAAATTAACCTGCGACCTATTCTAGTCCGAGGATTCCCAGCTCCACACCTAATCTTCCAATTCTAGTTCTCGCCATGTGAGCGCCACACCGCTCAGCCGGCCTTGGACTTTCACGAGAGTGCCAACCGTCACCGCGTTGAAGAAGGCTGCCTGTCCAATCACCTGATCATTAAGTCCCTCGAAGTCATCGTTCTGGATCCCGGACGTATCAATCGACGTATTCAGAATGACCAGCGTTTGTCCATTGATCGACTGCACCGGCCCTTGGAGGTCTACGTCATCATCAGAAGTTATAGATCGGACTTCAACGCGTGTGGCGATGATCACCCCGGAATTGGGGCCGGTCACTCGCCCACGCACTCGCACATGGACATTCGTATTCAGCGTCCCTTGTACCTCTGTCTGATTATTAATTGTGACACTCACATTCTGGAGCCCTTCGAGTGTCAAAGAATTTCCATTGATGGCAGCGATATTGCCTTCCAATCGCACACTCTCATGGAACTTCACATGCTGCGCGATCAGCGTGGTGCCATCAAAGCGACCTTCGGCAGACATCTTGGTGCCAAGCACGATTTCATCGACTATTCCGCCCCGGAACTCCGTGTTCACTGTTGTGAGCACGGTCGTCGTGCCGATCGTGAAACTGATCACATTGCCGTTCGGCGTGCCGGCCTGTGTAACAAATCCTTCGACCTCAAACTTGTCCACTTGGCCGTTGCCGGCTCCGTCATTCTCCGGCTCGACTTTCGTAGCCGTGAGCGTTGAGCCACTCAGGGCCGTGCCTTTCACTTCTGCAAATAGGCCATTCCAATTGCTGCCGTTGGGAACCGGCATGTCACTGATAAGCGTGTTGTTGTCATAGCTGACCGTCAACGCGCCAATTTGGAACGTCGCGAGTCCAGCATTATGGTTCCTGACCGTTCCCTTGACCTCGCAGATCGCTGTGCAACCGGTTCCCGGCTTCCGCTCAATAAAGCTGGCGGCGATCACCCCGTCAGATTTTACAAATCCACTTACTTCAACGATATCCCCCACCGCCAGCGCGAGGAAGTTCAGCCCTGAATCGAATTTCGTGGTGTCGTCCACCAGGACTGTTTGTCCCAACACGGCGAACTGACTATTCGCTGCATCTATATTCGTAATCGGCCCTTCGAGCATATCTTCTTGGACAATACTGACCGCTCGATTCGATGAACCGTTAAATGAGCCTGATACTTTTACCGTCATCCCCTCCTGAAGACCGCACCGATTCGTTGGACTCACCGTACACTGACTTGACGGTTGGCCGTCGACACTCACGGATGTCCCCTCTGTCGTGAACCGTTTTCCATTGACGATAATGCTGCCGAACCCCGTTACTGTCCCGGAAGCTGATGCCGATCCGCTTC
>JABMDE010000075.1:52469-63076 GCA_015904055.1 Nitrospira sp. | reverse complement strand
ATGCCAAACATGCCGCGTCCTTCCTCGCCGCCGTGCACATCAGGTGCATCGCTCTTTGGGCGGCCATCTCGTGACGACACTATCTAAGGGCCGTGCCTTTTACTTCTGCAAAAATGCCATTCCAATTGCTGCCGCTGGGAATCGGCATGTCATTGATAATCGTGCTGTTGTCATAAATGACCGTCAACCCGCCGATCTGGAACGTCGCGAGTCCAGCATTATGGTTCCTGACGGTCCCCTTTACCTCGCAAATCGCTGAGCAGCCGGTTCCCGGCTTGCGCTCAATAAAGCTGGCGGCGATCACCCCATCAGATTTTACAAACCCACTCACCTCCACG
Organism: Nitrospira sp.; assembly: GCA_015904055.1. The sequence goes on along the minus strand of JABMDE010000075.1, from coordinate 62,738 downwards.
ACATTTCCCACAGTCAGCGCCGCGAAGTTGAGCCCGGAATCGAATTTTGTGGTGTCGTCCACCAGGACCGTCTGTCCCAATACAGCAAATTGACTATTCGCCCCATCTACATTTGTAATTGGCCCTTCAAGCATGTCTTCTTGGACAATACTGGTTGCTCGGTTCGTTGAACCGTTAAAAGAGCCTGCTACTTTCACCGTCATCCCCTCCTCAAGCCCGCACCGATTGGTCGGACTTACAGTGCATTGACTTGACGGTTGGCCGTCGACGCTCACGGATGTCCCCTCTGTCGCGAACCGTTTGCCATTGACGATAATGCTGCCGAACCCCGTCACTGTCCCGGAGGCTGAAGCCGATCCGCTTCCACTGGCTCCACCTGCACCGGCGGATGCCGACGGAGATCCTTCGCTACACCCACTCAATAATCCTGCGAATCCGACCGCACCGAGCACACCCAAAAGCACCGATGACCGTTTCATAGACTCCTCCTACCTTGGAAATAGTGATTACAATTTGCCCTTAGTCTGTTCGTCTGTCGGTACACCCGCAGGCTTGGGTGTATCGGCCAACACATCGGCCGACCAGCTCACACGGGTTGGACACCACTGCCATATACCCAGGGTCACAATCCGCGTGAGCCCGGCGGGAAGACAGGCAAAGCGATTAACTGATACGTCACGATTGACAACCCGTGTGGAGGCGCCGCAGCGACTCAGATACGGCTCACTGGAGACTGTATGGAGATCGAAATGCGGCACAATGAAGGCCACGACCGGTACCGGCAATACCGCAAGTGATGAGTTATCCGCCCATTCGCTCCCTGAGCAATGGCCGTCTAATCCGGCGGTTCGTTTTACATCATCGCGTACCAGTGTGGATGTGCAGCCCGACAGCAGTAACACCCCTGACAAGATCAGCGCACTTGTTTTGGTATAAGCCTGTTGCATGAACCCCTCCTTCTAGCCCTGTATGCAGAGTTAGACGGAGGAGAAGCAAAAAGGTAAACGAGGCTGCTCGTGGCCTAGCGAATGTCCTGGAAGAACGCGCGAGGCAGGACCGGCAAGCGGAATTCGACGTGCAGGATGATGAGCAGAACACGGACAAAGCTACGCCAGACACCCATCTTCAGAAACTTCCTGGCATCGGTGATCACAGGCGGAAACAGGAGCACGGGGTGTGTTTTCTTGATGATCTTTTCACAGAAAGCCACATCTTCGAGAATCGGTTGGTTAGGGAATCCCCCCAACTGCTCGAACAGGGAACGTCGAACAAAAAGGGCTTGATCACCATAGATAATCCGGCTCCTGGTGCAGCGGAAGTTGTCTAGAAACGAGATCGCCTTCAGCCGCCAATCGTCTCCTGAAAATTGATGCATGAACCCGCCGGCTTGAATCGCATGATCAGCCTCCATGTTGTTCAGTCGTTCAATCGCTCCCTCCGGCAAGACCGTATCGGCATGGAGAAAGAGGAGCCACTCACCGCAGGCTGCCTTTGCCCCGGCATTCATTTGGGACGCGCGGCCTTTCGGGGAAGAGAGAAGGCGAACAGTGCTGAGGACTGAGGACCGAGCACGACCCCTGAGACAATCGCCCCTGTGCGGTCGGTGCTGCCGCCATCGACAACAATCACCTCATAGTCGCCTGTTTGTGCAAAGAGGGATCGCAACGTGTCCGGCAACGCCTTCTCTTCGTTATAGGTAGGAATGACGACAGAAATCATCGATCCGCTCACAGCGAACAGCGCTCAGTTCATCAGACATCCTGTGATTGACGACTGACTGCTGACAGCTGACTGCTCCTCACACAACCATTCAGGCAAAAAGGTCCGCACATCCGCTGCCCACTGGGCCGGATCTTCATCGATGCTATCGAATAAATCGCTGAGATCCAGAATCATGGCGTCTGAGAGAGCCAGGTACTGCTGCGCCCGCCGTTGAAGCGCCGGCACATCCGTTTCGTCCCGCGCAATCGCCTGTTCCAGCCAGCGCCGCCCGAACCCATGATGTGCCTCTTCTTGGCGGAGCAGGATGCGGCGCATCCTGCCCAACGGCGCAGCTCGCTTCTCCAATCCCCGCTCAATGTGGGTCAATATGGCCTCTCCCAGACCTTCGAGAATAACTTGTTCGGCGAGAATCGTATCCAAAAGATCGTGACAGGCAAATCGGTCGTGCAACAACTTGCGATACTCTTCCATAGCCGGCAAGCAGAGTGACTCGCCGAGGTGTTTCGGAGCGAGCCATGCAACCGCTCCTTTGAAGACCAGGGCATGAGCGGCCTCCTGACGTGCCTGACTCAGGAGAAATCGGCGTGCTCTGGATTCGGAAACCATCGACGCTTGTGTCGTGGCACAGTCGTGAGCCATCCGTTCTCCTTGCTCTAAAAAGGTAAGTAGGCGAGCTATCGGAGCCCGTTCATCAGGGCGCACCATCACGAGCCACCTCCTTTGGCGGGATGCCGTTGAGACTCCAGTCATACTCCAGGAACTCGATGCGATAATCGGATTCAACCAGGTCCTTCACTAATTCAGGATCACTGACATAACGTGCCACATAGGCCAGGGTTGATCCGGCGGCGGCGGAAAAATCCTCCGCAAACCAATCGAAGATTTTAGATAATGACGCAATCTTTCGTTTCCGGTCGAACCGATTGCGTGCGGGATCGTTGATAAAGCCCCTGGCTGCTTGGTCAAGTTGACGATCCAGCTGATGCGGCAGATAGGCCCACGGCTGTAGTCGTGGGCAAGAGGCGGATGCACAGACGATGGCAAAGTGAATCAGCGGTTCATGGAATTGCCTAATCAACACCTTCCGCTCCAAGTCATAGAGCGTAATCGTGCTACCTCCGACCCGATACTCTTGTCCGATAAAATAGTGGTAGCGCCCTATATAACTCACAGGCGAATACCCGTCCAAAATCCCCTTGATGGCAAATGCGTTATAGGCATTGATCCAGAAAGCCATACCGTTTTCCATTGACGATAATGCTGCCGAACCCCGTTACTGTCCCGGAAGCTGATGCCGATCCGCTTCCACTGGCCCCACCGGCACTTGCGGATGCCGACGACGATCCGTCGCTGCACGCACTTAGTAACCCCGCCAATCCAATTGCGCCGAACAGAGTGAACAATATTGATGACTGTTGCATAGCAAGACTCCTACTTCTTAATGTAATGATTAAGACATTGGCTGTAGACATTTGTTTGTTTGTGTATTTGCCGGCTGGTGCTCGGCTAATACGTCTGCAGACCAGGTGACACGGGTCGGGCACCACTGCCATATACCCAGCGTGATGATCCGTGTAAGTCCGGCGGGTAGACAGCCAAGGCGATTGACTGAGACATCGCGATTGACGACTCGCGTAGAGGCGCCGCATCGACTCAGATACGGCTCGCTGGAGACTGAATGGAGATCAAAATGAGGCACGATAAAGGCGACAACCGGCACCGGCAATACCGCAAGGGATGAGTTGTCCGCCCATTCGCTTCCTGCGCAATGGCTGTCCAATCCGGTGGTTCGTTTGACATCATCACGTACCAGTGTGGATGTGCAGCCCGATAGCAGTAACACCCCTGACATGATTAACGCACTTGTGTTGGCATACGCCTGTACCATGAGCCCTCCTTCTGTCCCTGTATGATGGGTTAGACGGAAGAGAGGTAAAAAGGTAAACAGGTTGCTTGTAGCTAACGAATATCTTGGAAAAACGCCCGTGGGAGTACCGGTAGGCGATATTCGACGTGTAGGATGATGAGCAGCACGCGGACGAAACTGCGCCAGACTCCCATCTTCAGAAACTTTCTGGCATCGGTGACCACAGGGGGAAACAAGAGCACGGGGTGTGTTTCCTTGAGGATCATCTCACAGAAGGCCACATCTTCAAGAATCGGCTGATTAGGAAATCCTCCCAGCCGTTCGAACAGGGAACGCCGAACAAAGAGGGCCTGATCGCCATAAATGATCAGACTCCTGCTGCAGCGGAAATTGTCTAGAAACGAGATTGCCTTGAGCCGCCAATCGTCTCCTGAAAATTGATGCAGGAACCCACCGGCCTGAATCGCGTGATCAGTCTCCATGTTATTCAGCCGTTCAATCGCGCCCTCCGGCAAGACTGTATCCGCATGAAGAAAGAGAAGCCATTCCCCGCCGGCTGTCTTCGCCCCGGCGTTCATTTGGGACGCACGGCCCTTTGTCGCCGTTATAAGAAAGCGTGAGGGGTGCGGCGTAAGAGGTACAGGGCCTTCGGAAAACCCGGCTTCACGGAGGACACCACATGTGTGATCAGCACTTCCGCCGTCGACGGCAATCACCTCGTAGTCTCCTGGTTGCGAAACAAGTGATCGCAACGTGTCCGGCAACGCCTTCTCTTCGTTATAGGTAGGCATGACGACCGACACCATCGTGTGTTCCTCAGTTCTGCGCGCCCCACTCGTGACGCTCGGTCCCCTCTCGCAACCATTCCGGCAAAAAGGTCCGCACATCCGCTGCCCACTGGGCTGGATCTTCATCGATACTATCGAATAAATCGCCGAGATCCAGAATCATGGCGTCTGAGAGAGCCAGGTACTGCTGTGCCCGCCGTTGAAGCGCCGGCACATCCGATTCACCCCGTGCAATTGCACGTTCTAGCCAGCGCCGCCCAAATCCATGATGTGCTTCTTCTTGGCGGAGCAGGATGCGACGCATTTGGCTCAACGGCGCAGCCCGCTTCTCCAATCCCCGTTCGATGTGGGTCAATATGGCCCCTCCCAGGCCTTCAAGAATGACTTGTTCGGCGAGAATCGTATCCAGGAAATCATGACAGGCAAACCGGTCATGCAATAACCTACGATACTCTTCCATAGCCGGCAGGCAGAGTGACTCGCCGAGGTGTTTCGGGGCCAGCCATGCAACCGCCCCTTTGAAAACCAGAGCATGCGCAGCCTCCTGACGTGCCTGACTCAGAAGAAATCGGCGCGCTCCGGATTCGTACACCATCGACGCCTGTGTCGTAGCACAGTCGTGAGCCATCTGCTCGCCCTGATCTAAAAATGTCAGCAGGCGGGCTATCGGAGCCCGTTCATCAGGGCGCACCATCACGGGCCACCTCCTTAGGCGGAATGCCATTGAGACTCCAGTCATATTCCAGGAACTCGATGCGATAGCCGGACTCAACCAGCTCCCTCGCTAATGCAGGATCGCCGACATACCGCGCCACATATGCTAAGGTCGATCCGGCTGCTGCGGAGAAATCCTCCGCAAACCAATCGAAGATTTTTGATAGCGACGCAACTTTTCGTTTCCGGTCGAATCGATTGCGTGTGGGATCGTTGACAAAGGCCCTGGCTGCATAATCAAGCTGACGATCCAATTCGGAGGGTTGATAGGCCCACGGTTGAAGTCTTGGGCAGGAAGAGGAAGCACAGACGATCGCAAAATGGATGAGCGGTTCATGGAACTGCTGGATCAATACCTGCCGCTCCAAGTCATAGAGCGTAATCGTGCCGCCTCCAACCTGATACGCACGTCCGATAAAGTAGCGGTAGCGTCCGATATAACTCACGGGCGAATACCCGTCCACAATACCCTTGATGGCAAATGCGTTATAGGCATTGATCCAGAAAGCCAGCTGTTCATTGCGTGTCACAAACGCATTTGGATCAACACGATCCAGCTGCCTCAGATACGACTCCTGCCTGTCGTCAGTTTGGATTGCGGGATAATCAACGACACCGTCGTTCACATGCGCGCTCAGCACCGCTCCTAACAACGCATGAGAGAACTTCATAGCCGGAATCGGATTGGTCGGACTGAAACTGCCTGGAACGCTTGAGCAGCTTGTCAGGATAAGCAGCAGACCTATCCCCATCCAGAACTTCATACGTCTCCTTACTTCACCACGATACAGGCGTCTGCCATGCTGCAATCGGATGACGGAGCACCGAGCCGATCACTCGACCGTCCAGCCTGTTGCAGGCCGAACGGTCGGAACAGCTCCGAATCTCTTGTCGATCAAAGCGCCCCAATATTTCAGAGAGCGAAGACCGAAGCAGATTTCCCGCGTCCGGCAGCGAGAGACAGGGCGAGACATTGCCCGATGCATCGATGGCAATGCTGTAGCGCCCGGCATCGCAGGCTGCGAGTCGGCCTCCCTGCAGCCATGTGATATTGTCCTTCGCATATTGCCGCAGGTAGCCCGGAGGAAGCATATCCTCCGCAAGCAGCCGTTCGAAGACCACACTCGCCTGCCGACGCTCATAGATCAACGTGGGATCCTGCTTCCCATAGAGCCCCACATCCCAATGGTACGCGCCGACGACCGGCAAGAACCCCCGATCCCGCGCAAATCGGACGACGTCGTATACGTCTTCACGATTGATGTCGCTGACAATACAGGTCAGAAATTTCGGTGAATTGTACTGCTGAAGCAGCTCAAGGCCGGCTAGTACGTGCGGCAGTTGATCGGCGCCGCGGATCTGGAGATACCTGTCTCGATTGAGGGTATCGAGACTGATCGACAACGATACCGAGAGCTGATCGAACCTCCGCACGAGATCAGTGGTCAGCTTCGTCCCGTTCGTGATGACCGTAATCTGAAATCCTATTCCGACTAAGTCTTCAAGAATCTCCGGCAGGTCGCGCCGTACAAGCGGTTCTCCTCCCTGCAGAAAGACGAACCGTAACCCATCCCGATAGAGACCGGTAAAGACTCTCTGAATTTCTTCACGAGTCATCTCATATCGGCCGACATTTAACGGTAGATTGCAGTACCCGCAAGCTGAATTGCAGCGAAGATTAACCTGAAACACTGCCAATAACGGTTGTCGAAGGAGAAGATTTGTCAGTCCACCCAAGAGGGCTCGGCTAAGAGTCGTCCTGCTCTTAGCGAAAGGGGCCGCCTGCCCTGCTGATACTTCAGGAGACATCCGGACTGGTTCGATTTGTATCAACATTGGAGCGACGTTGCTCTACCGTTCTTAATGAGAAATGAGCAGATCTGCACGCCAACATGCCAATTTTTATCCGATTTCAAACACCAGCCTTCTGACAATAATAGAAGCGGGATTCGTAACCGGCTGAAATTCAAAACATTCCTTATCGATATCGCCGGGCATATGCTTTGCTGAATTAGTCAGGGTTGATATAGATCCTTCACATAAGGAGGTCTCGATGCAAAAGAATTCAACCACCATTTTGTCAATGATGATGGGGGCCTTGGCGATCACCGCGATGGTCGCGGCTCCAGCACAAGCAGAAAACTCAAAGAAATCACATAAGACCACTCCTCACTCTTCAGCCGCCGCCACAGAGATTAATGGAATGCCGGATGCGGTGGCGTCCTCGACAAACAGTCACCGCGATCATAAGTCCGGTCCTGCATGGAAGACGATCGGTGGAACTGTCAAACAAATCAAGGGCGACACCTATATGGTCGAAGACTATGAAGGAAACCAGGTTCAGCTCTTCGTGGGGCAGGACACGAAGCATCTCCGACAGAAGAAAGTCGGAGACTCCGTCCGCGCAGAAATCACGCGTGGTGGCTTCGCGAATTCCATTCAGTGACCGCTACATCGAATCCGCGCACCCACTCCGCCTGGCGCGGGAGGTGTCTTCGAAAGGGGCCGGCCCTGAACAGGCCGGCCCCTTTTTATCGTTCAACTTCCAGCGCGCACTATTTTTTCAGAAACACAATATCCCCATAATATGCGGTCACGCGTTCTTTCGTGTTGTCCGTATCGCTCATGATCGCCACACCGTTAATTAACGGAGGTTCCTCACCGAACGCCTTCGTATAGTCCTCATAGATATTCCGCGATTCATCAGCCCATACCCCGATCTTTTGGGGCCCGCTTTCCACAACCACCATTTTGACAAAATCCGTATAGGCGTTATCGATCACCGTACCGACCGGCGCCTTTCTTTCCCATACATAGTTAATCGCTCCGATCGGAATATCTCCAAATAATACCTGGCCTGCCTTGTATTTGAGCTTCTTTCCGATACTCACCTTGTCCGGATCGTATTCAAACGTGATGTAGAGGCGGGCCGGATAATCATCGCCGTCTTTGCGCGTCGCATCACTGGTCGTGAGCAAGTTGTCGATTTTCCATTGCCACCGCACGATAGGAAATTCCTTGGGGTTGATCTTTACTTCCTTGGTCAATCCAGAGGCCGATGCATCGCTGCTGGCTTTGACGACGACACGCGCGCCGTCTCTTACCAATTCGTATGTCGTGAGCTTGGGAATCTTTTTGAAAGTGAGTGGTTTCCAGCCGTCCGGAAAATGGCTGCCAGGCTCGCTTGTGGAAAACTTTCCCACCTCAAGCACAGTACCGTCCTCGGCCCATGCGGACATGACCGATAACAGCGTGCACAACACGAACAGCATGTGTACCAAGAGATTTCGTCTCATGTTGTCAGCATCTGCATTACCGTCTCATCCACGCAAATAACCTCGCCAACAGATTCTTTGTCCCTGGCGTAAAGTGCGCTTTGCGCCAGAGATTGACGACTTTCTTGTTCACCTCAGCCTGTGTCGGATAGGGATGGATCGTTGCGGCCAGTGTCTTGGCTCCCGCTCCGGCTTTCATGAGGACCGAGAACTCGCTGATCATATCGCCGGCATGTGATGCAACAATCGTCGCGCCTACGATCTTGTCCGTACCTTTCCGGACATGAATTCTGGCAAATCCGTCATCTTCGCCATCAAGGATCGCACGATCGACTTCATCAAGCTTGCAGGTGTAGGTTTCGACCTCGATGCCCTGTGCTGTGGCATCTCGCTCATACATGCCGACGTGCGCAATTTCCGGTTCCGTAAAGGTACACCAGGGTATGGTCAAAGACTCAACCGTGGCATAGGCCAGGCCCAGAGGGTGCGGAAATAAGGCATTCTGAATCACGATTTGAGCCATGGCATCGGCGGCATGGGTGAACTTATATCGTGAGCAAATATCTCCGGCTGCATAGATACTCGGATTGGTCGTCTGTAATCGGTGATTGACCTTGACTCCGGACTTGTCATATTCGACCCCGACGGTCTCCAATCCTAGACCCTCGACATTCGGCGCCCGTCCGACACCAACCAGGATTTCATCAACCGTCACATCATGCTGTCGTCTATGTGAATCAACGGTCATCCGTTTGCCATCCTCTGTCTTCTCCACCATCAATACTTGTCCGCAACAGAGTAGAGTCACACCATCACGTCGCATCTGTTGCTCGACAATGTCCGCTGCGTCACGATCCTCCTTCGGCAGAATGCCATGTTCGGTTTCAATCAGATGGACGTGGCTGCCGAACCGTGCAAACGATTGCGCCAGCTCACATCCGATTGGGCCGGCTCCGATGACACCGATACGAGGCGGCAGTTCCGTCAGTGAAAACACTGTTTCATTGGTGAGATACCCGGCTTCTTTCAGTCCCGGCGTCGGAGGGGCAGCCGCACGGGCGCCTGTGCAAATGGTCGCTTTCGTAAAGGTCAGGGTTCGGTTTCCTGCAGGCCCATCAACCTGGATGACGTCAGAACTCGTAAATCGGCCGCTGCCGATATAGACATCGACCCCCAGTTTCGCATAACGATGGGCCGAATCGTTATGGCTGATACCGGCCCGTATTTTTCGCATCCGGGCCATGACCGCCCCGAAGTCGTATGTCACCCCGGCGGGGACATGGAGACCAAACTCAGCAGCGTTGCGCAGATCGGCCCAGGCCCTGGCTGCGCGAATCATGCCTTTTGACGGCACGCACCCGACATTCAAACAATCGCCGCCCATCAAATGTTTTTCGATCAACGCAACCTTGGCCCCCAGACTTGCGGCGATAACTGCTGTAATCAGACTTGCGGCGATAACTGCTGTAATCAGACCGGCAGTTCCCGCTCCGATGACCACAATGTTATACCGGCCACTCGGTTCAGGATTGACCCAATCGAATGGATGCACATTGGCCACCAGCTGCTGATTGTGCTCGTCGTTCGGGAGAACGAGTGCTTGATCATGCTGCGGCATTGGGAGCATTTCCTCTGCCTGAAGAACCATTGCAACACATCATCTGTTTGTATTTCCGCTCACGCGTTACTCCGTACCCCTCACATTCCCTGGCGTTGGCGGCTGAGCCGACAGTTTCTTGTACAACATCGGCATCAGGGCCAGCAGCCCCAACAACACAAAAGCGCCGATGACGTTCGGTGAGGCGATTTCTTTTAGCGAATTGATCGTGCCAAGTTGACGTCCGGCATAGGCATAGACAAACGACCCCGGAATGATTCCGATGGCGGTCGCTGCTACGTACGT
>JABMDE010000075.1:33441-52349 GCA_015904055.1 Nitrospira sp. | reverse complement strand
GCAAAAGAAAGTCGGAGACTCCGTCCGCGCAGAAATCACGCGGGGTGGCTTCGCGAATTCCATCCAGTAATCACCGTATCGAATACGCGTCTCACGCATCGAGGCGGAACAGGTCTCCGAAAGGGGTTGGTCCTGAACAGACCGCCCCCTTTTCATTTGCTTCCAGATCAGAATCCGCTATGGTCGTGTCCGTTTTTCAAACACAATGTCCCCATAATACGCCGTCACGCGTTCTTTCGTGTTATCCGTATCGCTCATGATCGCCACGCCGTTAATCAACGGAGGCTCCTCACCGAACGCCTTGATATAGTCTTCGTAGATATTGCGCGATTCGTCGGTCCATGCGCCGATCTTTTGAGGACCGCTTTCCACGACCACCATTTTGACGAAATCCGTATAGGCGTTATCAATCACCGCGCCGACCGGCGCCTTTCTTTCCCAGACATAGTTGATCGCCCCGATGGGAATGTCTCCGAATAAGACCTGGCCGGCCTTATATTTGAGCTTTTTGCCGATACTCACCTTGTCCGGGTCGTATTCGAACGTGATGTAGATGCGGGCCGAATAATCATCGCCGTCTTTACGCGTGGCATCGCTGGTCTTGAGCAAATTATCGACCTTCCATTGCCACCGCACGACAGGAAACTCTTTAGGATCGATCTTCACTGCTTTGGTCAACCCGGAAGCCGATGCATCGCTGCTGGCTTTGATGACGACACGCTCGCCGTCTCTGACCAATTCGTATGTCGTCAATTTGGGGATATTTTTGAAGGTGAGCGGTTTCCAGCCGTCCGGCAAACGGCTGCCTGGTTCGCTGGCAGAAAACTTCCCCACCTCAAGCACCGTCCCACTCTGTGCCCAGAGCCATGCCGGAGCGTGTAACAGCCACATCGCAAGAAGTACGCTCGTCACTACTAGCATCTTGCTGCTTCGCTCTCTCTTCCGGGATGGGGCCTGATTGGTCTTCCACTGCGCGCGTCCAACGAGGGCCTTCTGAGGCCGCGCGTTGCGCGAGCACAGAAGATCATCAGGCCCCATCCACACTACCGTCTCATCCACGCAAACAACTTCGTCAGGATATGCTTCGTGCGTTTCGAAAAGTGCGCCTTACGCCAGAGATTGACGACTTTCTTGTTCACCTCAGCCTGGGTCGGATAGGGATGGATCGTCGCGGCCAGTGCCTTAGCTCCTGCGCCGGCTTTCATGAGGACTGAGAACTCGTTGATCATGTCGCCGGCATGTGACGCAACAATCGTCGCGCCCACGATCTTGTCCGTACCCTTCTGGATATGAATTCTGGCGAACCCGTCATCCTCCCCATCAAGAATCGCGCGATCCACTTCATCAAGCTTGTACGTATACGTTTCGACCTCGATGCTCTTCCCTTTCGCATCCTTTTCATACATCCCGACATGCGCAACCTCTGGTTCCGTGAAGGTACACCAGGGCATGATCAGAGACTCAACGCTGGCATAGGCCAGGCCCAGGGGGTGCGGAAATAAGGCATTCTGAATCACGATTTGAGCCATGGCATCGGCCGCATGGGTAAACTTGTACCGTGAGCAAATATCTCCGGCTGCGTAGATTCTCGAATTAGTGGTCTGTAATCGGTGATTGACCGTTACCCCGGACTTGTCGTACTCAACCCCAGCAGCATCCAGCCCGATACCTTCGACATTCGGCGCTCGTCCGACTCCGACAAGAATCTCATCGACCGTCACATCATACTGTCGTCCATGTGAATCAACGGTCATCCGTTTTCCGGCCTCTGTCTTCTGCACCGTCAATTCTTTTCCACAACAGAGCAGTGTCACCCCGTCGCGTCGCATCTGCTGCTCGACAATATCCGCCGCGTCGCGATCCTCATTCAGCAGAATGCCATGCTCGGTTTCGACCAGATAGACCTGGCTCCCGAATCGCGCGAACGATTGCGCCAGCTCACATCCGATCGGGCCTGCTCCGATGACACCGAGACGAGACGGCAGTTCGGTGAGCGAAAACACCGTTTCATTGGTGAGATACCCGGCCTCTTTCAATCCCGGCGTCGGAGGGGCAACCGCACGGGCGCCCGTGCAAATGGCCGCTCTCGCAAAAGTCAGGGTTCGGTTTCCTGCCTGCCCATCAACCTGGATAGTGTCAGAACTAGTAAATCGGCCGCTGCCGATGTACACATCCACTCCCAATTTTGCGTAGCGATGGGCCGAATCGTTTTGGCTGATGCGGGCCCGCAATTTTCGCATCCGTGCCATGACAGCCCCGAAGTCATATTTTACCCCGGCAGGAACATGGAGACCGAATTCAGCAGTGTTGCGCAGATCGGACCAGGCCCTGGCAGCGCGGATCATGCCTTTTGACGGCACGCATCCGACATTCAAACAATCACCGCCCATCAAATGCTTCTCGATCAACGCGACCTTAGCCCCCAGACTTGCAGCTATGACCGCCGTAATCAGTCCGGCGGTTCCTGCCCCAATGACCACAATGTTGTATCGGCCGGTCGGTTCAGGATTGACCCAATCGAATGGATGCACATTGGCAACCAGTAGCTGATTGTGCTCGTCGCTCGGAAGAACGAGTTCTTGATCATGCTGAGGCATTGAGATTGGTCTTTCTAAACGAACTATCATACATGCGCATCATCTTTTCCCTTCACCTCACCCCTCACATTCTTTGACCGCAGCGGCTTAGCCGAAAGTTTCTCGTACAACAGCGGCATTAGGGCCAGCAGCCCCAACAATACGAAGGCACCGATGACGTTTGGTGAGGCGATTTCTTTCAATGAATTGATCGTGCCGAGCTGTCGTCCTGCATAAGCATAGACAAACGATCCCGGAATGATCCCGATGGCTGTCGCTGCCACGAACGTCCCGACGCTCACGCGGGTCATCCCTGAGACGAGATTCACCGCAAAAAATGGAAATAGCGGAATCAATCGCAGCGTCAACAAGTAACTGAAGGCGTTCTTGGCAAATCCTTGTTGCACCGGTTCAACCCACGTGCCGAACTTCTGCTCGACCCAATCGCGCAGCAGATATCGCGCGGCAAGAAACGCCAGCGTAGCGCCGGTCGTGGCGCCGAGATTTACGAAGAGCGTGGCAAACACTCCGCCAAACACAAATCCCCCGGCCAGCGTAAGGATCACCGCACCGGGAAGCGAGAGCCCTGTCACTGCTATATAGGTCAGAATGAAGATTGCCACGGACGCAGCATAATTGGACTCGGTAAATGCCAGCAGCCGATCGCGGTTTTGTTTCAGCGCATCAAGCGAAAGATATTGTCCCAAGTCGAAATAGAAGAAGGCGCAGATCGCAATAGCGATGATCGCCGCAATGACGACCTTTCCAGCGTTCGATCCCCCGACCTGCTCAGAAACCGGTATATCAGTCTGCATAACTACCTGAGAATCTATCATGGTGGCTCTGTCTGTTGCTGTCAATGCCGCAATTTCAGTCCTATGGGTTTGGTCGGTCGATACTCTGCATCCTTACAGCACTTAGCCAGCAGTATTCATGACGGTTCGTAGCAGAATATGTTCCGGATTTCTGGCTTCGTGTTTTGGTGCCTCTTTTCTGACAACACGAAACATGAAACCCGAAACTCGGAACTCCGGGCTTCAGATCAATGGATCGGTGATTGCGGCAGGAGTGCTTGCAGGCTAGTGAACGCGCTGAAGCGGAATTGCAGAAAAGGCCCAGGCCGGAGCTATGGCCGTGTCGTGCTGAAGGCGGGGGCTGCCCCACTGAGCGTCGTGCCGACATCCTGAAGCCACGTTCGTTGAGGCCGGCATGCCTTCGAGAACTGCCCCTCGTACTCAGCCTTGTGCTGCCGAGTCGAGCAGGCCTCTTCGCGAGTCGTGGCCTGTTCATTGGTCAGGGAGAGCTCTGGACCAGCACATCCGAGACCGATGAGTAGGAGCATGAGAATGATGACACGCATTGAAGCATCCATATAGGGGCCCTCCGTTTCCAATCAACGATTCGTTGCGTCATGTTCAATGTCGAGCCGGCCCACTGCACGCTCGAATGGATCGATCACTCCGTCGTGGTTTTGATCGAGCTCCGGGAAATGGTCGTGCAGCAATCCCATTGTTTGAGGGACAATCACCCGCCCCGTTCGACGATCCCGCCCGAGATCATAGCGTTGCGGCTGTTCCAACATTCCAAAATGAGCAACATTCGCCGGGATCAGCGGTAGTGGCTCAACTACGGCCATCGGTTGCGCACGTAGCTTGAGTTTCTTCGGGCCGACTTTCTTGGGCGCACGCGCAGATCGCGATGACCTCTTTGTCTTAGTCACTACAGCCTTGTCCGATACAGACTGCGGGAGGTTCTTGTTCGCTATTTTCCAACGAACAGCAGGACTAGACTTGTCCGGTGCAAGCGGTCGAACCAGAGACGGCTTCATCTCTTTCTTCGGCGTCACGGGTGAGGACGCATGCGATAGCCTGGGAACCCAAAAATCACATAAGGTGACAACCAGTCCAATCAGTCCGAACGTGAACATTCTGAATGCCGTCATAGAGCGACGTGGGGGCATTGGTTTCTTATCCAGTGGTGAGCCTTTTAAGTGTACCAGTGCCATTATTCATAATATTTCCATTACTTACACGAATATTTCACATTTCATCAGGCCTCTCTTCATAGTTGGATGGCGTCCTAGTTGCCAGAACACCCCTCGCTGCCGTAGTCTCAGGCCATCATGGATCAGACCAATCGCCTGACGAAAACCAAAGAGCAATGGGCGAAAGCCCGGCGAGGTGGGGAAGAACGGGAAGTATTCTACGAGGGCGATAGCCGCCTTCCACCGGGGCAACATCTCGTTGAGACATTCCCTGTCCTGGATCTTGGATTCAAGCCTGAGATTCCGTTGACTGAATGGGGGCTGACAATCGGAGGCTTTGTGACGATCCCGATCACCTGGACATGGGAACACTTCATGGCACAGCCTCAATTCACCGACCTGTCCGATTTCCACTGCGTGACGTCATGGAGCCGCTTCGATAATCAGTGGATAGGCGTGAGCGAATTGATCGTGCCAAGTTGACGTCCGGCATAGGCATAGACAAACGACCCCGGAATGATTCCGATGGCGGTCGCTGCTACGTACGTCCCGGCGCTCACGCGGGTCAGCCCTGAAACAAGATTTACGATGAAAAATGGGAACAGCGGTATCAATCGCAGCGTCAACAGGTAACTGAAGGCATTCTGAGCGAATCCTTGTTGCACCGGTGCGACCCACGTGCCGAACTTCTGTTCGACCCAATCGCGCAGCAGATATCGCGCGGCAAGAAACGCCAACGTAGCGCCGGTCGTGGCGCCAAGATTCACGAACAACGTGGCAAACATACCGCCAAACAGAAATCCTCCGGCCAGGGTAAGGATGACCGCACCGGGGAGTGAGAGCCCCGTCACGGCGATATAGGTCAGAATGAAGATCGCCACGGATGCAGCATAATTGGACTCGGTAAATGCCAGCAACCGATCGCGATTGTGTTTCAGCGCATCAAGTGAAAGATATTGTCCCAGATCGAAATAGAAAAAGGCACCGATCGCAACAGCGAAGATCGCCGCAATGGCAACCTTTCCGGTGATCGAGCCTTTGGCTTGTTCTGGAATCGACATATCTGTCTGCAGCACACCCTGTTGATCTATCATGGTGGCTCCATCTGTTGCTGTCAATGCCGCAATTTCAATCTATAAGCATGGTCGGTCGACATTCTGCATTCTTACAGGCCGTAGCCCGCAGTATGCATGACGATTCGTGGCGGAACATCTTCCGGGTTTGGGTTGTTGAATATCTTTTCGGACAACACGAAATATGGAACCAGCCACTGGTAACTTTGAGCTTCAGAGCTATGGATTAGTGATTGTGGTAGATCGGTTATTCAGTCGGTAAACAGACAGGCACACAGATTGGAGATTGCAGGAGGGCTCTGAGCAGTTATGGTCTGGGTGTGCTGAAAGCAGGTGCCGCCCCACTGAGCGTAGTGCCGACATCCTGAAACCACGACCGTTGAGGTCTACATGCCTTCGAAGACTGCCCCTCGTACTCAGCCTTGTACTGCCGGGGCGAGCAGGCCTCTTCACGAGGCGTAGCATGTTCATCGCTCAAGGAGAGCTCTGGACCGGCACATCCGAGACTGATGAGTAAGAACATCAGAATAATAATACGCATTGAAGTATCCGGGAAGAAGGCATTTAGATGCCTAGATTGTATCGACTGGTGACCTTTTCGGCCAGATATTCTAAAAACTATAGCATCCATGCGGGCAACCCTCCGTTTCTAATCAGCGATTGCTTGCGTCATGTTCAATGTCGAGCCGGCCTGTTGCGCGCTCGAAAGGATCGATCACTCCGTCATGGTTTTGATCGAGCTCTGCGAAATGGTCATACAGCGATCCTGCTGTTTGAGGAACAATCACCCGTCCCGTTCGACGATCTCGTTCGTGCTCATACCGTCGGGGCTGCTCCAGTATTCCAAAATGGACAACATTCGCCGGGATCAGAGGTGGTGGCCCGACGACAGTCATCGCTTGGGCACGTAGCTTCAGCTTCTTCTGGCCGACCTTCTTGGACGCACGCGCTGAATACGAGGGCCTCTTTGCTTTCGTCGCGATAGTTTTTCCAGATACAGATGGTGGGACGGTAGTGCTTGCTATTTTCCAACGAACAGTAGGAACAGACTTGTTCGATGCCTGAGGTCGAATTAGAGACGGTTTCATTTCTTTCTACGGCGGCACTGGTGCGGACGCAAGGGACAGTTCAGGAATACAAAGATGACAGAAGGTGAACAGCAGGCCCATCAGTCCGAACGTGGTTATTCTGAATGCCGTCATAGCGTAAGGTCGAGGTATTGGTTTCTTATCCAGTGTTGGACCCTGTAAGTGTACCAGGGCCAGTATTCATTACATTTCCATTACTTACACGAATATTTCACATTCCATCAGGCCTCCCTGCACCGTTCGCGGGTATTCCAGTTGCCAGGACACTCCTCGCTGCCGTAATCTCAGACCATCATGGATGAACCCAATCGTCTGACGAAAAGTAAAGAGCAATGGGCGAAAGCCCGTCGGGGCGGAGAAGAACGGGAAGTATTCTACGAGGGCGATAGCCGTCTTCCACCGGGGCAACACCTCGTTGAGACGTTCCCTGTTCTGGATCTTGGATTCAAGCCTGAGATTCCCTTGACTGAATGGGGGCTGGCAATCGGAGGCTGTGTGACGTCCCCGATTATCTGGACATGGGAACAATTCATGGCACAGCCTCAATTCACTGACTTGTCCGACTTCCACTGCGTGACATCATGGAGCCGCTTCGATAATCAGTGGATAGGCGTAAGTTTTAAGCACCTCATGTCGGTGGTGAAACCACTCACACTCGCAAAATTCGTCCTCTTGGTCGAACAGGCTGCGGCGCTGGCCCTCTACCAAGCGGATCAGCACCGTCACCAATTGCTCCAGCACACAGTCCAGCGCATGATCGACGACGAATTGCTCGCAACCGAGGCGAGGCGAAAGCACCTCACTATTTCGCAGCTGCTGGCCGAGGCTTCTCAGGCTGAATCCATCGCCAGACTCGCTAATCTCCCAGCCCCGGTCAAACGGTTGAAAACCCGCGACCGACTGGATAGTTCGCATTCTGCGTCCTTACAGGACTTTCAAGAGGAAGCGAGAATACGCCAGGCCTTGCTGGTTTCGCTTCGACGACAGACAGCTATTCGCATATCTCTTCAAAGCCCAGAGCTTCCGATCCTTCCAGTGAGCGCTGACGATGATCCATCGATTGGGCCGGTTGACGCACCCATCACAATCGTGGAGTTTTCAGATTTCCAATGTCCGTATTGCCAAAAGAGCGTGGCGCTATTACAGGAACTCCGCCGCCTTTACGGACAACGCATTCGGCTCATCTACCGAGATTATCCTGGTCCCAACCACCCCTACGCCCAGAAGGCTGCCGAAGCCGCACAGTGTGCGAATGAACAGGGGAAGTTTTGGGAGTATCACGACTTGTTGTTTGATCGCCAAACTGCGGGAAAGGGCTGGGAATTCCTTCAACTCGCGAAAGAACTCGGCCTTAGAGAAGACACCTTTGCCGACTGCTTGAATTCAGATCGTTTTGGCGAAGAGGTGGCCAAAGATCTTCAGGATGGGATTAAGCTCGGCATTACCAGCACGCCAACGTTCTTTATCAATGGCCGCCCACTTGTCGGCGCGAAGCCTGCAGCAGAATTTCGAGCGATGATCGACAAGCTGCTTAAACAACACTCACCTTCATAGCGAAGCGTTCTGCGTGGACGGCTACGGGTGAGATAGCTATTTCTTCATCCAGCCGCCGGGGCCTTCGACTACATTGCCGGGTCTGGTTTTTTCGATGGCTTTTTCACCGGCCAAGGTCTCAACCGTGCTCAAGTTCGTTCCGTCACGACGAGCGATCTCCTGATACGCCTGGCGGCGTTTCTGGTTGATGTCACTCGCAAGAGCCTGAACCTCTGTGTTGCCCGCCGCCACAACGCCCAGATAGCCATTGGACTTCTCACCAACCAATCCCTTCATCTTTGCCTCTTCAAGGGTGAGAGCCAGCAGCGGTTGCACACCAGTCACGCCCCACAGGATCGCACCGAGCACAATCGTGTTCCCCCACATCGCCATGTCATATCCTCCTAGAACAGGCCGCTGTCATCCGAAAGTACTTTGTCCAGATCCTTATCAACCTTGATGCGAATTTCGTGGTCAATCTTCACGTTTAAGTTGATTGTAATCGGTTTATCCGACACCGCCACTTCAACACGAGGCGTGCAGGCGCCTGTTGCGACCCATACGCCCACGAGTACCAATCCTAGTGCTGTCGTCAGTCTATTCGGGCGCTGCATTGCAAACCTCATGGCGATCATTGCCGCTTATGTTTTCTCTCGACTGTATCTTGAATATCATCGACAAGGCGCAGGCTTTTCAAAAGGGCCGGAATGTGTTCCTGCACGGTCAGATTGAAGTTCACCGGAGGGATCTTCTTGAGATCCGGATTTCTTCCCTCTAATCGTGCGGTCAGCAGAAGCGTCCCAGTCTCCGCATAGTCTACACCAACTCGCAGTAGTGTGTAGTGAAAGTTATTGAGCGCCTGTGTCACCAGATGCAGCTGGGCATTCGTCTCCGAAATGACCTTTGATGACTCCGGCGCCGATGCGTAGCGTATGACCCCTCCCGGAGGCAGCGCAGTGACCATCCCGTCTTTGACCGTCAGTCCTCCGGACGTGATCGTGACCGGCAACGTTCCACTCAGCGTCCCGGTTCCCTGTATCCCCTGATGATGTTCCACGCTCAGAACCTTAGCCAGATCCAAATCTCGCAGGATCACGGTCGCATGATAAGGCGGCTTGGCAACGTCCGCCAGAATGCCCGGACTGGTGACCAGGCCTCCGAACATCTCACATCTGAAATCTTTCGCCTCGATGACCGACAGTCTTTCATGAAATTTCCACGATCCTTGGAACAGCGTGGACACATTGGTCATCTCGATGCCGATCTGTACCGACCCGATGGTCACCGGCGCCGGTTCGACCGTTGTCAGCGAGTCGAACCCCTCCGAGCGCAAGGCCATCGTTGTATTGAGATCTTTGACGACATACTCGTCATACCGGCCGGACAGTTTGTCAGCGACAACCTTGATCGTTCCTGACTCCAGCTGAAATCCATGAGCCGATTTCCCCAATCCGCCTGACCACGACGCGTCAATCGTGGACGCAAACCGGCCATCCAGTATTTCTACAGGCATCGGCAATCCCGAAATCAGCCGGCTCAACCGGCGGTCCTCACCATCGAAAACAATCGGGCCGATCATGCCATGCGCCGTTCCCTGCCCTGTCGTAAACGGCTGCTCAATCTCAGCCGTGACCAGACTCGCACGCAAGGGAGCGTCGATACGAAGATCGGCTTTGATCCCAGCTTGATTGGCGGTAAACCTGATTTTCCAGTCCGTCGCCGGAATTTTCAATGGAGCAAGATTGAGCGACACTCCACCCAGTGAGATCCGGCCTTGCGCATTCCACGATTTCGTGGTGGCGTCAGCCAGTTGCAGCTCGACGGCGCCTTGATCGACATGAATGTCCTGGCCCATCACGGTTATCATTGAGCGACGCATCGCCACAGTCGCCGGCCCGGCGCTGCAATGGATGTCGGGCAGCTCGCAGCGTACGGACAACGCGTCGGACAACTGGAGAGTCATTTTTGGCACCGCAACAGTTCCTTGGTCAATCTGTTTGACCGTCACGAATGATTCCGGGGAAAGGACCCCCTCTATAGCCGTGCGTGTCAGAGACAGTGTTCCTCGGAAATCGGCCGTCGCTTCTTGAGCGGACAGTCTCTCTGTGATCGCCTTGGGAACAACCCCTGTCACGCGATAGAGTCCCTCCGCAGACACCAACTCGCTCCCGGCTCCTTCTGCTCGGCTCGTTTGAAACTCCGCGACCAATGGTCCCGCGGTTTTTCCATAGGTCACATACAGCGGCCCCTCAACAATCGTGCGCAACGGCATGTCAGCCCAATAGAGCATCCCCTTGACCGGTTCCCTGTTGTGAATACTGAACGGCTGGGATCCGCGTGGAAGCATCATCAGCACGGCATCGGGAATGATGCGGGGTTGGGCAGTGACCCCCTTGACCGGTTCCCTGTTGTGAATACTGAACGGCTGGGATCCGCGTGGAAGCATCATCAGCACGGCATCGGGAATGATGCGGGGTTGGGCAGTGACAGTCGCCGACACCAACACACCGGGAGCCAAGGTCCATCCAATCTGCATCGCGTTGCCGGTAAATGTGCCCTTGTAGGCCACGGTAATGTCACGTGCAACACCCTTCAGGGCAGGCAAGGTGCCATTCAGACGGACATTTCCATCCAGGTGCGTACGTGAATCCCTCCAGAGCGAGGTGAGCGTTGCCTCCGACGCCGCGGTGCCAGTCCAGTTTACCTCCAGCGCGCCTGTCACTTTTCCCAGTTCCGGACCTATCGGGACAAGCAACGCGATAAAGGGCGCCAGTTCGCGGACATTGACCTCAAGCTGTCCTTTAATCTCAACTTGAGAACCGTTCGGATGCGCCTGTGAGTGCCACGATACGATCGGTACAGATTGAAGTCGTTGAGACACCAAGGTCGCCGACCAGGTGCTTGCTGAGTTTCCAGCCACAGTCAGACCATAGGAGGCGGTATCACGTCCTTGGAATGTGAGATGCCCTCCCAGTTCCCCATCTCGATAATTCAGGTTGCCGGCAATGGTGACCTTACGAAGCGGGCCGGTCGCTTGTTCCCGAAAGATCGTCACCCGATCCAGCTGTAACTCATTGAATGGAAGAATCGGTAAACGACGTAACAAATCACCGGCCGTCAACATGTTCCAGGGCGATTCGTCGTCGGCAACCTGACTTCGCGTCCCCTCCTCCGCGTCATCGAGTCCGGAGGAGGCCGAATTGAGTACTTGCACTGCGACATCGGGAAGCCACACCCGGGTGACTCGCCCGCGCACCAGCTCCGGCAACTGATACGCAATCTCGGCGTTTGTGAGGGAGATGAGCACTTGTTCTCCGCCGATATTCTGTTGAAAGGCAACGACGGGAATGTGCATCCCGTCCCAACGCGGATATCCCAGCTGAATCATCACATGCTTGTAGCCATCCTGACGAAGTCCTTGAGCCAGGAAATATGATGCCGTCAATGGGAGGATCAAATAGATACCCACGACAGCGAGCACGCTGAAAAACAGACCGATCTGGTATCGACGCAACAACATGGGCTTCACCAAACGTAATACTGCTCCGATTGGTTGTCGAATATTTATACAAGTCTGTCAAGAGCACTGGTGCTCGCCGGCCTGGCCACCATAGTTGCGCTGCGCAGGCGTTAACGGCTTCCACTCAGGCCGGTATCGTGGGCCATCATTGTTCCGGCCACAGGCTTCGAGTCACACATTGTTCCTTATCCAATCGGCCCGCCGTGTTTCCAGCATCGCACGCGCCGTCAGACCTGGGCTGCAGCGCGCCGTGGCAATCACGCTCGTTCTTCTTTATGAATTCCTCTCGGAAATTCCGCCTGTGTACCCAGCAGCGATGCAGTCGGAACGGTCGAGAGACCGGTACATCCGGGAGATGGATGCGTTCTCCGTCCTCCGAAGCTTATACAAACAAACCTTCATCGTGAATGGCCGGGTAGTGAGCTGGGATGAACAGGGCGTGACGACGCTTGAAGGTCAGGGGTATGCCATGCTCCGCGCGGTTTGGTCCGGAGATGCGGCATGTTCGACCGTGTGTAGACCTGGACGAAAGAACATCTTCAAGTGCGCGACGACAAACTATTCGCCTGGAAATGGAACTACTCACTCGATGACCTGAGCCGGGACGTGAGCCTGACCGGATTATCCCTGGGACAACCCACGAAGCAGGACTTCACGATTGCAGCCGGTCCGGCAGTTCAATATGTCGATGAGTCGGCGAGAGCGGCCCAGATCCGAATTGGAGGCGATGCCCACGTAGCCTATACCATGCGCCTCTCGAAACCCTGGCTCCTGAAAATCATGGTGGACTACACGCAAATCTCCAGCGTGTATACACGTATCCAGGGCAATGCGGCTCAAGGAAATCTCCGTTTACAGTCCGGCCTCAACCGACTAAAATTAGCATCTCAATTGTTCTCACCGCAGCGCAGGCTGGAGCCAAGCCGAAAACAGTTACTGCTATCACGTGATGCCTGCACTTTCCATTTCCATCAAGAGAATTGAATTCTGGCCCGTCGATATTCCTATCACGGACCCGTTTGTCGTCGCGACCGGAGCGCGGGTCGTCGCGGAGAATGTCTTTGCCCGCATCACACTGCACGATGGCACATGCGGCTATGGGGAAGCGGCGCCGTTTCCAGAAGTCGGAGGTGAAGATCGGAAGACCTGTCTGAAAGCGCTATCCAATCTAGCCCCGCTACTCATCGGCCAATCGGTTCACGGCTACCGAGAACTCGCCTCCCGCATGGCTCACACAACTCCAATGCAACCAGCAGCCCGCTGTGCCCTAGAGACCGCGCTGTTGGACGCCTCTTCCCGGAGCGCGAAGATTCCCATGTGGCAACTCTGGGGCGACGCCGACGTGCGACCGCGCGACACCGACATTACGATTCCCATTGCTACACAGGAGAAGACGTTATCGCTCGCGCGCGGCTGGTATGAGCGGGGCTTTCGCCTGTTCAAGATGAAAGTCGGCAACGATGTGGATGAGGACATACGTCGATTGGAAGCGTTGCACCATGCGTTGCCCGGCATTTCATTCATTGGCGACGGCAATCAGGGATTCTCACGCCAAGAGTGTCTGGCTTTTGCCAAAGGGGTCCACCAATTCGGCGGGGTGATGGTCCTCCTGGAACAACCGGTCGTGCGGGATGACCTCGACAGCATGGCTGCGATTCGACAAGAGACCGGCATCCCCGTCGCCGCCGATGAGTCCGTGCGTTCCCTTGCGGACGCGCGCAAGGTTGTCGAGCAAGGCGCGGCAGACTACATCAACATCAAGATTATGAAAACCGGTGTGCTCGAAGCGGCAGACATCGCAGCATTCACTCTACAGTCAGGGCTCAAGCTCATGATCGGTGGCATGCTGGAGTCCCGCATTGCGATGGGCTGTTCGTTCAGCCTGGTCTTAGGCATGACGGGCTTCGATGTGCTGGATCTGGATACCCCACTGCTACTTTCGATAGATCCCATTCA
This sequence comes from Nitrospira sp., assembly GCA_015904055.1. The sequence goes on along the minus strand of JABMDE010000075.1, from coordinate 38,619 downwards.
AGGAGGCTATCGATACGACGGCCCTACCCTGCAGCCTTGGACCGAAGCAGGGTTAGGAATGTCTGTGACCGTTCCGGAATACGCTCGCAAGACCGAGGCCATCTCGGAGAACGGCTCTTGATTGACTGGATCAATAAACGGGACTATCATTTCACATGCGCCGAATGGCCATCTTCCTTGTGCTCTTGTTACTGATCCTGACGTTCAACGCCTACGCCTGCATCCTACCATTACCACCTGCACCCCACATGGACTGCTCCTCAGGAACAGAGGAGCCTGTGCGCGAGACCTGCGATGCCTTTCTTGAAATAGGTCCGAGCTCACAGTTTTCTTCTCACCATGCCATTAGCTCGCTCCATCTTGAATACACGATGCCCGTTCAGGTTCTTCCCGATACGCTGGTCCCGCTTGTTCACAGAACCAAACCGCCACGCAGTGCCGATACTCCCGTCCATTCCTCGATCCACACATCGGTCCTACGGCTTGGTCTTATCGATCGCTTTTTCCCCTGCCAGTGACTCGACGGTACTCACGTTTACTCCATCCCGGCGGGCAATGTCTTGATAGGCCTGGCGGCGTTTCTTATTAACCTCGTCAACAAGCGCCCGTGCGTCCTGATTTGCCGGGTCAACGAGACCCAGGTAACCGGTACTTTTTTCTCCAACCAGACCGTGTTTTTTTGCGTCTTCGAGCGAAAGAGCAAAGACGGGCTGCGTATAGACCAGGCATCCCAGCGCCACACTCAGTAGGAATCTTTGTATCGATACCACCATGGCCGTATCTCCCGCTAAAAGAGGCCGCTGTCATCGGACAGCACCTTGTCCAAATCCTTGTCCACCTTGACACGTATTTCATGGTCAATTTTGACGTTCAAGTTAATCGTGATCGGCTTATCCGGCGACGCTACTTCAATACGAGGCGTACAGGCTCCGATTGCAACCAATACCCCTCCGATCACTACCCCGATTACTATCGTCAGGCTATTCGGTCGTTGCATTGCAAACCTTATCGCTGTCATTGCCGTTTATGTTTCCTCTCGACCGCATCTTGAATATCATCGACAAGGCGCAGGCTTTTCAAGAGGGCCGGGATATGTTCTTGCACGGTCAGATTGAAATTCACCGGAGGAATCTTCTTGAGATCCGGATTTCTTCCCTCCAGTCGAGCCGTCAGCAGAAGCGTCCCGGTCTCCGCATAGTCTACACCAACTCGGAGCAATGTATAATGAAAGTTATTTAACGCCTGTGTCACCAGATATAACTGAGTATTGGTCTCTGAAATGAGCTTTGACGATTCTGGCGCCGACCCATAGCGAATGACTCCTCCCGGAGGCAACGCCGTCACCATCCCATCTTTGACCGTCAGTCCTCCGGACGTGATTGCAACCGGCAACGTTCCATTCAGCGTCCCGGTTCCTTGTATCCCCTGATTGTGCTCCACACTCAGAACCTTGGCCAGATCTAAATCTTGCAGTATGACTGTGGCGTGATAGGGCGGCTTGGTAACGTCCACCAGGATGCCCGGACTGGTGACCAAGCCTCCAAACATCTCACATCTGAAATCTTTCGCCTCGATGACCTGTAGCCCGTCATGAAATTTCCACACTCCTTGGAGCTGTGTGGACAGGTTGGTCATTTCAATGCCAATCTGTACCGACCCGACAGTCACCAACGCTGGCTCGACAGTGGCCAATGAACCGACCCCATCCGCACGTATGGTCATCGTCGTCGTGACATCTTTGACGACATACTCGTCATACCGGCCGGATAGTTTATCGGCGATGATTTTGACCGTTCCCGATGCCGGCTGAAATCCATGCGCCGACTCCCCCACTCCTCCTGACCATGAGGCATCGATCGTGGATGCGACCCGGCCATCCAGTATTTCTACGGGTATCGGCAATCCGGAAATCAGCCGGCTCAATCGGCGATCTTCGCCATCAAAGGCAATCGGGCCGATCATGCCATGGGCCGTCCCCTGCCCCGCCATAAACGGCTGCTCAATCTCGGCCGTCACCAGACCCGCGTGCAAGGGAGCGTCAATACGAAGGTTCGCCCTGATCCCTGTTTGATTGACGGCGAAGCTGGTGATCCAATCCGTTACCGGAATTTTCAATGGAGCAAGATTGAGCGACACTCCACCCATTGAGATCCGGCCTTGCGCGTTCCATGATTTCGCGGTGGCTTCAGCAAGTTGCAACACGATGGCGCCGTGATTGATATGAATATCCTGACCCATCACGTTCATCGTTGAAAGACGCATGGCTACAGTTGCCGGCCCTGCGCTGCAATGAATATCGGGGAGATCACAGCGTACGGAAAGCACGTCGGACAGCTGCAGCGTTGCTTTCGGAACAGTTACCGTCCCGTGAAGAATTTGTTTGGCTGTCACAAACGATTCAGGAGCAAGCGTTCCTCCTATTGAGGCCTGAGTCAGGGACAAGGTTCCTCGGAGATCAGCCATCGCTTCTTGAGCAGATAGCATCTCGGTAATGCCTTTGGGAACAACTCCTGTCACACGATACGTTCCTTCCGCCGATACCAACTCGCTCCCCGCGCCTTCGGCACGGGTCGTTTGAAACTCTCCAACCAATGGTCCTGTGGTCTTCCCATAGGTTACATTCAGGGGGCCTTCAACGATCGTGCGTATCGGCGCCTCAGCCCAATAGAGCATCCCCTTGACCGGTTCCCTATTGTGAATACTCAACGGCTGAGCCCCACGCGGGAGCATCATCAGCATGGCATTGGGGAAAATGCGAGGTTGGGCAGTAACCGTCGCCGACACCAAGACACCGGGAGCCAAGGTCCATCCGATCTGCATCGCATTGCCGGTAAATGTACCCTTGTAGGCCACGGTAATGTCACGCGCTACACCCTTCAGGGCAGGCAAGGTGCCATTCAGACGGACATTTCCATCCAGGTGGGTGCGTGAATCCCTCCAGAGGGATGTGAGCGTTGCCTCCGATGCCGCGGTCCCGGTCCAGTTCATCTCCAGCGCACCTGTTACTTTTCCCAGTTCCGGGCCTATGGGAACAAGCAACGCAATAAATGGCGCCAGTTCGCGGACATTTACCTCAAGCTGTCCTTTAATTTCTACCTGAGAACCATTTGGATGTGCTTGTGAGTTCCACGACACAATCGGCACGGCTTGGAGTCGTTGAGACACCAAGGTTGCCGACCAGGTGCTTGCTGAATGTCCCGCCACCGTCAGACCATAGAATGCGGTATCACGGCCTTGGAATGTGAGATGCCCTCCCAGTTCACCATCCCGATACTGCAGGTTGCCTGCAATGGTGACCTTGCGAAGCGGGCCGGTCGCTTGTTCCCGAAAGATCGTGACCCGATCCAGCTGTAACTCATCAAAAGGAAGAATCGGCAAACGCTGTAACAAATCACCCGCCGTCAGTAAGTTCCAGGGCGATTCGTCGTCGTCAACTTGACTGCGTGTCACCCCCTCCCCGTCATCAAGACCAGACGCCGTTGAATTGAGCACTTGCACGGCGACATCAGGAAGCCATACCCGGGTGACTCGCCCACGCACCAGCTCCGGCAACCGATAGGAAATCTCGGCGTTTGTGAGGGAGATGAGCACTTGTTCTCCCCCGATATTCTGCTGAAAGGCAACGACAGGAATGTGCATGCCATCCCAGCGTGGATACCCCAGCTGAATCATGACGTGCTTGTACCCGTCCTGACGCAGCCCTTGCGCCAGAAAATACGATGCCGTCAATGGGAGGATCAAATAGATCCCCACCACGGCAAGCACGCTAAAAAACAGACCGATCTGATATCGACGTGACAGCATTGCCTTCGCCAACCGTACGTACACTCTGATTGGTTGTCGAATATTTATGTAAATCTGTCAAGAGCACTGGCGCAGACCAACGCAGCTCTCTCGACTGCAATGCCTGTGCGTTGACAGGGTTTCACTTAGGCCGGTATCGTGTGCCATCATTGTTCCGGCCACAGACATCGAGTCGTACATTGTTTTCTATCCAATCCGCCCGCCGTGCTTTCAGCGTGGCATATGCCAGACCTGCTCTGCACTGTGCTGTGACGATCCTGCTCGTTCTTCTGTGTGAATGCCTCGCGACAATTCCGCCTGTGTACGCAGCCGCCCCACAGTCAGAACGATCGAGCGACCGGCACATCCGGGAGCTGGATGAGCTCTCCGCCCTCTGGAGCTTATACAAACAAACCTTCATTGTGAATGGCCGGGTGGTGAGCTGGGATGAACAGGGTGTGACGACATCCGAAGGTCAGGGGTATGCCATGCTCCGCGCAGTATGGTCCGGGGATCGCGCCATGTTCGACCAGGTGTGGGCGTGGACGAAAGAGCATCTTCAAGTGCGCAACGACAAGTTATTCGCCTGGAAATGGAACGGCAAGGTCGTGTCAATGAATGCCGCGACCGATGCGGACACGGATATCGCACTCGCGCTGATCCTGGCCGCACGGCGATTCGACCAGCTCGCCTATGAGCGGGAAGCGTTAGCGATTCTCACCTCGATCTGGGATCTGGAACTCCTGCATACCGATTCTCACATCTATGTGACGGCAGGCAATTGGGCGTTGCACGAGGATTACCCGGTCATCCATGTTGCCTACCTTGCACCCTATGCTTATGAAGTTTTCGCCGCCGTCGATAGAGCACATCCATGGGCACGTGTCATCGAAGATACGTATGCGACGCTGCACTGGCTGTACGATCAGGAGCGAGTCGCACTCCCCCCTGACACGATCTATTGGAATCGCAAGACACAACAGCTCTCACTGCGACATCCCGCAACCGGCCGCATATCGGAATTCAGTTATGACGCATTCCCCATCTTCTGGCGTGTCGCATTGGATGCACAATGGTTCAGCCGTGCGGAGAGCCCACTGCGAAAAATGATGCTCGATTTCTTCCAGCGCGAATGGCGCGCCCATGGCCGGCTCGTCGATCATTATGCGTTCAATGGAACTCCCCGCTCCATGATGGAAGGACTTCCGCTTTATGCGACGGTATCGGCGCTGGCGCTCCAGGAACAACCGGACTTCGCATCGACCCTCATGCAGCGCAAGTTGACGGATCTGCAACGAACTGCATTGGCGGGGAAAGCAACACCCTACTACTTGCATAATTGGCTGTGGTTCAACCAGGCCACGTCGCTCCAACAGGCACGACACTACGACGAAT
>JABMDE010000075.1:18953-33321 GCA_015904055.1 Nitrospira sp. | reverse complement strand
GGTTCCCTGTTGTGAATACTGAACGGCTGGGATCCGCGTGGAAGCATCATCAGCACGGCATCGGGAATGATGCGGGGTTGGGCAGTGACCGTGGCCGACACCAACACACCAGGAGCTAATGTCCATCCAATCTGCATCGCGTTACCGGTAAATGTGCCCTTGTAGGCCACGGTAATGTCACGCGCAACGCCCTTCAGGGCAGGCAAGGTGCCATTCAGACGGACATTTCCATCCAGGTGCGTGCGTGAATCCTTCCAGAGCGAAGTGAGCGTCGCCTCCGACGCCGCGGTACCGGTCCAGTTCACCTCCAGCGCGCCTGTCACTTTTCCCAGTTCCGGACCTATCGGAACAAGCAACGCAATAAAGGGCGCCAGTTCGCGGACATTGACCTCAAGCTGTCCTTTAATCTCAACCTGAGAACCGTTCGGATGCGCCTGTGAGTGCCACGACACGATCGGCACGGCTTGAAGCCGTTGAGACACCAAGGTCGCCGACCAGGTGCTTGCTGAATTTCCAGCCACAGTCAGACCATAGGAGGCGGTATCACGTCCTTGAAATGTGAGATGCCCTCCCAGTTCCCCATCCCGATAATTCAAGTTGCCGGCAATAGTGACCTTGCGAAGCGGGCCGGTCGCTTGTTCCCGAAAGATCGTCACCCGATCCAGTTGTAACTCATTGAAGGGAAGAATCGGCAAACGACGTAACAAATCACCGGCCGTCAGCAAGTTCCAGGGCGATTCGTCGTCGTCAGGCTGACTTCGTGTCACCCCCTCCCCGTCATCAAGCCCGGACGCCGCTGAATTGAGCACTTGCACAGCGACATCGGGAAGCCATACCCGGGTGACTCGCCCGCGCACCAGCTCCGGCAACCGATACGCAATCTCAGCGTTTGTGAGGGAGATGAGCACTTGTTCTCCGCCGATATTCTGCTGAAAGGCAACGACGGGAATGTGCATCCCGTCCCAACGCGGATACCCCAGCTGAATCATCACGTGCTTGTACCCGTCCTGACGAAGCTCTTGAGCCAGGAAATACGATGCCGTTAATGGGAGGATCAAATAGATACCCACCACAGCGAGCACGCTGAAAAATAGACCGATCTGGTATCGACGTGACAACATGGGCTTCACCAAACATACTAACGCTCTAATTGGTTGTCGAATATTTATACGAGTCTGTCAAGAGCGTCTACGCATGACGACATGGCCACCACGGCTGTACGGCACAAGCGTTGACAGGATTTCACCCAGGCCGGTATCGTATGCCATCATTGTTCCGGCCACAGACATCGAGTCACACATTGTTTTCCATCCAATCCGTCCGCCGTGCTTTGAGCATTGCACGCGCCGTCAGACCCGGTCTGCGGCGTGCCGTGGCAATCACGCTCGTTCTTCTTTGTGGATTCCTCGCGGAAATTCCGCCTGTGCACCCCGCCGCGCCGCAGTCGGAACGGTCGAGCGACCGGCACATCCGGGAGCTGGATGATCTCTCCGCCCTCTGGAGTTTGTACAAACAAACCTTCATCGTGAACGGCCGGGTGGTGAGCTGGGATGAACAGGGCGTGACGACGTCTGAAGGTCAAGGGTATGCCATGCTCCGCGCAGTGTGGTCCGGGGATCGCGCCATATTCGACCGTGTATGGACCTGGACGAAAGACCATCTTCAAGTGCGCGACGATAAACTATTCGCCTGGAAATGGAAGGGAAAGGTCTTGTCGATAAATGCGGCGACCGATGCGGACACGGACATCGCGCTCGCGCTGATCCTGGCCGCACGGCGATTCGACCAGCCGGCCTATGAGCGGGAAGCCTTGGCGATTCTCACGTCGATCTGGGATCTGGAACTCCTGCACACCGATTCTCACAGCTATGTCACGGCAGGCAATTGGGCGTTGTACGAAGATCACCCCGTCATCCATGTCGCCTATCTGGCGCCCTATGCCTATGAGGTCTTTGCTGCCGTTGATGGACAACATCCGTGGACGCGCGTCATCGACGATGCCTACGCGACCCTGCACTGGCTGTACGACCAGGAACGAGTCGCGCTGCCCCCTGACATTATCTATTGGAACCGCGCAACACAGCAGCTCTCATTACGGCATCCCACGAACGGCCGCGTATCGGATTTTAGCTATGACGCATTCCCCATCTTCTGGCGTATCGCGTTAGATGCCCAGTGGTTCAACCGTGCGGAGGGTCCGCTGCGAACCACGATGCTCGACTTCTTCCAGCGCGAATGGCGCGCCCATGGCCGGCTCGTCGATCATTATGCGCTCGATGGAACTCCCCGCTCCGTGCTCGAAGGGCTTCCGCTCTACGCAACGGTATCTGCGTTGGCGCTCCACGAACAACCGGACTTTGTATCGACCCTCACTCAGCGCAAATTGACCGACCTGCAACGAACTGCGCTGGCGGGAAAAGCAACGCCCTACTACTTGCACAATTGGCTGTGGTTCAGTCAGGCCGCGTCGCTTCAACAGGCAAGACACTATGACGAATTCCTTGGCTTTCTGCGGCCGTTCGATTTCGAGGGGTTTTCCGCGCACTTCCCCTGGGAACTGTTCGCCGTCACACTCGTCCTGTTTTTCGTCGCGCGATGGCATCCCGTTTTCGCGGCAGCATTTCTGCTCTGCGCGTTGACGTTATGTGTGCGCTATCTCTGGTGGCGGCTGTTCACTACTCTGAATACGATTGAATCGGGCGGCCTCGTGATCAGTCTCTCTCTGGCTTGCCGAATGCTATGCCCTTTCGACCGTGTTGCTGCTGCTCGTTCAAGTCGGCATGAGTCGGCACCCCACGCCCGCTGTGACTCCGCCGACAGCAGAGGGATTCGCCCCAACCGTCGATGTCTTAATCCCGATTTATTCAGAATCCTGCGCCATTCTCACACAGACGCTCATCGGCGCTTGTGCCATGGCCTATGGCCTCAAACGCATCTATGTCCTCGACGACAGCCATCGTGACGAAGTCGCGCAACTGGCCGGCCGGTTTGGAGCCACCTATATCAAGGGACCACGCCGGCATGCCAAGGCCGGAAATCTCAACCACGCGCTCACTCAGACGGATGGTGAATTGATCGTGGTATTCGACACGGACCACATTCCCGTCACAAGCTTTCTCCAGGAAACCATCCCGTTCTTTGCCGATCCCCGTATGGGATTCGTCCAAACTCCACATCACTTTTATAATCAGGACATCTTTCAGCGCGCGCTCCGGACGTCCCCGCGCATCCCCAACGAGCAGGACATGTTCAACCATGCCATCCAGGGCGCGCGCCAGAGCTGGGGCGGTTCATTCTTTGTCGGAAGCGGAGCCGTGTTTCGCCGTTCCGCGATCCTGGCATTGAATGGATTCAAGCTGATGAGCATCACCGAAGATATCCATACCAGTCAGCACCTGCATGCCCATGGCTGGAAATCGGCATTCGTCGATAAGGATCTTGCGGTAGGATTGACGGCGGAAAACCTGGCCTCCTATTTGGTCCAACGGCGTCGCTGGATGCTGGGCTGCCTTCAGATCTTTTTCAAAGACAACCCCCTTTTCTGCAGCGGCCTGCCGATCCGCCACCGGATCGGCTATTTCGCCTCACTCTATTACTTTTTCTTCCCTGTCGCGCGCGTGATTTTCTGGATCACCCCGCTGTACTTTTTAGTCTTCCATCTGCACCCGATCTTTGCGGACGTCTCAATCTTACTGGCGTACCTTCTTCCATTTCTTGTGCTGGTCCCTCTGATCTCCTCTGTGCTACTGCCAGGCTGGCCCCGGCTGCTGTGGGCAACATTGTACGAAACCACTGTCTGTTTTCCACTGTTCCGTTCTATGTTCGACCTACTGCTTCCAAAACGGATGGGCTTTAAGGTCACCCCGAAGGGGCTGGTCTCGCACAGCCGATCCTTCGATTGGCGTTCCTCTGTAGGCTTGCTGATTGCCACGGCTATTACCCTCGTGGCGATCGGCAAAGGACTGTGGGAGTTTTGGTATTTCGGCATCGAGAAAGACGCCTATTTCTTCAATCTCAGCTGGGCCGCCGTCAATCTCATCGGCCTCAGCTCCGGCTTGCTCATGGCCTGGGAGCAGCCACAACGACGCGCCGAAGAACGAATCCGGAAAGCCATTCCGCTCCGGCTGGAGGCCGAGGGCTATTCACTCGATGGTCTGAGCCGGGACGTGAGCCTGACCGGACTCTCCCTGGAGACGGCACACACGGACTCGATTCCCTCACGTGTCACTCTCACATTTCATTCCATTCCGCCCTTCACCTGTCAGGCTCGAGTCGTTTATCATGAGCCTCTGGCCGGACGCGCTCGATGCGGCCTGGCCTTTGTCGGTCTGCATGAGGAGCATCACCGGACGATGGTATTAACGATCTTTGCCGATCCGGCCACATGGTCCGCCGCACACCAGACTAGCGTGCGCAGCAGGCTGCTGATGGCTGGCCATCTAGTGACCGGCTTCTGGCGCAGCCTTGCCCCGCTGCAAACCAGACGGCGCAAGACTCCTCGAACAAGGCTCTACCGTCTAGCCACGATCCAGACTCAGAATCACAGGCGCACCGTGCTTCTCCGTAATCGTTCAGCCTGCGGCATCGGCTTCCTCCTGTTCGGGTCACCATTGCCTTCGAATGAGGAATGGACGATGCAGGACACGACCGGATCGGCTCGCTATAGATCCTGTTACAGCAAACGCGTGGCTCCCGGCCTCTGGCGGTTCGGCGCAACGTCCAGCGCAGCCAATCCCATCATCGCGGACTCTGATCCATCAATCGCATCACCAACACCCGTTTTGACCTGACTGAAAGGCAACACAACGCATGCGTCACCGTCTCTTCATACTCTCTCTGACTGTCTGGAATCTGTTCGTATGTTCGCCGGATACGTTCGCCGTGGACTTTGTGGAATCCTGGTACCTCTCACGCGGACGATCCAATATGGAGATCGAGAACTATAAAGCCGCGATCGAAGCGTTTGAGAAAGTCGTCGAGCATGACCCGGACCATCGCGAATCCTTGCGCAGCTTGGGTACTGCCTACGAACGGCAAGGGCTCAAGGATAAGTCGATCGAGACCTTCGACCGCTACCTTGCGAAATACGACGACGATCCTGAAATTGCCTTCAAGCAAGCGCAGGCCCTGGAATGGTCCCGCTACGCCGCGTATCGCGAGAAAGATCTACTCAAGTACTATCGCATGGGACTCAAGCGACAGGACGATCCGGCGATGCGGTTGCGATACGCGGGCCATTTGGCCGCCCAAAAGGAAACGGCTCAAGAAGCCGTAGCCCAGTACGACAGAGTGCTAGCCTCACAGCCGCACCATTCGCAAGCGCATCAGGGGCTGGCCAAGGCCTATGCCTGGCTTGGCCAGAATGACTTGGCGCTCCATCACGCCAATCTTGCGCGGCACGCAGCACGCCGTGAGCCCGGTGATATGACCACCTTGCGGCGGGATATGCTCAAAGGACGGGAACCGGCCGTGGAAGGTGTGATCTCGATGCTGGCGCAACCGGAGAAGCCGTTCGAACTCTATGGAATTCGTTTGGGTTCACGAGGCAAAGTGGATGTGAGTCCCTTTACCACCACTACATTGGAAGTTGGCGGGGAGCATTTCTGGAGTTCATCGGAACATCGAACCGGCGGATACCTTTCGTTCGGCAACCAGCTGCGGATCAACCCGACGCACCGCTTCGATATGCTCATCGAGTATCATGACGCGCCGCGCGGCGACGGTCTGGCCTACAAATTCGAATACGTGTATGACCGACCGTCAATCTCGATCCGCCCCGGCGTGAAGAGAGAGTTCCGCTACGATTCATTTGCCGCCCTCGCCGGCTCGCGATCGACCGGGCAGCTGATCGGCCTGGCTCGATCGACGCTGTTCTATACCGACGTCGCCTTCGACCTCGGTTCGGTTCATCTGGACCTCACCCCCTTTATCGGATGGGTGAGCGCAGAATCGGCGAGTAAGAACGAGCAGGTAGGCCTCGCGGCCAAAGGAGCTATACCCCTCTGGCAAACCGGCAAGTGGGAGTGGTCCGGGGAATATCTCTTCTATGTCACGCACTACGGAGAGAATCAGAGCGGTTTCCGTTCAAGTCCGACGGAACCGACGGCCGGCGGCTATTTCAGTCCGCAAATCTTCGTGAATCAGATTCCCCGGCTCGCCGCCAGCTATACGATCGACGAAAAGCAGGATTTCACGATTGCCGCCGGACCGGCAGTCCAATATGTCGATGAGTCAGCCAGAGCGGCTCAGATCCGCGTTGGAGGCGACGCCCACGCGGCCTATACCATGCGCCTCTCGAAACCTTGGCTTCTGAAAGTCATGGTGGACTACACGCAAATCTCCAGCGTGTATACACGTATCCAGGGCAATGCGCTGCTGGTGTATACGTTCTATTAGCCCGCATGATTCATGACGGTTCGTCACGATATCGGCTTAACGCATCTCGCAAACATAACTGTGGGCATACGCGCTTCCTCTTGCGCTTCACGCTTCACGAAATACAAGCGACGGAGAACGCATCAGAAGAGCACGGGCTGAAACGAACGGGCATCATGCCGCCAGCTGTCTCAACACCGGCTTGATATGCTTTCGGGTCTGCCGGTGCAAGTAGTCCTCCACCGCATCGATCAACATATTGAGCTGGGAGTGTTGGAAACCGATCCGTTTGAGACAGGGGTCGCTCAGAAGCCCCACAAGAAGGCTGATCGCCGTAATGAAGAGTCCCACCAGAAGTGTCGCGCCCGCGATTTCCCAGAACGATGGATTCGGCGGAAACATTGAATAGAATGCCGAGCCGAGACTTGATCCCAAGATAAACGTCGAAGCCGCCTTCTCCTGAGCCCTGTCCCTGGCAATCTTTTCACCAATCCCAGAAATGCTGAGGGAATGATCGCCGAACACGAGCCATCCGGTCGCCAACGTCGCCACGGTCGCGATCGCGTCGAGGAGCACCGAACGGCTGGACGAATGGGTGGTAATGATGGCCCGGATGTCGGAAAGCTCTCTCAGTCTGCCATTCGGCAACTTGCCTGATTTGAGCAAGGGCCCCAGGTGTTGATGCCGCTCAATGTACCCAAGGAGACCATTCGGACTGGTTGCAGGGTCCTCTATCGTCAACGGCCATTCCAGCAACTCGCTGGCGACCAACCGTTCAATTTCCCTTTGGTATCTGGTTTTAAAGCCGGTCGGCAGAAGGCTGATCACATCTACGCCGGGGCGCCAGCCTAGCTTCATGGGTATCTCGATAAGTTTCTTGAGGAAGAGCGACGGAATCGCCCAGAGTGCATTGACCGGATGGTAGAGCAGATCAGTCACAAGTGACTGTTTTTGCCACACCATTGTTTCCTGAATAGAATAGTGCCGCGCGACGAAGCGGTCCACGCGGGTACGGCAATCGGCGATATATTGATCGACGCACTCTTCGAGACTCAGGATTGCCATTGCGGATTGCTGGTCGTTCATCGTGCCTCTCCTGACAAGGCTTCACTATACGAAATTATTATCACGGCTCAAGGAAATCTCCGTTTACAGTCCGGCCTCAAATGACTAAAATCAGCCTCTCAATTGTTCTCACCGCAGCGCAGGCTGAAGCCAAGCTGAAAACAGGTACTGCAATCACGTGACGCCTGCACTTTCCACTTCCATCAAGAGAATTGAATTCTGGCCTATCGATATCCCTATCACGGACCCGTTTGTCGTCGCGACCGGAGCGCGGGTCGTCGCAGAGAATGTCTTTGTCCGTATCACACTGCACGACGGCACATGCGGCTATGGGGAAGCCGCGCCGTTTCCCGAAGTCGGAGGTGAAGATCGGGAGACCTGCCTGAATGCGCCGTTCAGCCTTGCGCCGGCACTCATCCGCTGGCCGGCGCTTGGATGTGTCGGCGCACGTAGCCACGTCCATACTGCGCCGTGCCTTTTATGACGAGACGTTTTCCGGCCTTGGTGTCATCCGGAGCCACCCACTGTTCATGCTCGCGGGTACGAGGATTGAAGAAACCGAGCTCCATCAGAGGATTCCCCCCCCCGTTTTCACACTCACCAAACAAAAGAGGGAGCCTCCCTTTGAGAAGACTCCCCCCTCGCATCTTAGGTCTCACTTGTTACGCTGTACTTTTTACATCTCACACTACCCTTACCCTTATCGTAGATAGCCCAAGACATCCTCTTCACGAACCAGCACCAGCTCCCTATCGTCGCCCTCCACTTCTCTGGCGGCGTATTGTTTATACAGGACATGCTCGCCCGGCTTGAGGGTCGTCTTCACAAATGTCTTCTTCTTGATTCTCTCCTTCGAATCCTTATCCTCAACCAAACGGCCAGTCCCCACGGCGAGGACTTCTCCCTCCTCCGGTTTCTCTTGCGCGGCATCCGGAATGAGAATGCCGCCGAAGCTTTTTTCGATCGGCTTACCGGTTCGGATCAATACCCAATCGTGCAACGGTGTCAGTGTCATGATGTACGCCCTTTCATGCAGGCGTGGAATGTGTCACGGGTGGCGCTCACGGCCTGTTTGCGCAAGCTGCTCACCATACTCAGGTTACAATACACTCAACTCACCTCATCCGTCTCTTCAGACACTTTGGTTTGGTCCTCGACCAGTCCCGCATAATGGCGGGCCCACGTTAAATACATGTACCCGCTGTCTCGCAGGACATCGGCTCCCTTCATCAGCGTGGCGATCAACTCTTCGTCCTTCCCGTGGGCCGCAAGGTCCAGGGCGCGACGCTTCAATGCCGGGGATAATGTTGCCATCAACACAGTCATTTCACCGACCAGCTGCCGGACTTCAGGTCCGCAGTCATCTCTCCAGTCCTGTGTCGTCTCTGCAGTCTCTACATCTGCGTCATAGGCCATGGGGGGTTGAGGATACAGCTGCTGAAATGGATCGATGAATGGTTTCGCCGCAGGGGCGCTGATCCGCGTCGAGTCGCTGGGGGAATGGTCCCAAGTGAGCATCTGAATACCAGCCTGCGTGAGAATGCTGCGGATGGTTTGGACGATCGCGTCCAACGTCAGCTCGGTCCAGGGTCGCAAGTCGAGTACCCGCTCTTCCGGCCTGCCAGGCGGCGGGCCGTCATGCACCAGCGCCCAACAGCGATCAAAAATCTTTGTGCGAATCTGGTCCGGAATGTTGAGCGCAGTCAGACGGGATGTGCACAGGGCCGTGACCAACAGGGCAAACTGCAGATCGGGCATCTCCGGACGATGGATATCGAGTGTTTGCATGATCGATTGCCTCCCGGATGAGGTGTTGGACTCGGCTGCACAGCGTGACGACGCCTCGGTCATGGATGGTTGGGGCTGAGAGCCGTCCGGCAAGGTAACGGTCAGCCATCATCCGACTCGTGTTCGTTCTCTGGCAGGATCTGTCGGCCGACTGATGGAAAATTCGGACGTGTCGTGTGGACCATGCGCCCGAATCTTCCGCCCATGCCGTTATGCTGTCAGGACCGCTGCCGCCGCCGGCTTCTGGACAAACTCCTTGTAGCCGTACCGCTCCGTCAAGTACGCCTTGGCTTCGTCGCTGACGTACTCGGTGAATTTGTAACGATCATCTTCGACGGTCTTGGCATCCGCCATCACCTGATCGGTTGGGATCGCATACTCGATGTTGCAGGACGTATAGGCTTGAATATAGGTCGGACCGACTTCTCGTGCGATCAGGACCGCCTTCTTGATACAACTTTCCACCCGCCGTGGATTGTTCGGCACGACGGTGGCTATGTAGGCGCAGCCGGCGATCTTCGCCATGGCGACCATGTCCATTTTTTCAAACTTCTTGCCGAGCGGAGCCATCTTGAGCACCGCGCCTCTGACCGTCATGCCACTCTCTTGTCCGCCCGTATTGCCGTAGACCTCGTTATCCAGCATGATCGTCGTAAACCGTTCCTTTCGGAACCAGGAATGGAGTACCTGCTGAAATCCGATATCGGCCGTACCGCCGTCACCGGCCATTACTACGACATCCTTGGGCTGGTCGCCGAACCGAATCCGCAATCCGCGCGACAATCCACTGGCAACCCCGTTCTGGTCACCGTAATTGCCGTACACGAAGGGAATGGCGGCCTGCGAAATGGCCAGCCGTCCGCATCCGGCCGTCCCGACTGTAATCGTATCTTCGGGATTCGGGAACGCGATAATGGCCAGCCGGATGAACAGGGTCATGGCGCACCCGGCGCACATCGGATGCTCCTCGAGTATTTCTTTGAAGTTACCCATCTGCGAGACCGTCGTTTTCTTCCCGAAGGGGCCGTGCTCCACCATATCTCGATATTCTTTCGGCATGAACACGTCGAATCCTGGCGTAAACTTCACATAATTGAGACTCATCCGACACCTCGCTCTCTCTGTTGTCCGCAGTTGCGGGGAGAATGTGTATGTTTATTACGAAACCAACTGCTTCGCGGCTGCCTTTCTGTCCTTTGCCTTGGCGGCAAGCCTTGGCGGCAATGTCTGCCAACAGCGCCTTCGCAGGCTCACTCACGTATTCCTTGAACGCAAACCGCTCGTTCGGCTTTTCTGCGTCTCGCATTTCCTGTAATCCCTCCTGGCTATCTTTGCCGATCTCTAGCAGGCTGCGGAAAAACTCGCTCGCTCATTGGGTGAAACCCTTATGAGGCACGATTTCCTTCTGGGCAGGTGAAGTGCCTCAGCGTGGGCAGTTCATCCCGCAACCGGCCGCATATCGGAATTCAGTTATGACGCATTCCCCATCTTCTGGCGTGTCGCATTGGATGCACAGTGGTTCAGCCGTGCGGAGGGCCCACTGCGAAAAATGATGCTCAATTTCTTCCAGCGCGAATGGCGTGCCCATGGCCGGCTCGTCGATCATTATGCGCTCGATGGAACTCCCCGCTCCATGATGGAAGGACTTCCCCTTTATGCGACGGTATCGGCGCTGGCGCTCCAGGAACAACCGGACTTCGCATCGACCCTCATGCTGCGTAAGTTGACGGATCTGCAACGAACTGCATTGGCGGGGAAAGCAACGCCCTACTACTTGCATAATTGGCTGTGGTTCAACCAGGCCACGTCGCTCCAACAGGCACGACACTACGACGAATTCCTTGGCTTTCTGCGGCCCTTCGATTACGAGGGATTTTCCGCGCACCTCCCCTGGACATTGTTCGCCGTCACACTCACCCTGTTCTTGATAGCGCGGTGGCATCCGATTTTCACGGCAGCGTTTCTGCTGTGTGCCTTGACGTTATGTGTGCGCTATCTCTGGTGGCGGCTCTTCAACACACTGAATACCATTGAATCGGGCGGCCTCATGATCAGTCTCTCCCTCTGGATTGCCGAATGCTATGCCCTTTCGACCATACTGCTGCTGCTCGTCCAAGTCGGCATCGGCCGACGCCCTTCTCCTGCTGTGCCCCCTCCGGCTGCAGAGGGATTCGCCCCAACCGTGGATGTCTTAATCCCGATTTATTCAGAGTCCTGTGCCATTCTCGCACAGACACTCGTCGGCGCTTGCGCCATGGCCTATGGCCCCAAACGCATCTATGTTCTCGACGACAGCCATCGTGACGAAGTCGCGCAACTGGCTAACCAGTTTGGAGCTACCTATATCAAAGGACCCCGCCGGCATGCCAAGGCCGGAAACCTCAACCACGCGCTCACTCAGACGGATGGTGAATTGCTCGTGGTGTTCGACACGGACCACATTCCCGTCACAAGCTTTCTTCAGGAAACCGTCCCGTTCTTTGCCGATCCTCATATGGGATTTGTTCAAACCCCGAATCACTTTTATAACCAGGATGTCTTTCAGCGCGCACTGCGGACGTCCCCGCTCATCCCTAACGAGCAGGATATGTTCAACCATGCCATCCAGGGGGCGCGCCAGAGCTGGGGCGGTTCATTTTTTGTGGGAAGCGGAGCAGTGTT
This sequence comes from Nitrospira sp., assembly GCA_015904055.1. The sequence goes on along the minus strand of JABMDE010000075.1, from coordinate 21,432 downwards.
TCGCCGGACTGCGATTATGGCATTGAATGGATTCAAGCTGATGAGCATCACCGAAGACATCCACACGAGTCAGCACCTGCATGCCCATGGTTGGAAATCGGCATTCGTCGATAAGGATCTTGCCGTAGGATTGACGGCGGAGAATTTAGCCTCCTATGTGGTTCAACGGCGTCGCTGGATGCTGGGGTGCCTCCAGATCTTCTTTAAAGATAACCCCATCTTCTGCAGTGGTCTGTCCATTCGCCACCGGATCGGCTACTTCGCCTCGCTCTATTACTTTTTCTTCCCTGTCGCGCGCGTGATTTTCTGGATCACCCCGCTGTACTTTTTAGTCTTCCATCTGCACCCGATCTTTGCCGATGTCTCGATCTTACTGGCATACCTCCTCCCTTTTCTTGTCCTGGTTCCTCTGATCTCCTCTGTACTGCTGCCGGGCTGGCCCAGGCTGCTGTGGTCGACGGTGTACGAAACCACCGTCTGTTTTCCACTGTTCCGCTCCATGTTTGACCTGCTGCTTCCCAAACGAATGGGCTTTAAGGTCACCCCCAAAGGGTTGGTCTCGCACCGCCGATCCTTCGATTGGCGTTCATCTGCAGGATTGCTGATTGCCACGACCATTACCCTCGTGGCGATCGGCAAAGGACTGTGGGAGTTTTGGTACTTTGGCATCGAGAAAGATGCCTATTTCTTCAATCTCAGCTGGGCCTCGGTCAATCTGATTGGACTCAGTGCCGGTTTGCTCATGGCCTGGGAACAACCACAACGGCGCGCCGAGGAACGAATTCGGAAAGCCATTCCACTCCGTCTGGAGGCCGACGGCTATTCATTCGATGGCGTGAGCCGGGATGTGAGCCTGACCGGATTGTCCCTGGAAACTGCCCACGCCGACTCGATTCCCTCTACTGTCAATCTCACAGCTCAGACCATTCCGCCCTTCACCTGTCAGGCCCGAGTCGTTTATCATGAATCGTTGGCCGGCCGTGCACGATGCGGCCTTGTCTTTGTCGGTCTGAATGAGGAGGATCGCCGGGTGATGATATTGGCGATCTTTGCCGATCCGGCCACATGGTCGAGTGCACACCGGACCAGTATCCGCAGCCGACTGCTGATGGCTGGTCATTTACTGATCGGCTTATGGCGCAGCCTCACCCCGCTGCGAATCAGGCGGCGCAGAACGCCTCGAACAACGCTCTACCGTCTGGCCACGATCCAGACTCAGGGCCACACGCGCACCGTGCTCCTCCGGAATCGTTCTGCCGGCGGCATCGGCTTTCTCCTATTCGGATCACCCTTGCCTTCAAATGAGGAATGGAGGATTCAGGACACGACCGGATCGGCGGGCTATAGATCCTGTCACAGTAAACTGGTGGCTCCCGGCATCTGGCGGTTCGGCGCAACGACCAGCACAGCCGATCCTATGAGTACAGATTCCGATCCATCGATCGCGTCACCAAGACCCGTTTTGATCTAATTGAAAGGCACCACAACGTATGCGGCACCGTCTCTTCATACTCTCGCTGACTGTCTGGAATCTGTTCGTGTGTTCGCCGGATATGTTCGCCGCGGACTTTGTCGAATCGTGGTACCTCTCACGCGGACGAGCCAATATGGAAATCGAGAACTATAAAGCCGCGATCGAAGCGTTCGAGAAAGTCGTCGAACATGACCCGGACCATCGCGAGTCCTTACGCAGTCTGGGTATTGCCTACGAACGGCAAGGACTCAAGGATAAGTCGATCGAAACCTTCGACCGCTATCTTTTGAAGTACGATGACGATCCGGAGATCGCTTTCAAGCAAGCACAGGCCCTGGAATGGTCCCGCTATGCCACGTATCGCGAGAAAGATATGCTCAAGTACTACCGCATGGGACTGAAGCGAACCGACGATCCGGCGATGCGGTTGCGGTATGCGAGCCGCTTGGCCGCCCAAAAGGAGACGGCTCAAGAAGCCGTGACTCAGTACGACAAGGTATTGGCCTCACAGCCGCACAATGCCCAGGCGCATCAGGGGCTGGCCAAGGCCTATGCCTGGCTCGGCCAGAATGACTTGGCGCTTCATCACGCCAATCTCGCGCGGCATGCGGCACGCCGTGAGCCCGGTGACATGACCGCCCTGCGTCGCGATATGCTCAAAGGACGGGAACCCGCCGTGGAGGGCGTGCTCTCGGTGTTGGCGCAACCGGAAAAGCCGTTTGAGCTGTATGGAGTTCGTCTGGGGTCACGCGGGAAAGTGGATGTGAGTCCCTTTACCACCACCACATTGGAGGTCGGCGCAGAACATTTCTGGAGCTCATCGGAACATCGAACCGGCGGGTACCTGTCGTTCGGCAATCAATTGCGGATCAACCCGACACACCGCGTCGATATGCTCATCGAATATCATGACGCGCCGCGCGGCGATGGCCTGGCCTATAAATTCGAATACATCTATGACAGACCGTCGATCTCGATCCGCCCCGGCGTGAAAAGAGAATTCCG
>JABMDE010000075.1:0-18833 GCA_015904055.1 Nitrospira sp. | reverse complement strand
GGTTTTCGAGCAAGTCAGAGGTCATTCCAGACACCGAAGTTGACGCTTCGGGAGAGGCCTCAAAAACGTTTTTCCGCAGCCTGCTAGGATGCACGGTGTGTAGAGCTGGAGATAGGTAGGGCCGATTTCCCGCGCGATCAAGACCGCATTGCGGACGACCCGCTCGACGAGCGACGGCTTGCTTACCGTGCAGTTCACAATGTAGTGGCAGCCGGATTCCCTCGCGATCTCCGGGAGGCGCACTTTATCGAAGAGTTTGCCGACCGGGGCCATTTTGGCCACAAATCCCTTTTGCATGAGGCCGCTTTCCTGCCCGCCGGTATTGGCGTACAGTTCGTTGTCGAAGCAAATGGTGGTGAATTTCTCCTGCCGGAACCACGCCTGGAGCGTCATATCCAGGCCGATGTCCACCGTCGCGCCATCGCCAGCCAGAACGACCACATCCTTGATGCGATTCGGGAAGCGGACCGTCAAGGCCCGCTTCAACCCGGACGCCACCGCGTTCTGATTGCCAAACAGCGAGTGGATGTTGTGGATGGCGACGTGCGGAAACACCAGGCTGGTGCAGCCGGTTGAGCCGACCATGACGGTGTCCTCCGGATTGGGCAGCGCGGCCAGAATGTACCGAAACGCCATAGACTCGGGGCACCCGGCGCACAACGAGTGTTGCTCAAGGAGTTCCTTAGATATCCCGATATCTTTCCATCCCCGGTCTTCCTTACCATAGGTGGCATGCTGGACCAGATCCTGATAGTCCGACGGCATAATGTCGTAGAGATCCGGTGATATGGTGATGCGTTCCTTGCTCATGGTGTTTTCTCCTCTCAGCACTGCTGAGCGCCACGGTGCGCTCTGTTAGGGGCATCCCGTCCACCGACGTTCGCGTCCTGTTCAACTTCCGCGTCCGGCCAACACGCCGGATCGCATCCCGATCGCTTTCTTGATTTCCTCCACGATGATTTCCGGCGGCATGGTCATGCCCCCACAGACACGTGGTCCGGCAATGATCCGCTCAGTGCGGGGGAGCGTGGCTTTGAGTTCTCGCGCCAGCCACCCGATGACATTGAACTCCGGCACAATAATATGCGAGGCACGCTTGGTCGCTTCGCGCAGTTCTTCCTCCGGCCAGGGCCGCAGGGTTTTGATCTTGACCAGTCCGACACGAATCCCTTCATCGGCCAGCAGGCGGATGGCCTCCCGCCCTTGGGAGACCGCTGTTCCCGACGCGACGATGAGGATGTCGGCATCGACGCTCTCCGTCTCAATCAGGCCGTCCAGCCAGGCGATCGTGTGCTTGCGCGATCGTTCCGCAGCGGCCCAGACTTCCTGTTGCCAGCTCGCGTGCGTGGCGTAGCTGATGTAGTTGCTTTTCATCACGAAGGGATCGCGCATCATCCGAACCGGCGGACATTCCATGTCCATGCAGGGCACCGGAGACCGATAGGGATCGTAGGGCGGCAGGCACATGTCGACAGGAGTCAGGTCAACCGTATCCTTCGTATGGGTTACGAAAAATCCATCGCAACAGAGGGCCAAGGGGAGGTGGACATCCGGCTCCTCCGACACCATGTAGCCCTTGTGAATCCAGTCATAGAAATCCTGTGCGGTTTCTGCGTGCCAGACCAACATCCCGGTCTGCATAAGATAGGAAATCTCGATCGTGTCCGGCTGAATCGAGAGCGGTGAATTGATCCCTCGACAGGTCACGATACATTGGATCGGCAATCTGGACCCTGCCCACATCGGGAAGTTTTCCATGGCTCGCAGGGTTCCCGGCCCGGCGGTCGTCGTAAAGACACGGGCCCCGCCGAAGGCGGCGCCGGCGCACTGTGACATGACCGCAAATTCGCTCTCCCCGCGGAAATAATCGCCGATATAGCCCTCGGCAAAGAGCTCCCCGCACAGGGCGGCCGCCTCGCTCTGAGGCGTAATGGGATAGGCTACCATCACATCGACGTTCGCGCGTCTGACGGCTTCCTTGATGACTTCACTGCCAGTGAAGAACGACGGCGTACGAGGGCCTCGTTCATCATCACGCGCGGATCGGTAATGATTTGCCCTTTTCTATTCTTAGTGCCGATGATTGACGAAGTGTCCATGATCCAGTCTCCTTCATGATCCAATCGCGTATCCGGACCGATGTCGGAACGCGAGGACCTTATGCGCTGAATGAACTACCGCACCCACAGGTCGTTTTCGCCTGCGGGTTCTTGATCTCAAAGCCGGAGCCTTGCACGCTGTCGTGGAAATCGACTTCGCAGCCGGCCAATAACGGGGCGCTCTGGGAATCCATGATGACCTTGACGTCGCCTTTTTCGATCACCGTGTCGTCATCGCTCATTGCGGACTCGAAGGCCATCCCGTACTGGTAGCCATGGCAGCCGCCGCCTTTGACATAGACGCGCAGACCAACCGTGTCCTTCTCTTCTCGCATGAGTTCCCGAATCTTCTCTTCAGCTACTGGCGTGATGGTGATCATGGTCGCGCTCCCTTTTTAGCAAGATGCTGAAAAACTCACTTTGACTTCTGTGCCGTCACAAGCGTGGAGGGTCGAGGCGACACCAATGCGCCACGCAGACGGTACCCACTTCCGATCAGAAGAGTGCACGACTAAGCGTTTCGGAGGACACTTCGGCGTAGAAGCGGCGGAGACCAGGGAATCAGTCGCGCAGGAAGGGAAGATGTCGCGCGAGGGATAGGACAGTCGGCGTAGCTCAGTACGTCATAGCATCACCCTGGGCGCATTGGATACCGAAGTCAAGTATTACTAAGGGAAATGAGGTGCGCCGGCAAGAAAGGGGCGAAAGAACGCCGTCGGGGGTCGTTTCTCATGAGCCTCTCGGACGGCCGCTCGACCGTCGATTCCAACCTGCTTTGATCAATGAACAATTCTGCTACAATCGTTGGCACATGAAGACGGGACGGCCGAGTTTGAGACGTAATCTGCGCGCAACGACAACGGATCCCTGATGGCAGATCTTCTTACCGCTGTGATCACACGAGTCGCGTACTGGCCGATCGATATTCCCATCACGGACCCGTTTGTCGTGGCCACGGGCTCGCGTGTTGTGGCAGAGAATGTCTTTGTCCGTATCACACTGAGCGATGGCACCTACGGCTATGGGGAAGCCGCGCCGTTTCCCGAAGTCGGAGGTGAAGATCGGGAGACCTGTCTGAATGCACTGTCCAGCCTTGCGCCGGCGCTCATCGGCCAATCGGTTCACGACTACCGAGAACTCGCCTCCCTCATGGCTCACACAACTCCAATGCAACCAGCCGCCCGCTGTGCCCTGGAGACCGCGCTGCTGGACGCTTCCTCCCGGAGCATGAAGTTTCCCATGTGGCAACTCTGGGGCGGCGCTGATGTGCGACCGCGCGACACCGACATTACCATTCCCATCGCCACACAGGACAAGACGATATCGCTCGCGCGCGGCTGGTATGAGCGGGGCTTTCGACTATTCAAGATGAAAGTCGGCAAAGATGTGGATGAGGACATACGTCGATTGGAAGCGTTGCACCGTGCTTTGCCCGGCATTTCATTCATTGGCGACGGCAATCAGGGATTCTCACGCCAAGAATGTCTGGCTTTTGCCAAAGGCGTCCACCAATTCGGCGGGGTGATGGTCCTGCTGGAACAGCCGGTTGTGCGGGACGATCTCGACAGCTGGCCGCGATTCGACGAGAAACGGGCATCCCCGTCGCCGCCGATGAATCCGTGCGTTCCCTCGACGACGCACGCAGGGTCGCCGAGCAGGGCGCTGCAGATTACATCAACATCAAGATTATGAAAACCGGCGTGCTCGAAGCGGCAAACATCGCAGCGTTTACTCTACAGTCAGGGCTCAAGCTCATGATCGGCGGCATGCTGGAGTCACGCATTGCGATGGGCTGTTCCTTCAGTTTGGTCCTAGGCATGAAGGGCTTCGAGGTGCTGGACCTGGACACCCCATTGCTGCTTTCGACAGACCCCATCCAAGGAGGCTATCAATACGACGGCCCCACCCTACAGCCTTGGAGCGAAGCAGGATTAGGGATGTCTGTACCGGTTCCAGAAGATGCCAGCAAGACAGATATCAGCAAGGACGTCTCAGAGAATGGATCTTGATTGACTAGACCACTAAACGAGACTATCCTTTCGCATGCGCCGAATGGCCATCTTCCTTGTGCTCTTGTTACTGATTCTGACGTTCAACGCCTACGCCTGCATCCTGCCGTTACCACCCGCACCCCACATGGACTGCTCCTCAGGAACAGCGGAGCCTGTGCGCGAGACCTGCGATGCCTTTCTTGAAATAGGTCCACACTCACAGTTTTCCTCTCACCATGCCATTAGCTCGCTCCATCTTGAATACACAATGCCCGTTCAGGTTCTTCCCGATACACTGATCCCGCTTGTTCGCATAACCAAACCACCACGCAGTGCCGATACTCCCGTCCATCCTTCGATCCACACATCGGTCCTACGGGTTTGATACCCTCGCGCATTTCGATTCCTGCTCTAGTTCGCTAGGCATTTCATGCTTTTTTATTGCTCTGGGTTTACGCAACCGGCGTGGACCACAAACCAGGAAAGGGGGATGTATGTCTGACATAAGCAGAAGAACCTTGGTGACCACCGGCGCCTCCCTGCTCGCGACGGGCGCTTCAATGATGATGCTACGGGGGGTGGATGCGGCAACCCATGACGATCCGCGATCGTCAACGGCCATTCCAGCAACTCGCTGGCAACTAACCGTTCAATCTCCTGTTGGTATCTGGTCTTAAAGCCGGACGGCAACAGACCGATCAAATCTGCGCCGGGGCGCCAGCCTAGTCTCATGGGTATCTCAAGGAGCTTCTTAAGGAAGAGCGACGGAATCGCCCAGAGCGCATTGACCGGATGGTAGAGCAGATCGGTTACAAGCGACTGTTTTTGCCATGCGAGTGTTTCCTGAACCGAATAGTGCCGCGCCACAAAGCTGTCCACGCGGCGACGGCAATCAGCGATATATTGATCAACACACTCTTCAAGGCTCAGGATTGTCATTGCCGCGTGCTGGTCGTTCATTGTGCCTCTCCTGATAAGGCATCACTATACGAAAATATGCTCGCGGCTCAAGGAAATCTCCGTTTACAGTACAGGCGCAAACGACTAAAATTACAGTCACATTTTCCTACCGCAGCGCAGGCTGGGATCGAGTCAAAAACAGCTACGGCTATCATGTGACACCTGCACCGTCCAGTTTCATCACGAGCATTGAGTTCTGGCCCGTCGATATTCCTATCACGGACCCGTTTGTCGTCGCGACCGGCGCGCGCGTCGTCGCGGAGAATGTCTTTATCCGCACCACACTGAGCGACGGGATTTGCGGCTATGGGGAAGCGGCGCCGTTTCCCGAAGTCGGAGGTGAAGATCGGAAGGCCTGTCTCAATGCGCTGTCCGATCTCGTACCGCTACTCATCGGCCAATCGGTTCACAACTACCGAGAACTCGCCACCCGCATGGCTCACACAACTCCAATGCAGCCAGCAGCCCGCTGTGCCCTGGAGACCGCGCTACTGGACGCCTCCTCCCGGAGCGCGAAGATACCCATGTGGCAACTCTGGGGCGGCGCTGATGTGCGACCTCGGAATACGGACATTACGATTCCCATCACCACACAGGACAAGACGGTAGCGCTCGCACGCGGCTGGTATGAGCGAGGCTTCCGCCTGTTCAAGATGAAGGTCGGCAATAATGTGGATGCAGACATACGCCGATTGGAAGCGCTGCACCGTACCTTGCCCGGCATTTCATTCATTGGCGACGGCAATCAAGGGTTCTCACGCCAAGAGTGTCTGGCCTTTGCCAAAGGTGTCCACCAATTTGGCGGGGTGATCGTCCTGCTGGAACAGCCCGTGGTGCGGGATGACCTCGACAGCATGGCTGCCATTCGACGGGAGACCGGCATCCCGGTTGCCGCCGATGAATCCGTGCGCTCCCTCGACGACGCGCGCAAGGTTGTCGAACAGGGCGCGGCGGACTATATCAACATCAAGATCATGAAAACCGGAGTGCTTGAAGCTCGAGAAATCGCCGTCTTTACGCTGGCCTCAGGGCTCAAGCTCATGATCGGCGGTATGCTGGAGTCACGTATTGCAATGGGCTGTTCGTTCAGCCTGGTTTTGGGCATGAAGGGCTTCGATGTGTTGGATCTGGATACCCCACTGCTACTTTCGATAGATCCCATCCAAGGAGGCTATCGATACGACGGCCCTACCCTCCAGCCTTGGACCGAAGCAGGGTTAGGAATGTCTGTGACCGTTCCGGAATACGCCCGCAAGACAGGGATCGGCTAAGGCCGTCGTACAGAATGGCTCTCGATTGACTAGTCCACTGAACGAGACTATTATTTTGTATGCGCCGAATGGCCATCTTCCTTGTCCTCTTGCTGCTGATTCTGACGTTCAACGCCTACGCCTGTATCCTGCCCTTACCACCCGTACCCCATATGGACTGTTCCTCTGGAACAGAAGAGCCTGTACGCGAGACGTGCGATGCCTTTCTTGAAATAGGTCCAGGCTCACAGTTTTCTTCGCACCATACCAGTAGCGCGCTCCACCTTGAATACGTGATGCCCGTTCATGTTCTTCCCGATGTACCGATCCCGCTTGTTCGCATAACCAACCCACCACGCAGTGCCGATACTCCGGTCCATCCCTCGATCCACACATCAGTCCTAAGGATTTGATATCCGTTTCCGTTTCACTTCCCGCTTGCTAGGTCTTCCATATTTTCTTCTATCGCCCGGGCTATGAGACTGGACGTGGGCTACAAGCCAGAAAAGGGGGATGTATGTCTGACATAAGCAGAAGAACCTTGATGACCACTGGCGCCTCTTTACTTGCGACCGGAGCTTCATTGATGGTGTTACGAGGAGTGGACGCTGCAACGCATGACGCAGCCCACGATCCGATGCCACAGTCCCCGCAATCTGAACTGCTTCACACCTCAGGAAAAGCGTCTACCTCGGAAGACCATCACATGATGGATGACATGACACGATGTATTCAGCTCTGCCAAGATTGCCATGCGCTCTGTATCCAAGTGATCGGACATTGCTTAACACTCGGAGGCCGTCATGCGGCCCCGGACCACATCCGTTTATTGATGGACTGTGCGCAGATCTGTACGGTGAATGCTGATTATATGGCTCGAGGATCTTCGTTTCACGATCGTACGTGCGTCCTCTGCTCCGAGATCTGCCGGTTATGCGCGGAGAGCTGCGAGCAATTACAAGGAGACGATCAGTTAATAAAACAATGCATCGACCTGTGTCGCCGCTGTGCGGAATCGTGCGAGCGGATGGGGCCTAAGGGAACGGCGTAACTGCCAGACAGCTGTAGAATGGCCCGGTCGCCACTCTAAGTGACCGGGCTGATTACCTCGCACTGATTCAGGTTCATCTAACCGTTCATGGCCACACGTGCTCTATATGAATCTCGATGTACGGTGCAGATCAATTACTGCTAGACAATAGGGCACCATTGGACGAGAGACTAACATCCACGTCGGGCTTTTCAATAAATCTCATCCAAAGAGGCATCTACGGATCAGCCAGACTTTCTATATCGCGGCGAACGCATCTTGACATACTTTTCTCCCGGGTATAACGAAATGGCCTGATCGGATCAGGCCGTATAGGAGAGGTCGGTTTGATAGGTATCAGAAAGCATGCACAATCAAGGAGATGGCTCAGGGCCTTCATCTTGGCCTTAACCGGCGTCTTGCTTGCCGGCTGCTTATTCATGGAGTCGCCGAAACAGACCGAACCAGTTCGATCAGCGAGTGTTTTTGCCGCGAGCGAGAGCAATACAGCGTATATGAAAATCTGCCGTACCAAAAGTGTCCCTATACCACCTGACTGGAAAGCCTCTGCATCGGACTGGGAGCACCACGGCAACCTCAGTACCATCTTGCTCACTCCCAATCATTTGGACAAGGTACAAGCTGACAATGTGACATTTGCGAGCGTTTGGTCCTATACCTCTCCGACCGTTAGAGGTGCCTGCATTGCGCTCGCAAGGAACGGCGGTACATTCCAGGTCATCTGTCAAAGTGCCGCAACCGGACATGCCTGTTTTTGGGAAAACGACCCGAATCAGGCGAGTTCCCGTTGGACGCCGCAGACGGCGGAAGTCACGATGGCGTCACTTCGCGATCCTGAGCAGGGATTCGCTCCGGGAACAGTCCCATGCACCGAATGCCATCGCGGGAGCAACGCATTTCTTGTCGCCCCTGATGATCCGACATGGGCCACCGTGTTGAGGCCGAAGCAGACTCGTCCGACATTTACCACACGGGTTGAGCACTCCACACAACCAGGGCCAGCAGCTCCGGGTGGAATGACGATCACCCACCCACGCTTTATTCCGATTGGAGGAAAATCTGTAGCTCTGCACAATCCACTTCCGACGATTCCAGGCTGTTCAGGAGCCTGTCACGAAGCTCATTATGAGATATTGGACAAAGGCCACACGACTGAAGGCTATGTCAGGATACCGAGGCCGATGGGACCTAACTGTGCGCACAATTCCCCCGATAATGAACAATTCCCCCGATAATGACCCCATCAGGAATTGCTATCAAAATTAACAGGATACTGAAAAAGTCCGCCAGCGGTGTTCTCGCATCGCTCAGAGGCTCAACGTACCGAAGCGTACGCCTCGCCCCTTCGCTCACTGTGGCCTTGCTGGATGGGCTTTTTGAGCATCCTGATGCGAGTGGATCTATAGTGCCTTCTGTAATATGCCAACGGTGTTTTATGTGTGTGCCGATTTACCCCGCAGCCTGTTAAGAAGGGACAGGGAGAACGCTCGATATGGGTTTATGACGAGGGAGAAGGGTTATCCGGCGGCTCATCGCACTTCTTGCAGTTGAGGAAGGTGCCAAGATACAGAGTTCGTCCCGACTCCGTCAGCACCCAGGGCCTACTGAAAAATGGCGGCTGATGCCGCACATGCTGTCCATGACCGCAGGCGAGATCGGCCACCCAGTCATTCTCTTCATCCTGATGATAACCGACAATGGGTTGGTTCATGAACGCGCGACGATATTCGTTTCTATCGTTTCTCGAACGGCAATTCCGGGCGGTCAGCCGCTGAGTAGTAGATCCACCGGCGTTCCTTGTCTTCATCGAAGCTTCCGATAAAGACGACGTTGCGGTCCAGGTGCTGGAATTCCGACAGCGTCGTCTGGCAATCCCCGGGGTTGATGATCCGCGCATCGAATTGTCCCACTACATAGATCATTCCCTTCGGCGCGAGGAATATATTTCGTCTGCTGACGTGTCCCGTGTTGGGAAATAGCTCTGTTGACGACGTACAGCTACCCTCCCCTTCAACCTTCAATGTGAGAGTATGCCGGGAGAGAAATGGATCGGTGGCCATTCGCTCAATCGTCAAACGTAATTTTGCCGATGGAATCTGCATGGACACCGGCTCTGGTGTGCTGCTGTTGCACCCGACGCTCAGCCACAGGGCACCGCCCAGAACAGCGGCCTGCCAGACAGATGTCACTTGGACGTACCAACTTTCGGTGCGGCACCAATCACATCGAGACCATCCTGGGCGCAGGCATCGTCAAGATGAGTGCCCGGCGCTCCGCTGACCCCGATACCACCCACAATCTCACCACCGATCTCAATCGGAAGCCCACCGCCCAGAATCAACATCTCGTTGTTGATATTCCCCAGCGCCTGCAACGTCGGCACCTTCATCGTGAGATCAGCTAACTCCGTCGTAGTTCTGCGCACACTGGCCGCGGTATAGGCTTTTTTCCGGCTGCTATCGACCGTATGCGACCCCGCCCCATCGGATCGTCCCATGGCGCGCAACACACCGGCCCGGTCGACTACGGATACACTCACGCGGTATCCATCGGTGTGCTGCTGTTGCACCCGACGCTCAGCCACAGGGCACCTCCCAGAGCAGCGGCATGCCAGACAGATGTCACTTGGACGTACCAACCTTCGGTGCGGCACCGATCGCATCGAGACCATCCTGGGCGCAGGCATCGTCAAGATGAGTGCCTGGCGCTCCGCTGACCCCGATACCACCCACAATCTCACCACCGATCTCAATCGGCAGCCCACCGCCCAGAATCAACATCTCGTTGTTGATATTGCCCAGCGCCTGCAACGTTGGCACCTTCATCGTGAGATCAGCTAACTCCGTCGTAGTTCTGTGCACACTGGCCGCGGTATAGGCTTTTTTCCGGCTACTATCGACCGTATGCGACCCCGCCCCATCGGATCGTCCCATGGCGCGCAACACACCGGCCCGGTCGACTACTCCATCCTTCTTGCAAGATTCGAGTGCCGCATAAATCGCCTTGTTGGCGATTCCAAGGAGTAAAACCGATTCTTTGGGCAATTCCTCGGCTAAGGCCGGACGCGCCGTCATTAGTCCGGCGAGCAATGCAGCCATTGCGGCAACGACTGTCAGCAATACCCACAAACTCTGTCGGTCATTGAGACGACCTGTCATAACGAACCTCCGGCATCGTCGGATTAGAATGAAGCGATGGATTGTGCCTGGAGAGTACGGACGCGTGTATCCTGCTGTCAAGAGAAGTGACGTGAGGACGGCACGTCACGATAGGCTCGACTACTGCGGACGATTCCGTGCGATGGGTATCTTTGTCTCTGAAACGGCAGGGCCTTGAGTTTCTTTGCGTGAGCGTATGGTCACTCGCCTTGAGCGAGTGGTGTTCTGCGCGATGGTGACTCCGAGATCCTCGATCATGGCACGCAACGGTTCTGCGACTGACCAGGCCTGAGCCGGACATCCACGTGGATGATGCGGAGCATCTCCGTCAAAGACTTCCGAGACCTGCCCCATACAGGCCTCTCCTAAGTGTGCTTCAAGGCCATTGAGAAAGGATCGGGCTTGGATTTTCGTCTTGTCGGTCTTCCCAAAGACGGCAAGCCACGCCGTGATAAACGGACCGAGCAAAAAGGGCCACACCGTTCCCTGGTGATAGGCACCGTCCCGTTCAACCACTCCCCCGTCATAGCGTGGACGATACCGGCTGTCTTTCGGAGAAAGCGTACGCAACCCGACTGGTGTAAGCAGATGCTCATGTATAACATGAAGGATTGAAGCGGCCAGCTCCTTCGTCACTAGCTCGTCACAGAGGGACAGGGCAAAGAGTTGATTCGGACGGATCGAAGCATCGCTGCCGCTTGGTCCATCAATGACATCGTAGAGATATCCCCCCTCCTCATAGCAAAACTTTGCGCGGAAGGATTGAATGGCCTGCGCCCGCTCCTCGCGGCAGCGCGCGGCATACGCCACATCACCGAATCTCGTGGCGAGATCCGCCCCAACCTCCAATGACCGTATCCACAACGCTTGAATTTCAACCGGCTTTCCATGGCGTGGCGTCACCACCCAGTCACCCACCCTTGCATCCATCCATGTGAGTTGCATGCCGGAGGTGCCACCGGTGATCAGCCCATCATGATCCATGTGGATGTTGTAGCGAGTACCTCGGCGATAGCCATTGATAATCTCTTGGACGGCCGGCCAAGCCGTGGCAAGCACGCGTGCTTCGTCGTGGCTGTACGCCAGATACCGACCAATGGCGTGGATGAACCAGAGGGAAGCATCAATCGTATTGTACTCCGGCTGCTCCCCCGCATCGGGAAAGCGGTTTGGCACCATGCCTTCCGAGACATGGGCGGAAAACGACTCAATGATATGCCAGGCTGTTTCATGCTGCCCGGTGACCAGACACAGGCCTGGCAAAGAAATGAATGTGTCTCGTCCCCAATCGGTGAACCAAGGATAGCCGGCAATCACTGTCTGTCCGACACCCCGCTCAGAGAGATAAGCTCCGGCAGCCTGCTGGAGTGCGCTGGCCAAGGGATCTGCCGTCCGATTTGCTGGATTAAACCGTTTACGTCGCGTTGTTTCACGCTTCGCAAGAACAGCCGTATCGAGATGGTCCACTGCCTCGCTCGTCAAGACCAGCATCTGGTCTTTTCCAGGCTCCAACTCGAATCCGAACTCGCCCGGCGACCACCAATCTTCTTCACAATCGAGCCCACGTTGGTGTTCAACTGGAAATTGTACCCGCCTAAACCAATCCGGTTCATGGCGATAGGTTCCAGAGTGGACCGCCTGTACCGCAGGCACATCGGAGTAGGGCTGCCACACCACCCTGGCCGGCCCAATCGACGCATTCGTCGAGAGACTCCCATTTTCGTGATGGGTCATATGATAGTCGCGTCCACTCAACATCGGCCGGACACGGAGGAGAACGGAGCAGTCCTTCGCGCCAACGAGCTTCCATCGCACGATGACGAGCTCTCGGCCTAGCACGCAGAAGATTTCACGCTGAATGACGGCTTCGCCGCAGTCGAAACTCCATCTCGGCCAAGGCGTCGAAGAAAATTCGGTGCAGGCAACATATCCGGAAGGATGCACCGTACCTGGATATAGATTTGTCGAAAGAGGAATCGATCGGCCGTCGCAATCGATCCATTCATCGAGATGATTAACGAGAACGAGCCGATCAGCGGGAGGTTTCCGTGCAACCAACAACAATGCGTGGTAACGCCGTGTATTCGCGCCGGCCACGGTGCCCGACGCAAACCCGCCCCGTCCATTTGTTTCAAGCCATTCCAGACTCAGGGCCCGATTGAGATCTTGGCAATCCGCCTTCCCAATCTTCATCTTCCCCCACTATCTGCGCCGTCCTTACACTGTACGCCTCACCCCTTACTTCTCACGCTCCCTCACTCCCCCGACTGCTGAATCAGCTTTGCCACCAACCCTGTCCATCCCGTCTGGTGACTCGCCCCGATGCCGGCCCCATTGTCGCCATGGAAATACTCATAAAAGAGAAGTGTGTCGCGCCAGAGCGGATCGTCTTGAAACTTCGTGCTGCCTCCGAACACAGGTCGGCGGCCTGTGTCGTCGCGAAGAAATACATGGGTAAGTCTGCGTGACAGCTCCGCTGCTACTTTATTCAAAGGAATCAAGCGCCCGGAACCAGTCGGATACTCCACGGTATAGTCGTCACCCAGAAAGTAGTGAAACTTTTGAAGCGATTCGATGAGCAGATAGTTCACCGGGAACCAGATCGGCCCACGCCAGTTTGAATTGCCGCCGAACACCCCAGTGCTCGACTCTGCCGGCTCATAATCGACGCGATATTCCATGCCCATGGCTGAGAGTGTATACGGGTGATCCTTGTGGAAGCGTGACAAGGCGCGGATACCATAGGGAGAAAGGAATTCCTTTTCGTCCAGCATATAACGCAGCACTGACTTCAGCCGCACAGGGTTGACCAGCGAGAGGAACCGCCGAACCTCTCCATCCCGCGATTGTGTATCCACATGGGAGCTGAAATCAGGCCGGTTTTCAATGAACCACTGCATCCGGTGTTTAAACCTGGGGAGCTGGTCGATTAGTTCAGAGTCCAGAGTCTCAACCGCAAAGAGCGGGATCAATCCGACAAGAGATCGTACTTTGAGTGGAACTGTTTGACCGTCTGGCAAATGCAGAACATCGTAAAAAAACCCGTCTTCTCTGTTCCAGAGCTCGATCTTTTCACCGCCGATGTTATTCATCGCCCGGCAGATATAGACGAAATGCTCGAAGAACTTACTGGCGACATCTTCGTATGCCCGATTCTCACGGGCCAACTCCAGCGCGATCGACAGCATATTGAGGCAATACATGCCCATCCAGCTGGTCGCATCCGATTGTTCGATATGTCCTCCAGTCGGCAACGGCGCACTCCGATCGAACACCCCGATATTATCCAACCCCAAGAAGCCGCCCTGGAAGATATTCTTTCCCTCGGCATCTTTTCGATTGACCCACCAGGTGAAATTCAGCAGGAGTTTTTGGAACACCCGCTCGAGAAAGGTCCGATCGCCCACGCCTTTCCGTTTCTTCTCGATTTTGTACACGCGCCACGCCGCCCAGGCATGGACCGGCGGGTTGACGTCGCCGAACGCCCATTCGTACGCCGGCATTTGCCCGTTCGGATGCATATACCACTCGCGGAGCATCAGAATGAGCTGCTCTTTCGCGAAGGTCGAATCTACGATTGCGAGCGGGATACAATGAAACGCTAAGTCCCACGCGGCATACCACGGATACTCCCACTTATCCGGCATCGAGATGACATCGGCATTGTAGAGATGTGTCCAGTCGGCATTGCGCCCGCGAAGTCGATCAGACGGTGGCTCCGGCATGCCCGGATCACCCTTGAGCCAACGATTGAGGTCGTAGTGATAGAACTGCTTGCTCCACAATAGTCCGGCAAAAGCTTGCCGTTGCACTAACTGTGCATCATGGGAGAGGCCTGGCGGCGCCAGCTCATCGTAAAACTCGTCGGCTTCCCGAATCCGCTGCGTGAATACCCCATTGAATCCATCGTGCGACAACCCTTGCTCACCGTCCTCATTTGTAAAACGTAGATGGATTACCTCCGATGCTCCGGACCCAAGAGTGAGGATGTAATGCGCAGCGGCTTTCGATCCTACCCTGTCATGATTTATGGCTTGTTTATCTGATCTTATGATGTATTCATGAAAGCTATCCTTTACATAACTGGCTCCATCTAAATCACCATACAACCGCCGGCTATTCGTTTCATTTTCCGTAAATAACAGGGCGGGTTGTCGCTCACATAAAAGACGACGCTGACCATAGTATTCGTGGTCCAGCTCAATCACGCTCATGCCTTTTTCAGCTGTTCCTTGCCGCATCCTCGGCCGACGGGCGTCGAGCCCCCATGACCAGGTATTCCGAAACCAGAGTGTGGGCAGGAGCGTGAGTTCGGCAGGGTCCGGTCCCTGGTTTGTAACCTGAATACGGATCAGCACATCTTCAGGAGTTGCCTTGGCATACTCCACGGTAACATCGAAGTACCGATTATCGTCAAAGACGCCCGTATCAATCAGTTCATATTCCGGATCCTGCTTGCCCCGACGACGATTCTCTTCGATAAGCTTTTGATACGGAAACTCCGCCTGAGGGTATCGATAGAGATACTTCATGTAGGAGTGTGTCGGTGTAGAATCAAGATAGAAATAATACTCCTTCACATCTTCCCCGTGATTTCCCTCATTGCCGGTCACCCCAAACAGTCGTTCCTTGAGAATAGGATCTCGTCCATTCCAGAGGGCAATCGCGAAACAGATGTACTGGTGACGATCGGAAATCCCGGCAATTCCGTCCTCATTCCACCGATAGGCGCGTGACCGGGCATGATCATGAGGAAAGGCTTCCCAGGCCGTACCGTGTGGACTGTAGTCTTCACGCACCGTACCCCAGGCACGTTCGCTGAGATAGGGCCCCCACCGTTTCCAATGTTCGGCTCGGCGGGCATCTTCTTCCAGACGCCTGCATTCTGCCGATTGTGGAGGTACAGAGAGAGGTGCTTTTCGAGTTGTATCAGCCATGCAGCCCTTTCATGGAATGAGCTGATAACGACAACAGCGTATCGATGCAGTACCGTCTGGTTGAAGCGATCGTGACGATGCGCTCATTTCATAGTGAAATCAATCCTGAGCTGACACGCATCGCCGCCTCAGTGCGAGAGCGCACCTATCTTCTTCTCGGTCGGTTTGGACGCCGACTCAAGAGAGGGCAGAGTCTGCCTGCGTGATTCTTGCGGCTTGCTCGAATACACCCTGTTCATATTTCGCATGCGTGATGATCCGGTGTCAGGTTCACCGGTTGTTGACACTACATCTCACTGGAAGAAAATGACGAGGAAGAGAAGGGAGGGATTGCAATCAAACGATGGAGACTTAACTCCAAATAACGCGCTCTTGATTTAAAAGATAATCAATGACTTCAATACTGTTCTGCATCTGCATCTGCGCTTGCTCAGACATAGGCAGGACCGCCCCTACCAGCTTGCCTGATTCCATATCATGGAGGGATGGAATGTTTTCGCCCCGAAACTTTTCATGATCACTGTGGAAGCTGGCCACGAGAGACCTCCCTGTTCCTGTTAAGCCCTTTTCGGCTTCTTTTTCTGCTTCTTAACTACAGGCTGAAACCGAAATGCCCTATGCGCTTGAGAGAAAGCATAGCATATGCCTTCATTTTATCAGTGGACCCACCCATCTCATTGTATTTAATAACTATTACGGATTGGCCGAGACAGGTTTGAGAGGGGGGAGAGCCCCCAGATACCCGAATGCCCCCCTATTGAGGAGCACGGTATCGGGACGCAGGCGAAAGTCGTCATGCTCGGCATCCACAAACCGTGGATCCGCGGCGATATCCGATTCCGGCTTGAGTTCGGGAGCTGGAATAGTAGGCGATCCTGCGATCATATAGTCGCTCTCACGATTAAACATGGCATTAAATGAGAGCGTAGCCTTACTGGTGGCGGCAATACTAAAACCGATCCGATTCAGTCCAATGATGTTTCCGGATGCCTCGCTACGGGATGAACCTAGAAAAGACACCCCGCTGCCATTTTTCACCATGGTATTGCTGATCAATGTTGCTTTGGCGTAATCGGCGACCAGGACTGCCTCAAAAAGATTCCGTGTAATGACATTCCGCTCAAGCCGGACCTCCGACTTTCCAGCCGCATTTACGCCATAATCATTGTCATGAATGATATTTCCGATGAGTACCGCCTGCGAATCTGCGAACTGCACCCCGGTTGTTTCACTGCCTCCGATGACGCAATCTCCGGCCTACGGAGAGGTGCGAGAGTGGCCGAATCGGGCAGTCTCGAAAACTGCTGTCGGGGTAACTCGACCGTGGGTTCGATCCCCACCCTCTCCGCCACAATGGCTTAAGACAAATCAACGTTTGTCTTAAGCCATTGTGGCGAGATCTCGCCATTTGCTGCTCAAATGGCGGATCCGCCCTTCAACATTCCTAAAACCACATGTATTACCTATACATCCTGCTAAACGAGGCCGGAACAAGAACGTATACAGGCGTAAGCAATGACGTTGCCAGGCGCCTAAGAGAGCACAACAAAGGCCAGGTGAAATCTTCCCGTCCTCACCGTCCATACAGAGTGATTTATACGGATGCATTTCTAACATTGAGCGACGCGCGAAAGAAGGAACGGTTTTACAAATCGACGACGGGACGCCGTAGGTTGAAGGATATTCTTTTGTCCAGATGACAACTCTCTCTCCTATCCTCCCGCTTTTTCCCACAAGGCTCGCCGCAACTCCACCATCGCCAGCGTGTCACGCTTGCAATATGCGAGTAACGATTCCCGGATGGTCTCCTTGTTGACCCAATCGGTTTCCTTGAACACCATCTGATAATAAGCCTGTGCCGCCACGCCTCCTTCTTGAATCGCCAGATCCCCATACGCCAATGACGGCACCATGGCAGGCAGCACGGACTTGATCGAATAGGACCCGCCAAATGCGGGATGATAATAGTGGTCCCGAATCACCGGGAATAAATCCCACAGCCGGCGGATCACCCGTTTCAATTCTGCTTGCATCGATGGATATCGATCAGCCAGCCGTTCAAGAATCGATTGCTCGTACGGTGAATAGACGCAGATGCTGCCTTCCGAGCCAAGCGACTCGATCAGCTGCGCCGTCAACACTTCGCGAGGGTCGCTCGATTCGGCGTGAAGATATTCCTGATGTCGCCAACGGCCAGGTGCTTCCTCGATGTGATTTGACCATTGCACCGGTACCGGCTCATACGGCCTCGTGTCAGGATAACAAGGAACTCCCGGCATAATGGTTTCAAAATCCAAATGGTGGACCGGATAGCGGACCGACGCAAGTGCTTCCTTGAGCTTGGGAGAAATCCATTCAACGTTATCCTTCACTCGGCGTTGGACGGCTGACAGTTTGACTCCACCGGGAATATCGTCGATGGTCGTCACGCCCTGCCGGGCCAAGTCGGCCAATCCGCGTAACGACCCTGGCAAATGGTAGATCCAGCGAGCGGGCTTCTCTTTCGTGCAATGGGCCCAGTACGGACATTCATACGGAGTGTGGCAGTGATCATTCGGTTCGATCGCTGGTGGTTCCGGTTGCAACACAGCCTGCTGCATCGGCACCAACTGGCCTGGCAGATCGATACCGCGAGCCACAACCAGCTCCGTCATATCTTGTAATTTGAAGAGCAGATCCAAGTCGAGAGCATCACCCCGATAGACATACTGCGAATTCAAATGCATGAGGCAAGCCGAGAGAACTGTGAGCCCCGCCCCCTGCAGGACATAGCGTTGAATCGCCAGATCGTAGAGATGAATATCCTTCACACGCGACGACGACTTCACCTCAATGAGCCGCCACCCGAGATGTTCTCCTTCGTTGCCTCGCACACGCTCAAGAATATCGACACGGACAAGAACACCGTCATATAGAAACGCTCCTTCAAAGATAGCCGGAATCGTGAGATCTGCCAGAACTGATACTGTATGAGCCAGTGCCGCTTCGCGCTGCCGGTAGCCTTCGCCGATCAGCACACCACCGGGGAAACGGCACCGTGCCCGCTCACCGATTTCAGTACCCATATCGAGAATGGCCTGCGTTGAGGGATCCGGAGGGCTGGCCCAGTCAGGATGATGCACATCGAAATAGACCCGCTTGTGACATTGAAGTCCGGCCAGGAATTTAGACTTTGAGAGGCGCGGGGTGATGACAGGGATCGCACGCTGGTTTAAATCAGGCATCGTGGACAAAAGCTAACGGACCGAAGAGCAGTTTGTCTACTACGCTTCTGCTAGGATAGGCCCCCATGGCCAACGGTGTCGCGCAAATCAGACGCTCCGTCTTGACCCTCGCCCTCCCTGTCACGGTGAGTAGCCTGCTCCAGAGAGCAGAAGGCATCGTGGC
>JABMDE010000074.1:62752-71678 GCA_015904055.1 Nitrospira sp. | reverse complement strand
TGTGCTCTGCAGCCCACCGTTGTTCTACGATGGCAGTCGCCTTGGCTCGTACGGCTTCATCTTCATCTTCCATTGCTTCGAACACCGCATCGAGTGGTGCCTTGACTTCACCGTTCTCCTCCCAATGGCTCAGGGCTCGAAACCGTTCGCGGGCATCCGGCGAGGCAAGATCCTTAGTAATAGACTCTGGAAGTTTTTGAGGCTGCGGCTGGCTGCTCTCCTCATCTTTCCCAATAAGACGATTTCGCTGATTCGAATTACCTGTGTTTGCCGCTTGGCTCACATCCGAGAGTGGTCCAGGCTTATTGATTTCTTGATTGATGCTTTGTGCTGGAGCGCTCTGGTTCGAACCTGCGATAGCCGCGCGCGACTCCTGGCCAGGAACTTTGTCGGAAGAGGGAGCGCCGCATCCGACCATCCACATGAAGGTTAGACAGCCGGCGGCACACACGCCTCGACGAACGATCCCGGTCAAAGAGTCCCGGCTTCTTGATGTCGCCATTGCCTTCATGCACCGTCCACTTTCCATGCAAATAGATTCTTACCTATGGAAAACCACCGGAACATGTATCAAAGAACTCATCAATGATGAGGATGCGGGGTAATGATACAAAAGTGCCCACCCCTGCAGCTACCCTGCTTTTGTAGGGATTATTCGGGTGCCTGCTCCTGGAAAACCTTTCCTGGTACCGATTTGCGACTGATCATGAGTCAGTTGGACGATGTTACTGCGACAGAATCTATAGCCCACATCCTGTCAAAAACTGGAAACATCCAGAAGAGTTTTCGTGAGGATTCTTATGGCCGACACACAGTATAGCAGACGATAACTTCACCTCCTTCACATGTTCCATTCCCATGACGCGGCTGGCCTGCACAGACCAGCCGCGTCATGTAACCCTATGGAACCTCTACGATATCACTCTTCATCGGCCCTAAAACGCTAAGTAATTCACCCTTCTCTTGCTCCGGCACATTAAATGTATCGAGGGCGAGGATGAGATCCTCCACCAGCGCGTTGAAGGCTGCACCCGTAATTTTCATGCCTTTGTGCGTCGTTTTCATATCCTTGCCATCGTAGGTGCACGGCCCGCCACTAGCCTGGCACACTTGATCCACCAACTGCCGCTTGAGCTTGGGGAGATCGGCTTTTGCGAAGTAGCCGTTGATCCGCGTGTCAGCTCCGACAATGCTGACAAATTTCCCCACGACGGCCGTGATGGGGCCGGTGCCCCCGAGCCGCTCATAGAGCGAGACTTTCGACGCCACGGCTTTCGCAGCAGTGGCTTTCGGTGCATCAGGCTGAGTAGACAACTGCGCGCAGCCGACAGTCATACACAGCACTGCGGCAAGCATGATTGACGTACGAGTCATTGGCGCTCTCCTTGTGTGAGGGGTTAATCGACTGCGTTGCTTCTCCTGGCCCTATATGGCCTACAGGGTCTGCGATGTCATTGCGCAATTCCATACCGTCAGGGAATGCCGGGATTGAGGAGGGCCGATGTCCAGGCCTCTGCGCATCGCGCCATGCCGCATCGTTGTGTGGATTGCAATCCAAGACCATCAGAGAACCGGGGAACGTGCTCTAGCGTTGCCCCGTACAAGCACTACCCGCAATAACACACTCCCTACCCAGCTGACGGACGGGTGGGTGGATTTGGATCGGACAACCTCACTGCCTACGAATCCATATGATTCATACGACTGCGCTCGCTACCGTTCTGCCTCGGTCAGATCCGCTTCGTCTTCAAGTTCTTCCAATTCAGCATCAGGCTTGCCCTTTGTCATCGATGGATGCAATCCATACTTTCTCAGCATCTTATAGAAATCGGCCCGGTATCGGCCGGCAAACTGGGCAGCGCGAGATATATTGCCTCCCGTCAGCTGCAACACGTTCTTCAAATAGGTGCGTTCGAACTCTTCTTTAGCCTCAGTGAGCGGCTTGAGCGGTGTGTCGGGCGACACGCCGACGGACGGGAGCAGATCCGGCGTCAGCATATCCTGGCGCGACATGACCACCGCCTTTTCAACCGCATTTTCTAATTCCCGTACGTTGCCATGCCACGGGTTGACGATCAGTCGATGGAGCGCAGCAGGGGTGAACCCCTTAACCTCTTTGTTTGCCCGCTGCACACTGAGCTTGAGAAAATGCTGAGCCAGGAGCGGAATATCATCCCGACGATCACGCAACGGAGGAATAAACAGCGGCACCACGGAAATACGGTAATAGAGATCGTTGCGGAAGGTTCCGTTCTTGACCGCCTCTCCAAGATCTTTGTTCGTGGCGGCGATGATGCGCACGTCCACCTTCGACGACGTTTCCGACCCCACCTCACGAATTTCCCGCTCTTGTACGGCGCGCAACAGCTTGACTTGCATCGAGAGCGGCATCTCGCCGATCTCGTCCAGGAACAGTGTGCCTCCGTTGGCCATTTGGAAAAGTCCTCGTTTGGAGCCGTGGGCGCTGGTGAATGCGCCTTTGACATGTCCAAAGAGCTCGCTTTCAAACAACGTTTCTGGAATTGCCGCACAATTAAGCGCCACAAACGGCCCCTTGGAACGCCGGCTGTTGGTATGAATGACGCGAGCCATCACCTCCTTGCCGGTTCCGGTTTCTCCGAAAAGCAGAATCGTGGCATCCGAATCGGCCACTTGGGCGATTTGCTGAAATAGCCGCTGCATGGCGGGGCTTCGCGCAACGACGTTTTCAAGGCCATAGAGCTCCTTGACGAGCGATTTAAGCCGCTTGATCTCCCGGCTCATCCGCTGTTGCGAGAGAGCTTTTTCGATTGTCGCCTTCAGCTCCTTGTCGTCGAACGGTTTGGTCAGATAGCCGAATGCGCCACGCTGCATGGCCTCGACGGCGTTGGGAATGCTGCCATGCGCGGTCAGAATGATGACTGGCAGACCGGGGTGGATACGGAGCAATTCCTCGGTGACATCCAACCCGTCCTCGCCGCGAAGACGCAAATCGGTGATCGCCAGATCGAACATCTTCTTCTTGGCCTCTCCAACCGCTTCCTGCCCCGTCGTAGCCGAGGTTACAGCGAATCCCATCGCGGAGAGCCGCATCTTCACCAAATGCAGGAGACCTTCGTCATCGTCGACTACGAGAATATGCTCTTGATCCATGGTCTGCCTTCCAGTTGTTCGTTATGGCGATGTGTCCGGCGCAGAAAGCGGGGCGACCGTCGATGGCGGACGGATCGGGCGCACCTTCTCGCGCATTTCCTGGTCGATTCGTTTTAAGGCTTCTAACTGCGTAGACAGCTCCTCGATTTTTTTATCTCGGTCGTGTAGTTGTTTTTGAAAGTTCTGAACCAAGGCAGGATCAGCGCCCCCCTTCCCCGGATCTTTCTTCAACAACGATTCGATCTTGTGATCCCGATCGGCTATCTCTCGCTGCAAATATTCCACCGTCTGAACATTCCCTTCCCACTCAAGCAAGTCCCGCACCAAGCGATCCGTAGCTTTGACCAGCACTGAATTTGTACTGGCAATTGCAGGCGCTCCCACAAGAGCATCCAGCCACGACACCGACGCCGGAGCTGGATGTCCTTGTAACAACAACAGCCAGACCTTGCTTGATGCAGCGAGTTGACCTTTTGGATCAAGCGCGATGACTTTCCCAAAATATTTCTCTGCAATTTCGCGACGTTCATAGAGACCAAGCAACGCCCTTGTAAAGTAGGCATGATCGCAAGTGCCGATTTCGCTGCATTTTTCGACCACCCCGTCCTGTTTCTTTATAAGTGATTGAAAAGACTTTAACTCTGTCTGGTCAACTGAAAAATACGGCTTACTGGGCGGTGTCGGGCCCCATGCCGCACAGCCCCCTAGCAATGTCGAGAGTATTACTACCTGAAGAATCAGCCGTGTCATTCTCCCCGTCCCCTCCTGTTCCCTTCCCTGCTCTCGTCCTTCTTCTCTTCTCTGTTTCGCCAACCGTAGGATAAACCGTACAGCCGTTCCTTTACCAGCATCACTTTCTATCCAAATTCTTCCTCCGTGGGCTTCGACAACCTTCTTTGCCAACGCCAGCCCCAAGCCGCTTCCAGCTGCAGCACTTTTTGCCTTTGTACGCCCTTGATAAAACCGCTCGAAAATATGAGGGAGGTCATCGGTAGCAATGCCTGGTCCCGTATCGGATACCGAGACTTCAAGCACACCGGCTTGCTGATCTGGTTTCATCTGTAGCTTAACAATGCCACCTTCCGGACTGAACTTCAGAGCATTCGAGAGCAGATTATCAAGGACCTGTTCAATCCGCAGGGCATCCACCTTCACCCAGGCCCGTTCTCCGGCATTCTCAACCAGCAGCTGAACATGCTTGGAATCGGCCAGGAGGCGCACCTTATTGACGGAGATGTCTGCGACGCGCTTGAGATCCACCGGAACAATCCGATACTCCATCATACCGGCTTCCATCTTCGAAAGATCAAGAATGGTCGAGATCAAATGGATCAGCCGTCTGCTGCTGTCGGCCATAATACGGAGCGTGGTCCGTTGCTCTTGTGTGAGAGGACCTGGAATCTCATCCAGCAGCAAGTGCGTGCCTTCCTGGATCGAGGCCATCGGCGTACGCAACTCATGGGACACATGCGCAAGAAACTCAGACTTCATATCGTCGAGTTCTTGAAGTTTCACTCCCATCCAGTTCACGGTATCCACCAAATCTTTCAATTCAGCGGGAGCGGCGATCTGAAGCGGTTGCCCGAATTTCCCTTGGCCGATTTCCTTAATGTGCCCTTGCAGCTCTCGAAGCGGACGCAAGATCGTGTAACTGGCAATACCAGCGAGCCCCAATCCAAAGACTAATGCCACCAGGACCAGCTGTTGCGTCACGGCTTCAGCTTTGACGGCACTCGCTCGTGACTCACTCACCCCGACGCTCACGCGGGCCTCATGCAGATCGATATAGCTTTGAATCGAGGACGACATCCGGTCCATCAGTGCATCGCGCCGGTTCTCGTATCCAGGCAAGGCTGTTGGCGCTTTGTCGGCCGCGGCCTTGAAGCCATCATGAAAAAGGACCAGTCGCTCCTGGAGCAATCGACCAACCTCCTGGAGAAAACTCTGCCCTTGCGGCGTGTTTTCTTGGCCGAGCAGATGTTGAAGGCTTCGCTGAAACTCCTCGACCTCCTCGTTGAAGTTTGTTAAGAACGCCGCATCTTTTGTGGCAAGATATTTTTTCTCGCTATTTAATTGTGCGTAGAGCGAACCCAGCAACCGTTTTGCCGACTCAACCGCCGGATAGTGATACGCGGCCATCTCCGTACTCATCGCCGTCAACTGGCGAAGCTGAAAAAGAGCATACAGATTGACGCCTCCCATGACCACGATGATCACAAGCGAGGTGAGAAGGAGGCGCCAAAAAATTGAAAGTCCCACGGGTCAACGCCTTCACTACACGATAGAAAAACATCACAATGATGACGTGTATGGAAAACCATACACCATCTCACTGTCCGCCTCAAGCGGTTCGTCGTTACTGTCTATAGCACCATTTGCTCGACGATGTACCGGCGCGCGAGGAATCGGCAGTCATTACACGCATTCCGCACGTTTCAGCCGTTTACCGATTGTCCTCGACCCGATGCGCAAACATCCGTTGCCGTCGTGTCGAACTTCGCAATAATGCAAAGAGATGGCCGCGGAATAATAATGCTGTAGTCGCCACTAGCGGAGTGAGCAGAAGCAGGAAAACCCACTGAGCATCGGGGTCGAGACCAACATAGGACATCCATCCTCCTATCAATGTAAACGGCAGCAGGATCAGCTGGAAAAAGTTCAATCCCGCTCCACGCCCGATACCGGTAGAGAGGTTGAAAAATTCCTGAATTCCGCTCGGCGAGACGACGATGGGAAGTGCCAGGATGGCAAACGGCAGGAACCATTCGATCCAATGCTCCAGCACAAACTCATAGGAGGCCTTGAACACATCAAGCGGCGAATCATGGCGGATTTGATAGATGACTTCCGGCGCCGCATTCAATAAGATAAACAAGAGAAGCATGACCGCGGAAGAAAGAAATCCGCCATAGGGGTTGGCCTGCGTACCCATGTCGAGCGCCATCATCGGCAGCCACAATACAAAGCCGACGCCGATCACGTCCCAGAAATAATGGCCGAAACTCTCGGTCACATCGGTGAACTGGATCGTCCGCACTGCGCTCAGCGACTGTTCGATAAGACGCAATGTCGCGCCGACCAGTACGGCATTGACTAAGCCCAGCAGCACACCCCCGATCATACCCAAAGGGCCGACGATTCTCGCTGCGCCGACAAACAACAAGGCGAATCCAATCAGCGCCGCGACCATCACCCAGCTGCGCATCAACGATCGCCACGTCGCCTGCAAGGCCTGGCGATATACATGGAGAGTAGCTGAAAACAGTTCGACCATAGCGGACTACTGAAAAACCCGTTGTACTTCTGTGGCCACTACAGATATCGAGGTTTGGAACGACGCCAACGAGCCGCTTACGATGCCGACAGGGCTGTGGATACGTTTCTTGCTTCCGCCTAGCTCATGAGAGCCTCTGAGTGATAGGACCTGCCTGCGCGAAGCGCTTCGGCGAAGGCAGAGACCACCATTCGGCGGACTTCTTCAGCATCCGGACTGACACTGCGTACACTAATCGGGATTACAAAAGAGGTCAAGACATACCTCTCCTATCAGATAATCGCTCATGAGTTGACTTGTACAGGCCGATGATTATTACAGATCACACACACTCATCAGACTGACCTGAGGTAGCTGACCATGGATATGAATCGCATGACGGTCAAATTGCAAGAAGCCTTACAAACGGCATCCGCCCATGCGCAGCGGCGCAGCCATCAAGGCATTGATGTTGAACATCTGCTGCTGGCACTCTTCGATCAGGAGGGAGGGATGACCTCCGCCCTGCTCGAACGAACCGGCATCGCGCTGCCGGTTATTCGGCAGTCCGTCGAACAGGCCCTGACAAAGTTGCCACAGGTCCAGGGCGCCGGAGGAGGCCCGGGTCAGCTTCATCTGTCCACTCGACTCAATCAGGTACTTGCCCGAGCAGAGGATGAACAGAAGTCGCTCAAAGACGACTATCTCAGCGTCGAGCATGTGCTGCTGGCTATTGCTCAGGATGACGGCTCCTTTAAGAAGCTGGGCTTGACTCGCGACAAGCTCCTAACCGGATTACAACAAATACGCGGCAATCAGCGCGTGACGACCCAGGATCCGGAAAGCACCTACCAATCGCTGGAAAAGTACGGGCGCGACCTGACGCAGCTGGCCGGCCGTTTTGCAGACTCGACCGCCGGATAGTGATACGCGGCCATCTCCGTACTCATCGCCGTCAACTGTCGAAGCTGAAAAAGAGCATACAGATTGACTCCTCCCATGACCACGATGATCACAAGCGAGGTGAGAAGAAGACGCCAAAAAATTGAAAGTCCCACGGGTCAGCGCCTTAGCCAAACAATAGGGGAAATCATCACAGTGACCGGGTGTATGGAAAAGCATACGCCGTCTCACTGTCCGCCTCAAGCAGTTCGTCGTTACGTTCTATAGCCACATTTACCAGGCAGTACATCAGCACGTGAGGAATCGATATTCATGACGCGCATTCGGCACGTTTCAGCCGTTACCGGTCTTCCTCAATCCGATGCGCAAACATCCGTTGCCGTCGTGTCGAACTTCGCAATAATGCAAAGAGGTGGCCGCGGAATAATAATGCTGTGGTCGCCACTAGCGGAGTGAGTAGAAGCAGGAAGATCCATTGTGCGTCAGGGTCGAGACCAATATAGGACATCCATCCTCCAATCAACGTAAACGGCAGCAGCATCAGCTGGAAAAAGTTCAATCCCGCTCCACGCCCGATCCCGGTAGAGAGGTTGAAAAATTCCTGAATCCCGCTCGGCGAAACGACGATGGGAAGCGCCAGAATGGCAAATGGCAGGAACCATTCGATCCAATGCTCCAGCACAAACTCATAGGAGGCCTTGAAGACATCAAGCGGCGAGTCGTGCCGGATTTGATAGATGACTTCCGGCGCCGCATTTAACAAGATAAACAAGAGAAGCATCACTGCGGAAGAAAAAAACCCGCCATAGGGGTTGGCTTGCGTACTCATGTCGAGTGCCATCATCGGCAGCCACAGCACAAAGCCGACGCCGATCACGTCCCAGAAATAATGGCCGAAGCTCTCGGTCACATCGGTGAACTGGATCGTTCGCACTGCGCTCAGCGACTGCTCGATAAGGCGCAACGTCGCGCCGACCAGCAAGGCATTGACCAGACCAAGCAGCACACCGCCGATCATACCCAAAGGGCCAACGATTCTCGCTGCACCAACGAACAGCAAGGCGAATCCGATCAGCGCCGCAACCATCACCCAGCTTCGCATCAACGACCGCCACGTCGCCTGTAAGGCCTGGCGATATAAATGGAGAGTGGCTGAAAACAGTTCGACCATAGCGGACTACTGAAAAACTCGTTGTACTTCTGTGGCTACTACAGATATCGAAGTTTGGAACGACGCCAACTAGCCGCTTAAGATGCCTACAAGGCTGTGGATACGTTTCTTGCTTCCGCCTGGATCATCAAAAGCCTTTGAGTGATACGACCTACCTGCGCAAAGCGCTTCGGCGAAGACAGAAAACACCGACCGGCGGGCTTCTTCAGCATCCTGACTGACGATGCGTACACTAATCGGGATTGCGAAAGAGGTCAAGACATACCTCTTCTCTCAGATCATTGCTCATGAGTTGACTTGTACCGGCCGATGATTATTACAGATCCCACACACACTCATCAGACGAACCTGAGGTAGCTGACCATGGATATGAATCGTATGACGGTCAAATTGCAAGAAGCCTTACAAACGGCATCGGCCCATGCCCAGCGGCGCAGCCATCAAGGCATCGATGTGGAACACCTGCT
>JABMDE010000074.1:55496-62632 GCA_015904055.1 Nitrospira sp. | reverse complement strand
CGCCCGGTTTCGGCACCGTCCCGCCGCCGACCAGGCCGGCATCGGAGATGCTGTGATGCGGAGCCCGAAACGGGCGGACCATCAAGAGGGGCCGATCGGGAGCGAGTTGCCCGGCGACGCTGTGCACGCGCGTCGTTTCGATCGCTTCTTCCAAATCCAACAGCGGAAGAATCGACGGAAACCGGCGCGCCAGCATGGTCTTGCCTGAACCGGGAGGACCGACCATCAAAACGTTATGCCCGCCCGCCGCCGCCACTTCAAGCGCCCGTTTCGCATGGTCCTGGCCACGGACATCGGCAAAGTCTTCATCCTCCACCGGCCTTGACGATTCCAACAGGCCATAGTTCGACAGACTCGGCACGACAACTTGGCTGCCGTTGAGAAACTCCACAGCCTGCGGCAGCGTGTGGATCGGATACGCGCACACGCCTTCGACCAACGCGGCTTCCGGACCGTTATCGGCAGGAAGCAGGAGTTCATACCCCTTACGGCAAGCGAGTCCGAACGACAACGCGCCGGCAATCGGCTTCACACGACCGTCCAGCGACAGCTCTCCGATCAAGACACGATGACTCAGCATTGCCTGGGGGATCACGTCTTCGGCGACAAGAATGCCGATCGCGATGGCCAGATCGAGCCCGGACCCTTCCTTCTTGATGCCGGCCGGGGCCAGGTTCACGGTGATCCGTTTGGCAGGAAAATGAAACCCGGTGTTCTTCAGCGCGGAGCGGACCCGATCACGGCTTTCCTTGACGGTGGCATCGGGCAAACCGACGACTGAAAATTGAGGAAGACCGCCTGAAATATCGACTTCAACATCGACCAGATGGGCATCGAGACCGACGAGCGCCGCGCTCGTAACCTTGGCGAGCATGCCGAAAGCAGCCTTTCTATGCCCGGAAATGGGTGCAATTATAGAAACTATTTAGATAGGTTTCAATAGAATCTCCCCCGGGTGCTCGGCACTGGCAGCTCGCTGCCCAACCCTGTATAATCCGCTCCCATGCACCTCTGGTGTGTGCGTCCGGAGGAACCACTCGTTTCAGTTCTCCCACAATCGACACGGAAGTCTTGTCCGGTCGCCATCCTGATCCTCAGCGTCTTTCTGCTCTCTTCTTGGGACATGACGCTCCCTGTTCCTTCATCAGCCGTCTCCACCGGTTCTCCAATCCAGGTACAACGGCCAGGAAAAACCCCGTCGCCTCATGTCGGATCGGCGATGGCGGTCCTTGCCACACTCGAACAGGCACGCATCCTCCCGCCGGAAGGCACCAAAGAGGCCGATCGCATCATCAAGTCTGTGATACAACTACAGTCGCTCTTTTCAAAAAGCACGCACCCCGACCTGCAAAGCTTTATGCGGCGCGCCGTGGAGACCTCACGTGGGGAACACCCCCCAGACCTTATGGCGCAATTCCAGGCGAGCGGATGGACATCGGATGCTTTAGAGGCGCTCGCGGACGCGGCTGCCCGGGCACCAGCGGACGAACTCCAGACGCTGGCGCCAGGGCTCAAGACCGTCAACCTGTCGGTGGAAGACTTCCGGCAATTCATGCAGCTGGTGAAAGACGGGAAGGAGGCGCTGGCCTCAAGCGGGCAGGATTTTCACGCGGTCTTCGCCGCTCACCGGAAGGCAATGCCGGGAACCATTCACCATTGATCATTCACCATCAACCATTCATGATCGCACCATTCACCATCTAACCATTGAAGCTCCAGGAGGGACCCATGGCAACCAGAGCATACATTCTGATCAAGGTCAAAACGGGAAAAACCAAGGACGTCGTCACGTCACTCAAGCGCATTGCCGGCATTGAGCAGGCCCATCCTTGTTTCGGGCGGCCCGACATTTTTGTTTTTATCAGCGTACAGGATGAGCGCTCGCTCTCCGACGTCGTGATCAGCAAGATCCACGCGATCGATGGAGTCGAAGAAACCGATACGCACATTGTGGCGGAATAGGAGAGGTGAGGAAACGGTCAAGGCTGAGGTTACGGCTATGGGAAAGAACTGATCGGACATGCTTTCCTTAGCCTCAACCTGCTCTTCCCGGCCA
Source organism: Nitrospira sp. (assembly GCA_015904055.1). Next base: position 60,576 of record JABMDE010000074.1, on the reverse strand, counting down.
GCGATGAGCCTCTCATCGTTACGTTGGCGCTTGCAACACAACCAGAGCGCCGCCTGACTCTGCCGAGCGATAGCATGCCTCTGCGATCTCGACGGCACGGAGCCCATCCTCGCCCGTGATCGGCATGGGTGTGCGCTGTTCCACAGCCTCAAGAAATGCCATCAGCGTCGCACGTACCGTTTGCGATGAAGGGAACTCCCATTCCTGACGGTCCGTGTTGCCGATCCAACGAAGCCGGTGGCTGATCCAGTCGACTTGCAAACGCCCCTGCAATCCAACCCACTCTGCTGATCCGACACGTCCTTCCGTCACCCGCGCAATGTCGAGCAGACAGGTCGTCCCTCCGACGGTCGTCAACTGAGCCGATACGACAGTATCCGGAGCGGTCGGCGGAAGACGATCCATCGTACAGCGGACCTCCTGCACCTCCTCGCCGGTCAGGAATCTGACAAGATCCAGCATGTGGACGCCGATTTCCAGCAACGCTCCCCGCTTGCCGTATCCATCGGCATGTCCGGGAGCGGTTGCCTTTGTTTCGATATGACTGGTCAGCCGCAGCCGCTCGGAGCGCCCGATCAGATGTCCTCGCTTCCGCATTTCCTGGATCGCGGAGTCAAACCGCAACGTCTGGGCCGTCATCAACGGTACGCCGGCCTGTTGAGCCTCCGACACCAAAGCCTTTGCATCAGCCGCCGAAGCTGCCAACGGTTTCTCGACCAACAGTGGTTTGCGGGCTTGAACCGCCACCTTGCAAATTTCACGGGTAAAGATCGGAGGCGTGACGACGATGATAGCCTCAACGGCTGGATCTTCGATCAACGCACGGGCCTGCCCATACACGGTGACGGATTCAGCGCCAGGGAGATCGAGACCTTGGGCGGGATTCCGGCGGCAGACCGCCTTGAGAGACACAGAGGGGAGATCATGAAGAATATGCCGGGCATAACGAAGGCCGTGACGCCCCACACCGATCAACCCTAATCCCAGAGGTCGCTTGCCCATGTCATCGTTATTATTCATAAACCTGTATATGAGCGACGCTACGGTGCCGATAGATGTTGCTCGTGAAAGAAACCTGATCGCATATAGCCTGTAGCACAAGATCCGATTGGAATACCATGCCATCAGCCATACGCCATTAGCTCTGGCCTTTCACACACAATACGATCCGTTGACATTCCCGCAAACGGCTCCCTATATTCCACTCTATGACACAGACACAATCGGCACCGTTCACCTTGCAGCAAATCGGGACAGGGACCGCGCGATTTTCGAGCGGAGTCCCCATTCCCACGCACACCGACCAAATGGTCGATCCCTATTTCAAAACACGAATGCCGAAGGAGCATCAGATCGACAGCCTGCTGTTCTGGCCCCAGGACAAAGGACCCTATCCAGGCCTGGTACTGCTTCATGATCGATGGGGATTGACAGGACAGATGAAAGACCTCGGTGCACGACTGGCCTGCGAGGGCTATATGGTCATCATTCCCAATCTATACGGACGGCTGGGCGGAATGGTGACAGCCAACGACGAGGTCGCCGCGGCGCTGCAAGACAAACAAAACGAGGCGCAGGTGCTGACAGACATCAATACCTGCTGTGAGTATCTCAATACACGCACCATGGCAAAACGAAATATCCATGGAGTGGTGGGTTACGGCATGGGCGGTTCATATGCGTTGCGCTTCGCCTGCCAACGCAAGCGATTACGCGCCGTCGTGTCCTACTACGGGAACATGGTCCAACCCCGAGAACTGATGAACGACCTCACGTCGCCCATGCTGTATCACCAGGCCGGTAACGATACCTGGGTGACCGAGGCGCAGGTCCGGGAGCTGCGCGCTGCCGCCGCAGAATACGGGAAACGGACGGAGATCCAGACCTATCCGGACGTACCCCACGCATTCTGTAATGAGATGAAACCGGATGCCTATCGAGCCGACGCCACGACATTAAACACTATGGCAACCAGAGCGTACATTCTGATCAAGGTCAAAACGGGAAAAACAAAGGACGTGGTCGCGTCACTCAAGCGCATTACCGGCGTTGAGCAGGCCCATCCTTGTTTTGGACGGCCCGACATTTTTGTTTTCATCAACGTACAGGACGAGCGCTCGCTCTCCGACGTCGTGATCAGCAAGATCCACGCGATTGACGGAGTCGAAGAAACCGATACGCACATTGTGGCGGAATAGTAGATGTGTGGAAAAGGTCACGGCTGAGGTTACGGCTGTGGGAAAGAATGGATCAAAAATTCTTTTCTTCACCTCGACCTTAGCCTCAACCTGATCTTCCCAGCCAGCTTGAGCCTCTCATCATTCCGTTGGCTCATGCAACGCAACCAGAGCCCCGCCTGCTTCAGCCGAACGGTAGCAGGCCTCCGCGATCTCGACGGCACGGAGCCCATCCTCGCCCGTGATCGGCATAGGCCTGCGCTGTTCCACAGCATCGAGAAATGCCATCAGAGTCGCGAGCACCGTTTGCGATGGAGGGATCTCCCATTCCTGGCTATCGGTGCTACTGATCCAACGAAGCCGGCGGCTGATCCAGTCAGCTTGCAATCGCCCCTGCAATCCAATCCACTCTGCTGATCCGACACGTCCCTCCGGTACCCGCGCAATGTCGAGCAGACAGACCGTCCCTCCGACAGTCATCAACTGAGCCGACACGATGGTGTCCGGAGCGGTCGGCGGAAGACGGTCCATTGTACAGCGAATGTCCTGCACCTCTTCGCCGGTCAGGAATCGGACAAGGTCCAGCATATGCACACCAATTTCCAGCAAAGCCCCCCGCTTGCCATACCCCTCAGCATGTCCGGGATCGGTTGCCTTCATTTCGATATGACTGGTCAACCGCAGCCGTTCAGAGTGACCGATCAGATGTCCTCGTTTCTGCATTTCCTGGATCGTGGAGTCAAACCGCAGCGTCTGCGCCGTCATCAACGGCACACCGGCCTGTCGAGCCTCCGACACCATGACCTCTGCGTCGGCTGCCGACGCCGCCAACGGCTTCTCGATCAACAACGGTTTGCGAACCTGGACCGCCAACTTACAAATGTCACGGGTAAAGATCGGAGGCGTGACGACGATGATGGCCTCAACGGCTGGATCCTCGATCAGCGCACGGGCTTGCCCATACACTGTGACGGATTCAGCGCCAGGGAGATCGAGCCCTTGGGCAGAACTCCGACGACAGACCGCCTTGAGGGATACAGCGGGTAGATCATGAAGAATGTGCCGGGCATAGCGAAGACCGTGACGCCCGACTCCAATCAACCCGATACCAAGAGGTCTCTTGCCCATAACATCTCATTATTTATGAACATGTATGTCACCGACGCCACTGTGCCGATAGATATCGCTTGTGGAGGGGAGCTTATAGCACGTGATCGAACCGGAATGTTATGCCATCGGCGGCTCGTTCTTACTCCTCCATGGCGTATGCCATCAGCCATACACCATCGGCTCTGGTCTTCACACGAAATACGGTCCGTTGACATTCTCGCAAACGGCTCCCTATATTCCACTCTATGATACAGACACAATCAGCGCCATTCACCTTGCAACAGATCGGAACAGGGACCGCACGGTTTCCAAGCGGAGTCCCCATTCCCACACACACCGACCAAATGGTCGATCCTTATTTCAAAACACGGATGCCGAAAGAACATCAGATCGACAGTCTGCTGTTCTGGCCACAAGCGGCAGGCCCGTACCCCGGCCTAGTACTGCTCCACGATCGGTGGGGATTGACCGGGCAAATGAAAGACCTCGGTGCGCGGCTGGCCTGTGAGGGCTACATGGTCATCATACCCAATATCTACGGCCGGCTGGGAGGAATGGTCACGGCCAACGATGAAGTCGCTGCGGCGCTGCAAGAGAAACAGAACGAAACGCAGGTGCTGACGGACATCAATTCCTGCTGCGAGTATCTCAATACACGCACCATGGCCAAACGAAATATCCACGGAGTAGTCGGCTACGGCATGGGTGGTTCCTATGCGCTGCGCTTCGCCTGCCAACGCAAACGCTTGCGCGCGGTCGTCTCCTACTACGGCAAAATGATCCGGCCCAGGGAACTGATGAACGACCTCTTTTCGCCTGTCTTGTATCATCAGGCCGGCAAGGACACCTGGGCAACCGAAGAGGATGTCCAAGAACTGCGCGCGGCCGCCGCAGAATACGGGAAACGGACGGAGATCCAGACCTATCCGGACGTACCCCACGCATTCTGTAATGAGATGAAACCAGATACCTATCGAGCCGACGCCACGACATTGGCATGGGAACGAACCGCCGCCTTTCTCAAGGCCTGTTTTCAGGGAACGTAATGACCCCGTGCATAACTCATCACAGCTGGTTGCGAAATTGCTCGACTACATGCATCTCGTGAAGCGTATCTCGTATCTCGCAAACAAAGATGAACAACACATCTTTCCGTCCTACGCTCGCCTCGCTGAACCCGCTCCGCCGACGGTGCGAGGCGAGTGGGTGATGCGGACTTGTGATCGTCTCGCGCCGCATGGCGTCGGGATCGCCCTTGTGATCGCGGTACTGGCCTGCATTGTCACGCCATCAATGGCAGCTCCCGCCCTGCAAGCGTCGCCGGCTCTCCTGGCGGAGGTTGTCGCCGACCGATCGGCTCAACTCACCGCAATCGATTCGAATACCGGCGCCATGGCGCTGTTCACATCGGCCATCGGCCCTGCCCTCGGATTGAAGGATGCCGCCAACATACTGGGCGCCAAGGGATTATCGGCAACTGTGGCGAAGGAATTGGGCATTGCCGAATTGTCTCAATCCGCCCATGAGCTGATGGCGGCGCTTGCGGCATGGCAATTGGCCGATTCCATCCGGCGCACCAGTGACGAAACCTTGGCCGCTTCAATTGCCGCAGGGACACCGTCCACTGCACGGCAAGAGTGGATGAATGCCGGCAGCCGCCTGCCATCTCTTGCCGAACTCATTCGACTATTGACGGAACAATCGCCGCCGGACTTGGCTCAATCCGAGTCCCGGACGAGACGGACAGCCCTGCTCCTTGCAGCCCATCGGGTGGCATTTGAAGCACATCAAGG
>JABMDE010000074.1:47038-55376 GCA_015904055.1 Nitrospira sp. | reverse complement strand
GGGAAACGGACGGAGATCCAGACCTATCCGGACGTGCCCCACGCATTCTGTAATGAGATGAAACCGGATACCTATCGAGCCGACGCCACGACCTTGGCATGGGAACGAACCGCCGCCTTTCTCAAGGCCTGTTTTCAGGGAACGTAACGAGTTGGATTTCAGCCGACGAGCCGATAGCGGATCGCTGATGGCTGATCGTACGGGACCGAAGTTGGAATCGACGCGAGCCAATGTTGTGATCCAATTACGTGCTATCTGCCATCTGCTATCAGCTCTTGCCTCCACGAGATACGCCCGTCTCGCTGAATGGGCAATGCGGACTTGTGATCGTCTCGCGCCGCATGGCATCGGGATCGCCCTTGTGATGGCGGCGATGGCCTGCATTGTCACGCCATCAATGGCAGCTCCCGTTCCGCAAGCTTCGCCGGCCCTCCTGGCGGAGGTTGTCACCGATCGATCCGCTCAACTTATCGCAATCGATTCGAATACCAGCGCCATGACGCTGTTCACATCGGCCATCGGTTCTGCCCTCGGATTGAAGGATGCCGCCAACATACTGGGCGCCAAGGGATTGTCCGCAGCTGTGGCGAAGGAATTGGGCATTGCCGAATTGTCCCAGTCCGCCCAAGAGCTGATGGCGGCGCTTGCGGCATGGCAATTGGCCGATTCCATCCGGCGCGCCAGTGACGAAACCTTGGCCGCTTCAATTGCCGCAGGGACACCGTCCACTGCACGGCAAGTGTGGATGAATGCCGGCAGCCGCCTGCCATCTCTTGCCGAACTCATTCGACTATTGACGGAACAATCGCCGCCGGATTTGGCTCAATCCGAGTCCCGGACGAGACGGACAGCCCTGCTCCTTGCAGCCCATCGGGTGGCATTTGAAGCACATCAAGGAGCGCTGACCGCCTGGTGGTCGCTCCACGAATGGAAAGACAGCGTCAGACAAGCCCGAGGCTTAGCGCGCCTCTGTGGGACGTGGCAGTGGATAATTCACAACCACCGACAGCATCAAGAACAGAAAACTGTCATCACCTTCCCCCCGGCCGGACAGACGCCGCCCAATGTTCCACTGCCGGTTGAAACCGTCATTCTTGGTGATAGCGTGTACTTGCGGTGGGAAAACGGCAGCTATGTGCAGGAAGACAGCCTCCTCCTCGTCCGAGAGGGATTGAAGGAAGCGACAAGAATCGAGGGATCGTTCGTCAACAACACTGGAGGTTGGGGACCGATTACCGCAAAGCGCACTGCGGATTGCCGGCCCTAGAGCCTTGAACAACGTATCTCGTGAAGCGTCGTTCGTATCTCGCTGCTCAGCCGACAGAGCTTATGGTGTACGGACTCCCTTCCACACTCGCCAGCCCAAGAGCCCCCACCCGATGATAAACGTCAATCCGCCTAATGGGGTGATCGGACCCAGCCACTTCAGCCCCGCCAGCGCGATGCCATAGAGACTGCCGCAGAACAAGACCATCCCCGTCGCAAACAACCATCCAGACATGGCCAGCCGACGATCGTCATAGACCCGCATCACGATTCCGACCAGCACCATCCCGAAGGCATGGTACATCTGATACCGCGTCGCCGTGTCATAGGCCGCCAACATGGGCGGCTCCAGGATGGTCATGTCCCGACCGACAGCGCTCCCTCTTAGTAGGGATTAGCTCACAGCGATCACGCAGTGGAGTTGTTCAGTTATTCCGGCAACGCCGGTATCACAGGAGACGCGTATGAGAATGTTTCAAGTGCGGCACACGATTCATTATGAACTGACCCTTGCGGCAGGGACCGAACAGGAAGCCATCCTGAAAGCCAAAGGGATCCCTCTGACTCAGTGGACTGGAGAACCGGCCGAGATCACGGCAGAACTGATCGATGAAACGGACGAAATCGACGAATACTAAAAGAACAAGAGCTGATAGCTGATGGCCGATAGCATCCGGACATACTGGTGAGTGGTCAGTGGCTCGGATCGAATGACGATCGACTAATGACGGTTGTCCCACCTGCGCTATCGCCTCTTTCGGCCTGACGGCGCGAAATCCGCTCCCTCATCGTATCTTCCCGACACACACGAATTTCCACACCGATTGCGCTAATGTTCCTCGTGGAATCGGGGTCCAATCCGACTCGCCTGCTGTTTTGTAGAACGCCTCGCCTGATCCCATATTTCCAGAAAAATATTCTAAGGCCTGGAGCCGAAAGCGCTCTCTGGCACAGTCATGCTCCTCCTGTGCCAGAGTGGACAAGTATTTCCTGAGCCCCCATGCCTGAGCGGCCTGCAGATCATCCATGACCCACACACTGACCAACTCACCGTGCCGGCTGATGGTCTCGGTATCGACATAGACCTTCGCCCTATGGTGACCATCAACCAACCGCCACTCCGCACAAACGGAGACCGCACCCCACAATTGAAGTATCACCACTAGGAGCACACCGTAGAAGACTTCTCGGAAAAACCTACGAGAGGACGACATGAAACACCGCTGGTGAGCAGAACCGATCAATCCTATCCCGCCGGAACTCTCTCGGGACAAGAGTTCCGACGGATCAGTTTCGTTATGGTTGTGGGGACGCGCCCAACTTCTTTGTGACGCAATCGTTGAAGGCCATTCGCCGGTGATAGGGAGTCCAAAACCAGTTATACTTCTTCACCATATCCAACTCATCCACGTAGTCATTGCACCGCTTCGTCTGCGTCTCACTGGCTTCCAGCGGCGCTGTCATCACCCACGCTGCGATCCCAATGACGAGGAAAAAAATCGCAATACCGCCAACCAGCAACACAATCCCTTTGGTATCCATGCATCCCTCAATCGGTTCATTTACATACGACTGGTGCCGGAGGCCGGAATCGAACCGGCACGGGCCTTGTGAGCCCGAGGGATTTTAAGTCCCTTGCGTCTACCAATTCCGCCACTCCGGCATGGGAGCGGATTCTAGCATAGGATCAAGCACTTGCAGCTATTTTTCTCTCACCACCTCTCACCCGTTCTGCCACCTTCGCATGGGCCAGTGTTAGGTAAATGCTGGGTTTTCAGCTGCCGCCCTGAGGTCGTCCTCACGAAAGCTGTTGCAGCGGGTGAAGCAGACCATCGTCATTGAGCGCTGACCTGCATGATTGTCTGCATATCAATACCGGCCTGACGCATGTTAGTGATCGCCGTGTGCCGGAAATCGTGAAAACGGAAATTTGCGATACGCGCCCCTTTGCAGGCTGCTTTCAAGACCACCTTGATTGAGAGAATCTGGCAACCTCCATGCAAAAAGACATGCGGCTCATGTATTGCCCGCACCTTATGAATCTCTTTGAACTGGGCTTCCCGGGATTTCACGGACACCTTTGGGGTGACCGTTCGAACCTGGGGAGGCCCTATGTGCACGCGACTCCAAGTACAGCAAGTCCGAGCGAAGTATACATTTATCAAGGCCCATCGTGGTGAGTTTGATACGGCTGTACTGAGTTCAATGACTTGAAAATCAATATTGAAACATCAAATGGAGCGGGACGAGGAAATTACCAAAGGTCTTTACAGGGCAAGGGATTGCCATGCTCTCCAGCGGGCTACGCAGTAAGCAGGCGATTCAGGTGAATATCGCGATTACGAGAGTCTTCGTGACGTTGTGGGCGTTTGCTGCCGGCTCTACGGCCTGGCGGATAAATTGAAGCAACTGGAGCGAACAGTGGGTGGGCATGACGAACGGATTCGGTCGCTCTTCGATGCCACCCGCCAACTCATGGAACCGCCATTTTCCAAATCTAGACAGATTGGATTCAAAGCTGAATACCGGGAAAAGATTCCAACCCCTTCTCCACTTCGCTACACCGTGAGAGGTCGCTGCAGAAGAGGAAGCAGCCCCCAATTGGTTGTCGTGACGATGTGTCTGTCGTGACGATTTTTGGTGTCGAGCCCCCGTGTCCCCTCCTCGTGATGCTGAGGAGGGGACACGGACCTACAGGTTGGTGAAGACGCAAATGCACCGCAACAATCCCCTTCCTTCGTGAACTATCCACCATTCGCGCTGCGGGATGATCGCGCACTGAATCCTTCCGTCGTGGCCGTGAAGCCCAACGAGGCAACCGCTGCGCGATTCCATGCTCCCATCTGCCTTATTATTCAACCTTTCGAATGCGGTGGTTGCCTAGATCCGCAAACCAGAAAGTCCCCGCCGTATCCACGGCCACGCTGGCAGGGGCAAGCAGCCATGCGGCGGTGGCCGGTCCACCATCCCCGCTGAAGCCCAGGACCCCCGTGCCTGCCACCGTGGTGATGACGCCGGCAGCATCAACCTTTCGAATGCGGTGGCTGTCATAATCTGCAATCCAGAGATTCCCCGCCGTATCCACGGCCACGCCATTAGGGGAAACCAACTGTGCGGCGGTGGCAGGTCCGCCATCCCCGCTGAAGCCCTGGACCCCCGTGCCTGCCACCGTGGTGATGACGCCGGCGGCATCAACCTTTCGAATGCGGTAGTTGTCTCGTTCTGCAATCCAGAGATTCCCCGCCGTATCCACGGCCACGCCATGAGGGGCATGCAGCTGTGCGGCAGTGGCCGGTCCGCCATCCCCGCTGAAGCCCGCGACCCCCGTACCTGCTACCGTGGTGATGACGCCGGCGGCATCAACCTTTCGAATACGGTGGTTCTTTAAATCCGTAATCCAGAGATTCCCCGCCGTATCCACGGCCACGCCATGAGGGTCATTCAGCTCTGCGGCAGTGGCCGGTCCACCATCCCCGCTGAAGCCCGCACCCCCCGTACCTGCCACCGTGGTGATAACGCCGGCAGCATCAACCTTTCGAATGCGGTGGTTCAATGAATCCGCAATCCAGAGATTCCCCACCGTGTCAACGGCCACGCCAGTAGGGTCATTCAGCTCTGCGGCGGTGGCCGGTCCACCATCCCCGCTGAAGCCCTGGACCCCCGTGCCTGCCACCGTAGTGATGACGCCGGCGGCATCAATCTTTCGAATGCGGTAGTTCCCTGTATCCGCAATCCAGAGATTCCCCACCGTGTCGATTGCCACGCCATGAGGGGCACGCAGCCGTGCGACGGTAGCCGGTCCGCCATCCCCACTGAAACCCTGGCCCCTGCCTGCCACCGTGTTGATGGTGGGTGAGCTCGCTGTCAAGGCCGTGGGCGGAGCAACGCTGCTCTGCCCACAGCCAGTGAGGCCTAGAGGGCTCAGTGCGGCAATGGTCAGCAGGCCAGCGACCTGCCGCCACGATGCGCTGCAGGCTGCTCTGTGAATCTGTATGGTCTGCGTTGTCGTCGAGATTATCGCCATTTTCTCCTCCTATAAAGACATCTCTACCTTCGCGGGAAATCCGCGGATTTCCTGCTTCGTCATGTTCGACCGACTGCGGAAAGCCTCCGTGAGGGGAAAAGGAGGAGGACCCAATGAAGAGTCCAACCTTTTCACACCTGGAGGAATGTTCACATGGTATTCACAAACCCACAACCCCTCTTTGGGAGGGAATGTACCTGAAAAGCTCAGGATCGGGCGTGAATTCCAGACTTTCTCCTTCACGCTATGCGCCACACATTCACGACACGACTCGTGCAGCGCGGAACGTGTTAATGAGTTTGGGACACTTGCTGGTGACATTTGACGTAGCACCTCATCTGTCGAAGTCGTGATCGCGTACGGCAAACCGACTATGGGCTCCGACCCCACGCCACCCCCCTCAACACTCCGTGCTACCTGTGGGTCATCTGTGATCAAAATCGTGGTCCTATGCGAACAGAGGGGGCTCCGGAAATATAGGAACGGGATACCCGTCATAAAAAGCGAGTACCCCTGCTTGTGCCTGCCAGCCTTGAACTTGTACGGAATACACCCGTCAAAAACTTCCCGAAAAGTTCTCCCGTACCAGAGTTAACTCCCAACCTACGATAGACTGATTTTCTTGGGGTGGTAGAGGGTGCGATTCAGGTGTTAGGCAAAGAGAGAAAATCAGAGAAATTGGAGGGAAACAGCACTCTTAAAAAGAATCGAGAAACGGCAGATTCCGCTTGAGTGGAGTAGGTATTAACCCTGCCATCAACGACTTGGTCAATCCCCTTCGTTCTGATTTTAAGTCCCTTGCGTCTACCAATTCCGCCACTCCGGCAACTGTCCCCGAACAGTCACCTCATACACCGATCGCCAACCGGCATCACGATGACAATGACACTCCGTACCATCACCATGACCGGTCATCACACGACCAGCGGGCAAGTTGTTACTGTGGGGGAAACAAAAGCGGCGAAACTGTAGCATCGGGGCAGGAGCGATTCAAGCAGGCAACTCAGCGGCCGGCCTGTTCCACGAACAATCGGGGAAACAGGCCGGTTATGGCATCATGCGGGGCTCAGTTCAGCGCCGCACTGAGGACCGACGGCTCTTCGCAGCTCTTCGCCCCATTGTTGCGGGCATGTACGACTTCTTTGACACCCGACTGCACCGAGCGCCCCAAGCGAAGCGCTTGGACTTGCGCCTTTTTGGCATACCGGCTGAGATCACGGCGGGTTTGTGCACCGGTCTTCGGGGCGAACAACAGTCCGAGCCCCGCGCCAAGAATCGCTCCACCGGCCACCTTTGCCACTTGCTTTCCTTGTTCCGACATAGTGAACCTCCTACGGGTAATGTAATACATCATGGTGAAGAGGCCTCTGGGCAGTCTCTCTTCTGAATAGATCTTCTCTCAGCAGTAATCGTGCCAGCCCATAACCGACGCGGATTTATCCTAAATACGTGGACTAGGCCTCCAACGATTAGTTCCGGTTAACAAAGGGGCTACTTTTGCCAACAGTCACAACACAGTCGTCTCAGAAATCCAACAGCCCTCCCCCTCCAACCGCTGCTTGGAGCCACTTTGCTGAGCCTACCCGGTTGGCTTGCAATGCATTGCCTGCTCCCCTATGATCCCTTCAGCTACGAGCGTTGGAGGACGAGTGGGCTCATTCGCCGCAATTCCCTTTCCCAATATCAATCCGGTCTTTTTAGAACTCGGTCCTCTCCAGTTCCGTTGGTATGGGTTAATGTACTTGATCGGCCTCACGGCCGCGTACCTGCTCATCAAAAAAACGGCAGCGGCGAAGGCCCTGCCCCTCAGCTCAGACCACATCTACGACATGGTCGTCTTCGCGGCATTCGGTGTCTTTCTGGGCGGACGGATCGGCTACACCCTGTTTTACAATTTCCCCTACTATTCACAGAATCCCTTGAAGATCTTCGCCGTGTGGGAAGGCGGCATGTCGTTTCATGGCGGCCTGCTCGGCACAATCATCGCCCTGCTCTGGTTCAGCAGGCGCCGCGGATTTCCCGCCTATACGATCGCAGACCTCGCCGCCTCCGTCACGCCGATCGGACTCGGCTTCGGCCGGCTGGGAAACTTTATCAACGGCGAACTCTATGGGCGGGCGACAGATGTGGACTGGTGCATGGTGTTTCCGACCGGCGGGCCGGTATGCCGTCATCCATCCCAACTCTACGAAGCCGGGCTGGAGGGCCTGCTGCTCTTTACCGTGCTGTGGGTCATCGGGCGGCGGACCACGCCGCCGGGAACTATCTTCTGGAGTTTTCTTACCGGCTACGGGATCTGCCGGATGATCGTGGAGCTTTTTCGAGAGCCGGATCAGCAGATGGGTTTTATATTCGGTCCGATCACCATGGGACAAGTACTCTCAATGCCGATGGTGCTCATCGGCATCGTCATGCTGGCCTGGGGATTCTACAGAGCTTCATCCGGTCCGTTGCCCAAAACGAAGCCTTGAGTGATACCAACCTCCGTACACTACACATGCACAACTGAGAACTCAGCACTGTTTTTAATACGGCATCTCATCATCATCCAATCCGACATGGTGCCCCAATTCATGCACGACCGTGTCGTAGACCTCCTGCACCACTTCTTCAGGACTTTCACATTGGCGCAGGATCGGCCCGCGGTAAATGGAAATTTTTGCCGGCTCGGCCCCGCCCGCTGCGAAGAATGAATCCTCCAGTAACGACTGGCCCTGATAGAGCCCCAGCAAATCATCCTCATGATCGAGTTCGAGATCCTCAAGGACGTCGCGCGAGGGCTCTTCTTCCACGACGACGGCAATAGACTCCATCAGCTTCGCGTACACGGGCGGCAAATCGGCAACGGCCTGCCGCACGAGTTGCGCGAACGCGTCCGGAGAAATATCCCGGCGCCGCTTGGCCGCCATGCCGATTTCCTCTCTTAACCCAGGCTACCCATGAGTGCTGCTACACAGCAACTCCGTCACTCCTGGAAATGGAGTTGCGAGTTTCGGGATTCATGTTTCGCGTTGTCAGAAAAGACATTCCGAAAGCTCGCAACCCGGA
>JABMDE010000074.1:38626-46918 GCA_015904055.1 Nitrospira sp. | reverse complement strand
TCCTGGAAATGGAGTTGCGAGTTTCGGGATTCATGTTTCGCGTTGTCAGAAAAGACATTCCGAAAGCTCGCAACCCGGAACTCGAAACCAGAAACATTTCCCCATGCTCCAGTCGATTGCGAATCACAATTCCACCCGCACAGCCGGCCGCAAAAAGACGCACTCAAACGAAGCCGCCTCGCCACCTAAACAATGTGCAGCGGCAGCCCGATACACGTCGGCTTGTTGCGTATACTGTTGTGCCCTCGCCTGTGCCTCAGCCGCCGCAATCTGATCGGTCTTATAATCCGCAATCCAGAGCCGTCCACCCAAACGATACATCAGATCGATGACCCCTTCCATGACCTGTCCTTCCTGCCAAGGGATAATGAAGGGAATTTCTCGGCCCAGAATCTCAGCTCCCTGCAAACGCCGATAGCATTCCGACGACAGAAACACGCTCATGAGCGACGCAAGATCATCCCGCACGGCTTCCAGACAGTCCGCTTCCGGTGGAACAATCTGCCGGCAGAGCCATTCAAGCTCCGTCACCGTAGGCGGCGTCACGACTGAGAAATCCCACCGTTCGAGCAACGCATGGGCGCAGATCCCGACGAATCGCCCATCCCCCTCCGTTTTGCGCTCCCGGCTTCGTACCACTTGACCAGCAAGACGGTCATCCTGCATCCGCGATGGAGTCAACTGTCGAGCCAGGCTGCGGCTCTCCGTTCGACGCACTTCTCTGATGGCGTACCGTTCGATCAACGCCGGCAGTGCAGGAGCCGCACTAGAGGCCGCGGATTTGCGAGGCCTCCGCCGGTTCGTCGTCGTCGCGGGCACGATGGTGCGAGTGATGCGCGCGGCCCCAACCTCGATATCAGCGCCTGCTCCCTCGACGGCCTCACTCCCAACCGCCTCTTGCAGCAGCCCCAACACCGCATCACGCCCTGGCTTTCGGACAAGGCCGCCGGAAAGCACCAATAGATCGCGGGCCCTCGTCATTCCCACATATAACAACCGCCGTTGTTCCGCCTCTTCACGCGCCGCCATTTTGTTCCCGACGAGGACCGATCCCAGATTGCGTTGTGCCCCCAGCGACACCCCGTAGCACCCGCTCGACCAATCGTGCTGCACGGACGGCCCCTTGCGAGGCGTTCGCGCGCCTTGATGCACCCCGGGAAGAATGACGACCGGAAATTCGAGTCCCTTGGCCTTATGAATTGTGAGAATTCTCACCGCATCAAGCGACGCTTCGGCCAGCGCACTTTCCGCTTCGTCCGGTTGCTCGTCGAGACGCTCCAGCATCATATCCACAAACCCTGTCAACGTAAGATGCGGCCGGTCGGCGACTTCCTCGGCCATGTCACGGGCCTTCAGGAGATTCGCCACCGCCTGTTCGCCATGCAGCGACGCCGCCGCCAACTCAAGGACCGGCAACCGTTTGAAGAGCAGATCGAATACATCAGGAACCGGACGGAACGGCGCAAGACGATGCAACTCTGCCAGTCGCTCATAGAATATCTTCACTGTACCGGCCTGCGGATGCGCCCAGTGCGCAAGCGCCTCCGGCCTGATGATGTCCAATGCGTCCAGCTGCCGTAGCGCGAGTACGTCCCGATCCGCCACGCCGCCGAGCGGCGACCGAAGCAAGCCGACCAGGGCAATGCGGTCGTGTGGATTATCGAGCACTCGCAACAGATTCACCAGATCAATGATTTCCTGCCGCCGATAAAAATGCTTCTCTCCGTCCGTCAGATACGCGATATCCCATCGACGGAGTGCGTCCAGATAATCCTGCATCCGCGACGGGGTCAACTGTCGAAGCAAGTTGCGGCTCTCCGTTCGGCGCGTGTGCCTGATGGCATACCGTTCGATCAACGCCGGCAACGAAGGGGCCGCAACCGAAGCCACGGCTTTGCGAGGCCTCCGCCGGTTCGTCGTCGTCGCGGGCACGATGGTGCGAGTCATGCGCGCGGCCCCAACCTCGATGTCGGCGCCTGCTCCCTCGAAAGCCTCACTCCCAACCGCCTCTTGCAGCAACCCCAACACCGCATCGCGCCCGGGCTTTCGGACAAGACCGCCGGAAAGCACCAACAGATCACGGGCCCTCGTCATCCCCACATACAACAGCCGCCGCTGTTCCGCTTCCTCACGCGCTGCCATTTTGTTCCCGACGAGGACCGACCCCAGATTGCGCTGTGACCCCAGCGACACCCCGTAGCACCCGCTCGACCAATCATGCTGCACGGACGGCCCCTTGCGAGGCGTTCGCGCGCCTTGATGCACTCCGGGAAGAATGACGACCGGAAATTCGAGTCCCTTGGCCTTATGAATCGTGAGAATTCTCACCGCATCGAGCGACGCTTCGGCCAGCGCACTTTCGGCTTCGTCCGGCTGCTCATCGAGACGCTCCAGCATCAGATCCACAAAACCTGTCAACGTGAGATGCGGCCGGTCGGCGACTTCCTCGGCCATGTCACGTGCCTTTAGGAGATTCGCCACCGCCTGTTCGCCGTGCAGCGACGCCGCCGCCAATTCAAGAACCGGCAGCCGTTGAAAGATCAGATCGAATACATCAGGAACCGGACGGAGCGGCGCGAGACGATGCAACTCTGCCAGCCGTTCATAGAACGTCCTCACCGTACCGGCCTGAGGATGAGCCCAGCCCGCAAGCGCCTCCGGCCTAGTAATGTCCAATCCGTCCAGTTGCCGTAGCGCCAGTAAGTCTCGATCTGCCACGCCGCCGAGTGGCGACCGAAGCAGACCGGCCAGAGCGATGCGATCATGTGGATTGTCGAGCACGCGCAACAGATTCACCAGGTCGATGATTTCCTGCCGCCGATAAAAATGCTTCTCCCCGTCTGTCAGATACGCGATATCCCATCGGCGGAGTGCGTCCAGATAATCCTGCGCCTGGGTCAACTTTCTGAAGATCAACGCAATGTGCCCCGGCTGCAGAGGCACCGGTCTCCGGTCACGGTCGAAGACGGTCATGCCGGCGAGCAATTCCTCTTTGACCCAGCGGGCTAACTGGTCAGCCTCCGCGCGTGTGGCAGCAGCCGTATCGAAATCCTCCGCATCAGACTCGGCAGTGACAAGCCTAATCTGCACACCGGAGGAGGACAGCTCAGGCTTCCGTTGCGGCTGCGCGAATAACCGCTCGTTCGACGGCTGAATATGTGGTTCAGCGACAAACAGCCGATCGAACAGGTTGTTGACCACCGATAGCACCGCGTCATCACTGCGAAAATTGGTCACAAGCGAATGGACGATCCCGCCGCCTGCGACAATCTTGTCCACGACCCGTTCAAACGCTTCGATATCGGCTCGCCGAAACGCGTAGATCGATTGTTTAGGATCGCCGACAATGAACAGTTTGCCCGGCTCTAGTTCGAGATCCTGCCAGGTCTGCTTCGAGCTGCCCAGCCGCTCAGCCAGATAGAGGACAATTTCGTATTGCACCGGGTCCGTGTCTTGAAACTCATCCACGAGGATGGCGCGATAACTGTGTTTGATTCTGAATCGAGCCGACGGATGGTCGCGCAACAACGATTTGGCACGAGTCAGGAGCCCGTCGAACGAAATCCACCCGGAGGCTAGGAAGGACTGCCTGACCCCGCTGAGAAACGGCCCCAGCAGTTCGAACAGATCGCTCATATAGGGTTGATTCACCGACAGCAGTTGCTGCGCAACGGACACCACCGCCTTAGTCTCAGCAAAGGTCCGTTCGTCCCATCCGCTGGTCGCTTTGCCGATGTCCTTTTCCAAGAGTCCGCGGTCGTCATCGGACAGCCGCTCGACGCCCTGGCCCCCATGATCCAGCACCAACGTAAGACATCGGAATGCGGCATACAGCATCTTGTCCGCCTTCACCTGCTTGGCCTTCACACGGCCGGCCGACAAACCATCGGCTGTTGCGCGCAGACGCTCCAACCAGTCACGAACCGGGCCGTCGATCGACGCCGCCCGGCATTGGCGCGCAAGTTCATGCACATCGATCGATTCGCCGGCCAGCGTGACGGCCAGGTCATAGAAATCATCGAGGCTCGTCCCGGCCAGCACCCTCCTCCATTGCGCATGATGCTGCCCTATCGCTCCGAGTTCCTCCGCCAGCCATGCCTGCCACCTGGAATTGAACAGCTCCGTGAATCGTGTGCCGTCGTCTTCTTGAAACGACGGGTCCAGGCCGGACTCCAGTGGATGCAATCGCAAGAGATGCGCGGCAAAACTGTGCAGCGTCCCTATCTGGGCCTTCTCGAACTGCGCGAGCGCCTGTCCGGCCCGTTCCTTCACCTGGTCGGATGACAACTGATACCGCGCGCGAAAGAGCGCCGACAACGACTCATCGGCAGACTCGGCAAGTTTGGTCAATTCCCGCCGGAGCCGCTGCTTCATCTCCGTCGCAGCCTTGTTGGTAAAGGTCAGCGCCACGATCTCGGTTATCGCCAACGGCTGCGGCTCCCGCATCAGGAGATTGAGCATCCGATTGACTAGAATCGTGGTCTTCCCCGTGCCGGCCCCGGCCCTCACGACCACATTCCGATCCCATGTCGTCTGCGCCAGAACCCGATCCTGGGCATCCGACAGGAGTGCTCCCTCATTCATCCTTCACCTGTAACTTTCGCAACCGGCGCAGCGCCCTGGCCTCCGGCGAACGGTAGGACCTCCACCAGGCGGTGGAATCGTAGCGGCGGCAGGCAGCGGAAAATACGCACTGGTCGCAATAGGCATCCGGCAGGATGAAGAACTCTTGCCGCGCGATGCCCTGCACGAGGGTTCGAATCGTCTGCGTGATCACCAAATTGCGATCTTTGGTGTCCATCTCGCTCCCCTGCTTGAACTTGTAATCCACGATCCGAAGACCCGGCGGATTCAGCCGCACGTCGAGACGGTCCAGTGTGCCGTGAATCTTGAGGTCCGCTGTCTCGGCCCCCAAAGAAACCAACCCCTCCGCTTCAATTTCAAACGCCTTCGGCCTATAGCCGGTCTCCCGGTAGTCCTCTCGGTCGGAATCGGCAGCAAGGATGACCAATGCCACGACCTGTTCCTGCGCCATCGTCCACAGCAGCGCATGCCCTGTCCCGCTCGTAGCTGCATGGCCGGCGAACACCTCGGCGGTTGAATCGGCAATGACTTGCCGCATGGTCAAACGATCGATCTCGGCTTCCGGCCACTGTGCGGCAATCAACCGCTCATAGCTGAGCCGCAAGGCGGCATGGATGAGCGTGCCCAGCGTGAGCGCCGGAAGATGATCCCCGCGCATGACCCGAACCGGCTCAAGGCGCAGCCGTTTTTCTGCAAAGTACTGAAAGGGACAGGTCGCATACCGCTCCAATGACGTCGGCGACAACTCCTGCTGATCAGGTGGCGTATCCGATAAGCTGCTTGCTCCCACCATGCCGTCGAACGGTCCCAAGTCTTGAGAATCACGCTCCGTGATGTGCTGAACCGCCATGCCATGCTCGAACAACGCACGAGGCTGTCCCACATGGTCGAGCAGAGGCCCGGCCTCTTGCTCATGCAGCAACAAATTTAAGGCAAGGTCCTGCGCCGGAAGCACCTCCTGGATCACCGGCTGAGAAGCAACCCGCTCGGTTAATCGTCGCGCTACAACGCGTTCAGGACTCGAGACAAAATACGGATCCCGCTGCGCCGCCGCCAGGAAGGCCGACGGCGCCATGACGCGGCCCGCTTCGTCGGCCCGCTGATAGGAGAGATAAAGCCGATTCGATGCAGCGCGGCTCAGCAGTTCAAAGAGCAGCCGTTCCTCTTCGTGGCCCGCCAGCTTCTCGTCGATCAGAAAACCCAGCGTGGACTCCAGCACAAGACGCTGCCGGTCCCGCAAAAACGGATCTTCGCGAACGACCCGCGGAAACACCTGCTCGTTGAGGCCCATCACGAAGAGCGCGCGAAAGCGCAGGCCCCTGGCCTGCATGGCATCGAAGACCCACACCCCTCGATGAGGATGGCCCTCAATGGGAAGCGCCTGGTCTTCCAGCGCCAGCCGAAAGAGTTCCGTCCACTCTTCCCATGTCAGATCGGCGCCGATCTGGTCCAGTTCCGACAATCGATCCAGCGCGCGCGTGACGGCTTCGCCGATAAGCCTCTGATCCGTCTCATCCAGAGCATCCGACGATTCCGACTCTGCCCAGCCTGGAATCACGAAATGTCCGCGAACCAATTCGGCAAACGCATCGGTTAACTGCCCGATCGATCCGCGCCGAGGCAGACGATCGCAATCGTGAATCAAGTTCGTCACAAGAATCGATAGGAGGGAAACTTGTTCACGATCATGACCAGGCATCGCTCTTGCGCCGTTGTCTTCTTGATCGGCATCAGCCTCCATAAGAATGGATGAAGCCGTAGAAACAGATAATCGCGTCCATTCAGCCGATCCCTTCGTAATGCCCAGCGTCGAGACCGCAAGACGCCACCGATCAGTCCGTCGTTCAACCGCCGGACTCCCATCTCCTAACCCTCGATAGAACGGCGAGGCCACCACGTCCAAGACAGCCGACCGTTCGAAGTCGTTCGACGGAAGCGACGCCAGTTGCAGCAGCGCCTTCACAAGCGGTTCGCGCGTCAGCGGCCGTCCTGCGGTGGAGGTGAAGGGCACAAGATGCCGATCGAATACGGATTGCAGCTTGGCCTGATAAGGATCAAACGAACGTGCGACCACACCGATGTCATCGAATCGATAGCCATGAACCTCGACGAGTGTCAGAATCTCCCGGCATACAGCGGCCAGTTCTTCCTCCGTCCCGATGACGCTCGTGATAGACAGTTCGACCGGAGCGGGTGAAGTAGCAGCGGCGGACGCTTTGCTCCGATCCTCATGTGTCTCTGCCAGCGGCAACAGGTATCGTTCGAAGAACCGGCGGGGAAAATCATACGACCGGCCAGGCCCCAACGGGACGTAGAGCGTTGTCGGCGCACAGCGCGCGATCGATTGGAAGAAGGACAACTGGACTTGCAGAAGATCGTAAAATCCGTAGAACAGCACTCCCTTGAAGCAAGTCAGCATAGTCGTCCGAGAGAGATCCTGGCCAAGCGACGCAATCAAATCGTCCGCTGATCCCACCCCCAGCGATCGACCTCCTTCGATCACAGCAGCTTGCAGCGTAAACAGCGTTTGCAACCAGACGCGGTCGTCTTCCTCGAAGAGTCCTTCCGTCACAGCCTTCAATGCGATCGCCGGGTCTACCACCGCATCCTTCAGATCTCGTACCGTCGCCCACAACCCTTTCCAGGTTCCGGGTGAAGACGGCAACTTCGCCGCTGCTTCCAGGCCCGACATCTGTCGGCTCACCACTTGGCGAAGGAGTTGCTCAAAAAAGAAATCGTCGACCAGCTGCAGAGTCGGAATCGGATGCCCGCTTCGTGCCAGATCATCCCGCAGCCGTAACGCAAATTGATGAAACGTCAGCACATGAAGATTGAGCAGCGGGAGATGTGAGTCGATGGACAGAAATCGTTTCAGCCGGTCGGCAAGGGAAGCGGAAGGAACGATGATGACGAGTAGCGCAAACGGGTCTTCAGCCTTGAGCACACGCAGTTCTTCGACGAGTGCGTGATCGAGGGCAGGATGGAACGGCCCGGTGACGATGCGGAGCATTAGAAACCGTGAAGCGCGACGCGTGATAAGTGATGCGTGAGAACCGCAAAGACACGAAACAGTTTTCGCAGTCTAAAACTCATCACCCATCACTCTTCACAGATCACTGGTATCTCTAGCCCGTTTCCGGGCCCAGCAATTCGCCGTTGCAGTCAACGCAGGCCCAGTCACCGTCGATAAAACCCATCGGATCGCCGCAGATTGGACAATCCGGCGGAGGCCCCTTGTCGATAAGCGGAAGGTCCGGGAGTTCGTTATCGTATTCGTCCATACTATCGCTCCCCTTCCCGCTGTTTGATCTTCAATAGAATAGCCTTCTCCGCACTCTCCCGGCTGGGCACACCGACAAAGGTCAATCGTCCATCGATGATGGTGGCGGGAACCGCCCGCACAGCATGGCGGTCGGCCAGTTCCTGGCCGTCTTTCGTCGTAATATCCACTTCCCGATAGGAAAAACTGTACTTCACGCGCAACTGTTTCCACAGGCTCTTGGCCGAAGGACAGGCGCCGCAACTGGGAGAGACGAGCAAGGTAATGTTAGGCATGGTCGGAGAGAAAACAGGTTAAGGCTGAAGCTAAGGTTCAGGTCAAAGTGAAGCGGGGAAAACAACCGACGGCATTTCCCTTAACCTACAGCCTCAACCGTAGCCTTTGTCGGGTGGATCATAGCACCCGCCGAAAAGTAGGCGCAAGGCGGA
>JABMDE010000074.1:24208-38506 GCA_015904055.1 Nitrospira sp. | reverse complement strand
GGGGTCAACTGTCGAAGCAAGTTGCGGCTCTCCGTTCGGCGCGTGTGCCTGATGGCATACCGTTCGATCAACGCCGGCAACGAAGGGGCTGCAACAGAAGCCACAGCTTTGCGAGGCCTCCGCCGGTTTGTCGTCGACGCGGGCACGATGGTGCGCGTCATGCGCGCGGCCCCAACCTCGATGTCGGCGCCTGCTCCCTCGAAGGCCTCACTTCCAACCGCCTCTTGCAGTAACCCCAACACCGCATCGCGCCCTGGCTTTCGGACAAGACCGCCGGAAAGCACCAACAGATCACGGGCCCTCGTCATGCCCACATACAACAGCCGCCGCTGTTCCGCCTCCTCACGCGCCGCCATTTTGTTCCCGACGAGGACCGATCCCAGGTTGCGCTGCAACCCCAGCGACACTCCATAGCACCCGCTCGACCAATCATGCTGTACGGACGGCCCCTTGCGAGGCGTTCGCGCGCCTTGATGTACTCCGGGAAGAATGACGACCGGAAATTCGAGTCCTTTGGCCTTATGAATCGTCAGAATTCTCACCGCATCGAGTGACGCTTCGGCCAGCGCACTTTCCGCTTCGTCCGGCTGCTCATCGAGACGCTCCAGCATCAGATCCACAAAACCTGTCAACGTGAGATGCGGCCGGTCGGCGACTTCCTCGGCCATGTCACGCGCCTTTAGGAGATTCGCCACCGCCTGTTCGCCGTGCAGCGACGCCGCCGCCAATTCAAGGACCGGCAACTGTTTGAAGATCAGATCAAATACATCAGGAACCGGACGGAACGGCGCAAGACGATGCAACTCTGCCAGCCGCTCATAAAACATCCTCACCGTACCGGCCTGCGGATGAGCCCAGCGCGCAAGCGCCTCCGGCCTGGTAATGTCCAATCCATCCAATTGCCGTAGTGCGAGCACGTCCCGATCCGCCACGCCGCCGAGCGGCGACCGAAGCAGGCCGACCAGGGCGATGCGATCATGTGGATTGTCGAGCACGCGCAATAGATTCACCAGGTCGATGATTTCCTGCCGCCGATAAAAATGCTTCTCCCCGTCCGTCAGATAGGCGATATCCCACCGGCGGAGCGCGTCCAGATAATCCTGAGCCTGGGTCAACTTTCTGAAGATCAGCGCAATATGCCCTGGTTGCAGAGGCCCCGGCCTCCGGTCACGGTCGAAGACAATCATGCCGGCCAGCAATTCCTCTTTGATCCAGCGGGCTAACTGGTCAGCCTCCGCGCGTGTAGCAGCGACCGTATCGAAATCCTCCGCATCAGACTCGGCAGTGACGAGCCTAATCCGCACACCGGAAGAGGACAGCTCAGGCTTCCGTTGCGGCTGCGCGGATAACCGCTCGTTCGACGGCTGAATATGTGGTTCAGCGACAAACAGCCGATCGAACAGGTTGTTGACCACCGACAGCACCGCGTCGTCGCTGCGAAAATTCGTCACGAGCGAATTGACGATCCCGCCGCCAGCGACAATCTTATCTACGACCCGCTCAAACGCTTCGATATCGGCTCGACGAAACGCGTAGATCGATTGCTTGGGATCGCCGACGATAAACAGCTTGCCCGGTTCCAGGTCAAGGTCCTGCCAGGTCTGCTTCGAGCTGCCCAGCCGCTCAGCCAAATAGAGGACAATTTCGTATTGCATCGGGTCCGTGTCTTGAAACTCATCCACGAGGATGGCGCGATAACTGTGTTTGATCCTGGTTCTCGCCGACGGATGGTCGCGCAACAAGGATTTGGCGCGAGTCAGGAGCCCGTCGAAAGAAATCCACCCGGAGGCCAGGAAGGACTGCCTGACCCCGCTGAGAAACGGCCCCAGCAGTTCGAACAGATCGCTCATGTAGGGTTGATTCACCGACAGCATTTGCTGCGCAACAGACACCACCGCCTTGGTCTCGGCAAATGCCCATTCGTCCCAACCGCTAGTCGGTTTGCCGATATCCTTTTCCAGGAGTCCGCGGTCGTCATCGGACAGCCGCGCGATGCCCTGGGCCCCATGATCCAGCACCAACGTAAGACATCGTGATGCAGCAGACAGCATCTTGTCTGCCTTCACCTGCTTAGCCTTCGCGCGGCTGGCCGACAACCCATCGGCTGTTGCGCGCAGACGCTCCAACCAGTCACGAACCGATCCGTCGATCGACGCCGCTCGGCATTGGCGCGCGAGCTCATGCACATCGATCGATTCGCCGGCCAGCGTGACGGCCAGGTCATAAAAATCATCGAGGCTCGTCCCGGCCAGCACCCTCCTCCATTGCGCATGATGCGGCCCCGTCGCGCCAAGTTCTTCCGCCAGCCATGCCTGCCACCGTGAATCAAACAGCTCAGTGAATCGTGTGCCGTCGTCTTCTTGAAACGAGGGATCCAGACCGGACTCCAGTGGATGCAATCGCAAGAGATGCGCGGCAAAACTGTGCAGCGTCCCAATCTGGGCCTTCTCGAACTGCGCGAGCGCCTGTCCGGCCCGTTCTTTCACCTGATCGGACGACAACTGATACCGCGCGCGAAAGAGCGCCGACAACGACTCATCGGCAGACTCGGCGAGTTTGGTCAATTCCCGCCGGAGCCGCTGCTTCATCTCCGTCGCAGCCTTGTTGGTGAAGGTCAGCGCCACGATCTCGGTGATCGCCAGCGGCTGCGGCTCCCGCATCAACAGATTGAGCATCCGATTGACCAGAATCGTGGTCTTGCCCGTACCGGCCCCAGCCCTCACGACTACATTCCGATCCCATGTCGTCTGCGCCAGAATCCGATCCTGGGCATCCGAGAGAGATGTTCCCTCATTCATCCTGCACCTGTAACTTTCGCAACCGGCGCAACACCCTGGCTTCCGGCGAACAGTAGGACCTCCACCATGCGGTGGAATCGTAGCGGCGGCAGGCGGCGGAAAATACGCACTGGTCACAATAGACATCCGGCAGGATGAAGAATTCTTGCCGCGCGATGCCTTGCACAAGAGTTCGAATCGTCTGCGTGATCATCTCCCCGGTCTTGCCTGACAGACTTGCGCGCTCGAAGATCGACCGCGCAATCGGTGGATCCCAGCGTGGGGCCAGATACACAAATTGCACTTCAGCCGGCACAGGCTGATCGGGTATCGTCATCGAGGCATACAGCGGAGGCTGGAGCCGCGCTCCCCTGGCTGCACCTAACACCAAATTGCGATCTTTGGTGTCCATCTCGCTCCCCTGCTTGAACTTGTAATCCACGATCCGAAGACCCGGCGGATTCAGCCGCACGTCGAGACGGCAATGCCACGACCTGTTCCTGCGCCATCGTCCACAGCAGCGCATGCCCTGTCCCGCTCGTGGCTGCATGGCCGGCGAACACCTCGGCAGTTGAATCCGCAATGACTTGCCGCACGGTCAAACAATCGATCTCGGCTTCCGGCCACTGTACGGCAATCAATCGCTCATAGCTGAGCCGCAAGGCGGCATGGATGAGCGTACCCAGCGTGAGCGCCGGAAGATGATTCCGGCGCATGGCCCGGACCGGCTCAAGGCGCAACCGTTTTTCCGCAAAGTACTGAAAGGGACAGGTCGCATACCGCTCCAAGGATGTCGGCGACAACTCCTGTTGATCGGGCGGCGTATCCGATGAGATGCCTGTGCCCACCATGCCATCGAACGGCCCCAAGTCTTGTGACTCCCGCTCCATGATGTGCTGGACCCCCATACCATGGTCGAACAACGCACGGGGCTGTCCCACATGGTCGAGCAGAGGCCCGGCGTCTTGCTCATGCAGCAACAAATTCAGGGCGAGGTCCTGTGCCGGCAACACCTCCTGGATCACCGGCTGGGAAGCAACCCGCTCGGTCAATCGGCGTGCCACAACGCGTTCAGGACTTGTGACAAAATACGGGTCTCGCTGCGCCGCCGCCACGAAGGCGGATGGTGCCATGATGCGGCCCGCTTCATCGGCCCGCTGATAGGAAAGATAGAGCCGATTCGACGCAGCGCGGCTCAGCAGTTCGAAGAGCAGCCGTTCCTCTTCGTGACCCGCCAGCTTCTCATCGATCAGAAAACCCAGCGTGGACACCAGCACAACACGCTGCCGGTCCCGCAAAAACGGATCTTCGCGCACAACGCGCGGAAACACCTGCTCGTTGAGGCCTATCACGAAGAGCGCGCGAAAATGCAGCCCTCGGGCCTGCATGGCATCGAAGACCCATACCCCTCGATGGGAGTTGTCTTCGATGGGAAGCGTCTGCTCCTCCAGCGCCAACCGAAAGAGTTCCGTCCACTCTTCCCATGTCAGAATAGCGCCGATCTGGTCCAGCTCCGACAATCGATCACACGCACGCGTAACGGCTTCACCGATAAGCCTCTGATCCGTCTCATCCTGAGCATCCGGCGATTCCGACTCTGTCCAACCCGGGATCGAAAAATGTCTGCGAACCAATTCGGCAAACGCATCGGTCAACTGCCCGATCGACCCGCGCCGCGGCAGACGATCGCAATCGAGTATCAAGTTCGTCACGAGGACCGATAGGAGTGATACTTGTTCACAATCATGTGCCGGCATCGTGCTTGCGCCGTTGTCTTCTTGATCGACGGCAGCCTCCATCAGAATGGAAGAAACCGCAGACGCCGATAATCGCGCCCATTCAGCCGACCCTTTTGTAATGCCCAGCGTGGAGACCGCCAGACGCCACCGATCAGGCCGACGTTCAATCGCCGAACTCCCATCTCCCAACCCTCGATAGAATGGCGAGGCCACCACGTCCAAGACAGCCGACCGCTCGAAGTCGTTCGACGGAAGCGACGCCAGTTGCAACAGCGCCTTCACAAGCGGCTCGCGCACCAGCGGCCGTCCCGCAGTGGAGGTAAAGGGCACGAGATGCCGATCGAATACGGATTGCAATTTGGCCCGATAGAGATCGAACGACCGCGCGACGACGCCGATATCATCAAATCGATAGCCATGGACCTCGACGAGCGTCAAAATCTCCCGGCATACCGTGGCCAGTTCTTCCTCTGTCCCGATAACGCTCATGACGGACAGCTCGACCGGAGCAGATGAAGCACCGGTGGCGGACGCTTTGCTCCGATCCTCATATGTCTCCGCCAACGGCAACAGGTATCGTTCGAAGAACCGACGGGAAAAATCATACGACCGGCCGGCCCCCAGCGGGACGTAGAGCGTCGTCGGCGCACAACGCGCGACCGCTTGGAAAAAGGACAACTGGACTTGCAGAAGGTCGTAAAATCCATAGAACCGCAATCCCTTGAAGCGAGTCAGCATCGTCGATCGAGAGAAATCCTGGCCAAGCGACGCAATCAAATCATCCGCTGACCCCACTCCGAGTGATCGGCTTCCTTCGATCACAGCAGCGTGCAGTGTAAACAGCGTTTGAAGCCAGGCGCGGTCGTCCTCCTCGAAGAGTCCTTCCGTCACAGCCTTCAACGCAATTGCCGGATCTACTACCGCATCCTTCAGGTCTCGTACCGTCGCCCACAACCCTTTCCAGGTTCCGGGTGAAGGCGGCAACTTCGCCGCTGCTTCCAACCCTGGTAGTTGCCGGCTCACCACGTGGCGAAGGAGTTGCTCGAAAAAGAAATCGTCGACCAGCTGCAGAGGCGGAATCGGATGCCCGCTTCGCGCCAGGTCATCCCGTAGCCGCAACGCGAATTGATGAAACGTCAGCACATGAAGATTGAGCAGCGGGAGATGTGAGTCGATGGACAGAAATCGTTTCAGCCGGTTGGCGAGGGAAGCGGAAGGAACGATGATGGCGAGTAGCGCAAACGGGTCTTCAGCCTTGAGCGCACGCACATCTTCAACAAGCGTGTGATCGAGGGTAGGATGGAACGGCCCGGTGACGATGCGGAGCATCTAACGCGTATCTCGTGAAGCGTATCTCGTCCTTCGACTCTGCTCAGGACCGTGAGCCTGTCGAACGGTGAAGCGTGAAATGCAGGATAGAAAGAATGCGTATTTCATCTTTGCTTGCGAAATACACTTCACGCTTCACGAGCGATGAGTTTAACCCGCAATTCGCCGTTGCAGTCGACGCAGGCCCAGTCACCGTCGATAAAGCCCATCGGATCGCCGCAGATCGGACAATCCGGCGGAGGCCCCTTGTCGATGAACGGAAGGTCCGGGAGTTCGTTATCGTATTCATCCATACTATCGCTCCCCTTCCCGCTGCTTGATCTTCAATTGAATGGCCTTCTCCGCACTTTCCCGGCTGGGCACGCCGACAAAGGTCAATCGTCCATCGATAATGGTGGCGGGAACCGCCCGCACGGAATGGCGGTCGGCCAGTTCCTGGCCGTCTTTCGTCGTAATATCGACTTCCCGATAGGAGAAACTGTACTTCACGCGCAACTGCTTCCACAGGCTCTTGGCCGATGGACAGGCACCGCAGCTGGGAGACACGAGCAAGGTAATGTTAGGCATCGTCAGAGAAGAACAGGTTAAGGTTGAGGCTAAGGTTCAGGGAGGGCGAGTCAACAGTTCCCGAAACTCAACCTTGGCCTCAACCTTAGCCTTTCTCGATCTTAGCACCCGCTCAAAAGTAGGCGCAAGGCGGAGAGAGGACAGACGCCAGACGAAGCTCTTATGTAAATCCCTGATGTCTTACCGGACTGAAATCAATGCCCGATGGTCCGACAGCAGAGCCCTGCCCCCCTGTTTTTTCCGCAAGACCATCGTGCGGACCGGCGCCCATTGACGTTTAGTCGGTAGCGCGAACATAGTCTCCGCAAGTCGCCGGTATGTTGCTTCCAATTGACGGCATCGTTCGATGAATCGACCGGTCGATAACTGCGGAAAGTAGTCGCGGTGCCGTTCGTAGAATAGTGCCCGTCGCTGCCACCGCTCTGCATTGAGTCGGAACAACCTGCCAGCTAACTCCCAAAGATGATGCGGCGCTAACCTCTTCACTCCCAATCTCACCACTGGTGTAGACGCAATCATCTGTTTCATGCTCTCTCCTCCTTCTTCTATGGCCTCTGCCATCGGCACGAACCTCATGACAGCAGTGTCACTATAGTCCGGCCACATGAAGATCGGATTAGTGCAACATGAAAATATATTCATGAACGGACATGAGCCGATCACTTCCCGTAAAGAACGGGCCACGGCACCTGCTTTTCAATGCTTCCAAAGAATCATGGAGAAGGCAGGCCTCTTTGTTATCTCTTTTCGCAGGGCACCAACAATCAAACACATTTTCTCTGCTCTGTCTCGATCGATATTTGGTTTGGGTCAGCCGATGCAAGGAAGACTTGGTATAGATCATTTTGTGTCCCAAGAAAAATGACGGAGCCCTATCGGTCGTCACCTCTCTTGGGAACGACTCAAAAACCTATCGATCCGCGACGCCGGGAGCAAGGATGAGATTGACAGGAAGCTTCTCCGCCAACGTATAAGGACTTGCCTTGTTTTCCTTCACCCACCTCTTCTCAGCCACCGATTCAAACGGCGGGGCCAGTTCCCCTTGAAGGGACCACAAATCGCACGGCGTCTCGTCGATAGAAACCTCCCAGTCATATCCCCTGTCCTTGACGAAGGGAGCGATCACCGTATCAAGGGTCCGGACCCACCATTCTCTCAAGACCGGCCCAGGGACCGTCCTGGCGATCTGGTCGATCTTGAACCGAATAAATCTGTTATGCGGCTCGCCACCGACAAAGCACGAATCATTGGCGACTTCTTCAAAAATAAAGACCACATAGAACTTGGGGATTGGGACGCTCGCATACACCTCCGTCACCCGCTTGGCCAGCGCCTGTTTGTCCTCTGCAGTAAATGCTCCGACGGGATGATACACTTTCCACAACGGCATGGTTCTTTCCTCCTTTTGGTTGATTAGTATTGACCTTCGTTGAACACCGAATTCCCGCAGCCGTCATCCGTCGCCCACCTCAATGACGCCTGACTCGCGGAAACTTCTTCGTGCCGGGATACTGCTTCTTCCCCCACACAATGATCGCTTCCAAGATCGGTTCGAGTTCCTTCCCCCTCTTCGTCAGGAAGTACTCGTAGCGGGCCGGATTTTTCTGATAGGCGCGCCGGCTCACAAGACCGGCCGCCTGCAACTTATTCAATCTGTCCGCCAAAATGTTCGATGCCATTTCTTCGGGAGAGGCTATGAATTCCTGATAGCGCCTCTTGCCTAAGACGAGATCACGGATCACCAGCAGCGTCCATTTGTCCCCGAGAAGATCCAGGACGTTGGTGATGGGACATGACGACCGTTCGAACTTCATGGTAGAGAATGTACCGCAGTGACTTGCATTTTGCAAGTGACTATCCTCCAGGTCAACGTATATTAAAAACGGAACCGGAGAGACGGGGGCAGCCTCAACCTGTCCTCGCTTCCCTACGTCCGTCATTTCGCATTGGTTTTTCGGCAAACACTCAGAGACGTGACTAAGACGCCCTGAGAGACCGGCACGCGAAGATCTGAGAAGCCGAGAGAGACTTGAAATGGTCTATTGAGGCTGCAAGGAAAGATGCATCGAGCTCTTATCCCGACACACCTCATTGACACTGGCGCACAAGTACATAGACAATACCCGCGCACCTAAACCGCTGCGCCGACGGCGTTCAAAGCAAAAGCAAAACGATTCATGAGCCCAATCCGAGCATTTAGGATGACCGCGTTAGCCGAGGGGACGTCGTTTCTTATCCTGCTCTTCATCGCCATGCCGATGAAGTACTTCATGGGGATACCGATGGCCGTCAGAATCGTGGGGTTGATCCACGGCATCTTGTTTCTGCTCTATGTCGGCCAGTTAGCCCGGCTACGCACCAAATACCACTGGGGCAACAGGTTTTGCATACAAGCCTTTGTCGCTTCCATCCTGCCGTTCGGCACATTCCTCTTCGACAAGTACCTGCACGAGAAAGAAACGGTTACGAGTTGATCGACCGCCATGTGGCGGACTCACCGCTTTCCGTCGTACCCTTGATCCTTCCACCGCTCCAACAATTGAATGCGCTTCCGAAGCTGCTCGACCGTGGCTTGGTCGACACGGCTCCCGGTGCGCGCAATCAATTCGGCGTTCAATCTGCGATGGTCGATGCCGCTGTTCCTGGCAACAGTGCTGACGAGCAACCGGTGGAGTTCGCGCAAATCCTGCTTCTGCTCATGGAGTGAGACCGGCGGATCAGTTGAAATCGCCGCCTGGCTCTCCCCTCTCGCGTCCTCCTCGCCGATCACGCTGTCCACCCTGGCCACGGCCATCAACGGCATATACTCATTCGTCGAGACCGTGACACGGCCGAAGAGATCTCGCTGCCCGGCCGGCATGATGTCTTCCAATACATGATCCCGTTCCGCCTTGATCTGCCTGGCGTAATGGGCCAGGACCGGATCTTTGGGAAGATAGAGCCAGGCCCGTTGCGGTTTCGGCATACCGTCCTGCATCCGGACGAACCGCCCGACCACCTGCCGGAAGTACATTTCCGTCAGCACATTCGTCCCGTAGACGCCGACACGAAGACGCGGAATGTCCACGCCTTCGCTCACCATATTGACCGCGACCAGCCATTGCTGCTTCTTGTGCCCGGCAAACTC
Organism: Nitrospira sp.; assembly: GCA_015904055.1. The sequence goes on along the minus strand of JABMDE010000074.1, from coordinate 28,967 downwards.
CTCAATCACCCCTGAGGCAGCAGGATCGTCCGACACCGCAACGGCCGCTTTCACACCGGTGATACGGCCAACGAGATCCGCCACCCAGCGGGCATGGTCTTGATCCATGCTCACGATCAGTCCGCCTGAGTCAGGCTGTTCTTCCTTGCGTAATCGGGTGAGCTGCGCATGGGCATCGGCGATGACCGGCCCGAGCCAGGTCTCTTGCAGCAAGGCCGTCTTCAACCGTTCCCGTTGCCGGTCGAACGTGAGTCCGTCTTCAAACGTGGCCGTATGTTCACGACCTTCGGAAAACCAGGTCAGCTCGCCCTCGTAACTGGGGAACACGATCGGACGGCACACGCCGTCGCCGATCGCATCGGTGTACCCATAGGCAAAATCGGCCCGGCTCTCCCCCTGCTCATATCGAATGAAGGGAATTGGATTGTTGTCCGAACGGAATGGGGTCCAGACCGTGAGGGCAGAGGCCCCGGGATTCCTGGTGCGTGCCGTTGTGGCAAGGTAGGAACGTCTCCATCCAAGACCCGACCAATTTTCAGGAAATCCCGCAGGCCTATCGATCTCGGTCCATGTCTCGATATCCCAGGCAACCTGTCCGGTCTGTGAAGCGGTTAATAGGTACGGACTGCCGTCCAACATGGCCAGCGAAAGCACGGTCTCCGCTTGCGTCGCCCGCTTTCTGACACATCCCTTCGCATCGCAGGACTCCGATGCACTCATATGCACCAGTTCCTTCACCACCTCGCGCGTATTCAAGTCGACGATCGACACCTTCGGCTGTACTCCCGCAATGGCCAGCAATCGATGACCGGGAAGAAATTGCAACGCATTGATCTGCCCCTGCCGGCTCGCGTAGGGTGGAAATTCACGCCACGTCCGAGTGTCCCACAGACGGAGCTCTCCCTGTGCGGTGCCCACGGCCAAGATGGTACCATCGGCGCTGAACCCCAACGCACTGGCCGGCGCAGCCAACTTGAGCCGGCGCAAAAGTGTTCCTTTTCCTGGATTCCAGACCTTCAGCAGACCATCATCGCCGGTTGTGACAAGGAGATTGGTCGTGGGAGATGTCGCCATCGTGCGTAGCGCCGATGCATGGACAAACGCCAAACCGGCCGATGGTGGAGAGAACTCGGCAGCATGTGGCGACAACGGCGCTGCGCGCTTGGCAAGCATTCTCGCTTGAGGTTGGCTGGAGTCCAGAACAAGTTCGGGAACGCGCCCACTGACGTCCCAGAGAGACACCTTCCCGGCCACCTCGGTATTCCGCCCCCCATTCATCTCCACGAGGATTTTCGACCCATCAGGCGACCATCTGAGCAGTGCGACACCTGGCCCCATGTTACGGCAATCGTCTCCGCATAGATCCGGCAACATCGTCCCGGTCCGCAGATCCCAGATCTGTAGCGTGGACGGCTGTTCCGGCTGCCCGACCAAATAGTCACCATCGTCGGAAATATCGGCCGTATGAAGCTGTATGTTGGATCGCGCGCCCCGCTCCCGGTCCACATAGGTAAATTCCGTTAGCGCAAGCAACTTGCCCGACTCAACCTCGAAGACCGGATAACTCCATTGCCCGTTGCCGGCCACCAGCCGACGGCCGTCACGTGAAAATACACGAGGCACCAACCGGCCACGGACGCCTTCTGCGCTCATCAATGTTGCGCGCGCGTGAATGGTCCGTTGCTCCGTGTCAACCAGCAGGATCGTATTCCCGATACTCGCCGCCAGCATCGAACCGTTCGGCGCAAAGAGCAGATCGTGCGGGTGCCCGTCTTTCATCACCATATCGCGCACGGCCGTCCCCTGAAGGTCATAGAGAAGAATTTTCCGGCCCTGTGTCACCGCCAGTGTCTTCGTATCGGGCGACGCAGCAGCCGACAGCACATCCTTTTCAGCATCAAGCGGAATATGCTTCAAGGGTATTAATTTGTCGCCGATATGCCAGACACTGACCGCATCGTTGCCCTGACGAACAACCATGCGATCCGCCTCGCGCGAATAGGCCAACAGGCGCATGGCGTGCTTTGATTCCTGTGGGATCTTGCCCACAACCATCTGCCGCTTCCAATCATAGATCGTCACGCCGTTTCCCGCACACAGCACCCAGCCGTCTTGCTTCAAGAATCTGACCTGGTCGCACTGAATTTGCGGAACCTTCCCGGCAAGCGTTTTGGCCTCAATGTCCCAGATGGCAAGATCCCCGGCCGTCTGCACGACGGCCATGCGTCCATCTTCTGAAAACTCGGCAGGTACGCGAGGGAGCGCGGCAGCCGACACACACGGCAGCAGCCCTTCGATGACGACTCCTATGAGGACGAGAATATACAGCATAGGGGAAAACACCCTGACGTCTCTCATCTGCACTCCAGGCTAGCGCCGTCGCGTGCCCGGCACGGCATCGACAAAATGCTCGAGACCCTTTTCGTCGGTCCAACGCTGAACAGCGACTGTGGTACTTGCCGAATTCCCTTCAAAGACCTGCCAAGGACTTGTGGTTGTCGCCTGGGCCTGATTCAAACTGCCAAGCATCGAGTGACTTTTCACATCACGAGGCGACTGCGAAACAGACGTTAGCTTGGGCACAGGACGGACTTCAGCCTGGGGTCGTCCCACCGAAACCTGACCCTTTGTCGATGCCTTCTTCTGTGGCATCAATTGAGAAACCGGTGGGGCCGCCTCAATGATGGACGCAGACTTCTTTTCAGGAACCGGCGGCGGCGTATCGGTAATATGGAGATTCCCCTGAGCGTCAGTCCATTGATAGAGACCAGCCGTTCCCACTGTCGGAAACAGCACCAGACAAGACAACAGGCTGAGTAGGCCATAGACATTCATCTTGATGAAAGTATAGCAGGTGGTATTCGTCATCCCCTCCTCAACCCAGCAGGCATGACAACAGTAATCGCATTGATCGTGAAGCGTATTTCGCATCTCGCAAACCGGATAGAGACGGACTCCTTCCAGCCTGCGCTTCACGAGCGCCTAGGAGCAGAGCGAATGCGCCTCAGCCCGCCAGATGATGGCAGCACACGCTAATGACAAATGATGTGGGATTGTTTGGGTGGGAGGAGCACGCACCTAACCGAGGACGATTAGGTACGACGGAGACCTTGGGAGGATTTTAGGCTTCCCAGTACAAGCTGGTCCTGCACACTCGAAGACCGGATAACTCCATTGCCCGTTGCCGGCCACAAGCCGGCTGCCGTCGAGTGAAAACACGCGAGGCACCAAACGGCCGCGCGCGCCTTCCGCACTCGTCAACGTCGCACGCGCGTGAATCGTGCGTTGCTCCGTGTCAACCAGTAGTATTGTATTACCAATGCTCGCCGCCAACATCGAACTGTTCGGCGCAAAGAGCAGATCGTGCGGGTGCCCTTCCTTCATCACCATATCGCGCACGGCCGTGCCCTGAAGGTCATAGAGAAGAATTTTCCGGCCCTGTGTCACCGCCAGCGTCTTCGTATCGGGCGACGCGGCAGCCGAGAGCACGTCTTTTTCAGCATCAAGCGGAATATGCTTCAACGGTATTAATTTGTCGCCGATATGCCAGACACTGACCGCATCATTGCCCTGACGAACGACCATGCGGTCCGCCTCGCGCGAATAGGCCAATACGCGCATGGCGTGTTTCGATTCAGGTGGGATCTTAGCCACAGCCATCTGACGCTTCCAATCATAGATCGTCACACCGCTTCCCGCACACAGCACCCAGCCATCTTGCTTTAAGAATCTGACCTGGTCGCACTGGATTTGCGGAACCTTCCCAGCAAGGATTTTGGCCTCGATGTCCCAGATAGCGAGATCGCCGGCCGTCTGCACGACAGCCATGCGTCCATCTTCTGAAAACTCGGCAGGTACACGGGGGAGGGCGGCGGCCGAATCGTACGGCAGCAGCCCTTCGATGACGACTCCTATGAAGACGAGAATATACAGCATAGGGGGAAGCACCCTGAGGTCTCTCATACGCACTCCGGGTTAGCGCCGTCGCGTGTCCGTCACGGCATCGACGAAATGATCGAGACCCTTTTCGTCGGTCCAACGCTGAACAGCGGCCTTGGTACTTGCCGGATTCCCGTCAAATACCTGCCAAGGACTTGTCGTTGTCGCCTGGATCTGATTCAAGCTGCCAAGCATCGAGTGATTTCTCACATCACGAGACGACCGCGGGGCAGACGTTAAATTGGGCACAGGACGAACTTCAGCCTGGGGTCGTCCCACCGAAGCCTGACCCTTTGTCGACGTCTTCTTCTGTGGCGCAGATTGAGAAACCGGTGGAGCTGTCTCAATGATAGACGCCGACTTCTTTTCAGGAACCGGCGGCGGCGTATCGGTAATATGGAGATTCCCCTGAGCATCAGTCCATTGATAGAGTCCCGCCGTTCCCACCGTCGGAAACAGCACCAGGCAGGACAACAGGCTGAGCAGGCCGTAGACGTGCATCTTGATGAAAGTATAGCAGGCGATATTCGTCATCCCTCCCTAACCCAGCAGGAATGACAGCGGGCCGCAAGCCGAAAGGCAAGAGCATATAGCTGGTGGCATATAGCACGTGATCGGATCAGCAGATGGGCGAGTTTCTATTCAAGCGCAATCTCGTGCCATAAGCCACACGCCATAGGCTCTTTAACCGAGCAACGACGAACAGAATGGCCAAGCGTGGCCATGTCTTAGCTTACAGACACGAGCGATGGCAGCGAGCACAGTGACGAATGATGTGGGTTTGTTTGGGTGGGAGGAGCACGCACCTAACCGAGGTCGA
>JABMDE010000074.1:18703-24088 GCA_015904055.1 Nitrospira sp. | reverse complement strand
CTTCCCAGTACAAGCTGGTCCTGCACACCGTCCTCACACTCGATCCCCTTATGAACCATATTCCCTCGGGGCGTTAACTCCCCCCACAAGAGGTACGATAGGCCTCGATCCGAATTGAGTCAAGTAAACTCTTCGTCATGCACAAGGCTATTCTCAGCCCGCATGATTCATACCATTTGTTGCCCCTTCGACTACGCTCAGGACAATGAGGCAGTGGCTTCTGCAATCCCTCCCCGTTCCCTTGCAAGTCCCGGACGCTTTCGCTATCGTAGCCTGCAATGGACCTGCCTCGTTCGCGCCAGATCCTCTTCGCCTGCGCGAGCGGTGTCTTACTACCGCTGTGCTTTCCCAGCTTTGAATACGGGTTGCTGGCCTGGGCCGCCCTGATCCCGCTGCATCTGGCTCTCGATCAGTGCTCCCGACGACGCGCCTTTTGGATCGGATGGCTGACCGGCCTCATCGGATTTACCGGAATCATGGAATGGGTCGTTACGGCCATGACGACCTACGGCAAGGTTCCCCTCCCGGTCAGCTACGCCATCCTCTTACTACTGACTGCCTATCTCGGACTCTATGTCGGGCTCTACAGTCTGGCCGTTGTCTGGCTGCGTGAGCTGATCCCACGCTATGGGATTTTCTTTGCCCCCTGCGTCTGGGTCGCGCTTGAGCTGATTCGTACCTATGCGCTCTCGGGCCTTCCCTGGTGCCTGCTCGGCTATTCACAATACCAGAATTTGGACCTGATTCAGATTGCGGATCACACAGGAGTCTATGGGGTCTCCTTCTTGATCGTGCTGGTCAACCTGGCCATTGCCGAGCTGACCTTATGGTTGATGCCCTTCTTTCGCGGCTTTCACCCGGTCAAGCTCCCATGGGAATTGCTTACGACTACCGCGGTTCTCATGCTACTGTCATGGCTCTACAGCTCCTCCGTGCTGACGGAGGAAAACCTCACACAATCGAAATCCTCCATTATCGTGGGAGTTGTGCAACCCAACATCGACCAGGCGATGAAATGGGATGCCGAGTACCGCGATGAGACCATGCAGCGGTTCGACCGGCTGACCGCCAAACTGGGGATCAGCACCGATCTGGTCGTCTGGCCGGAAGCCGCAACGCCGTTCGTCCTGGAACGGGAACGGGACTACCAATTGAAGCTCATTGAGTGGGCGGCCCGCGCACAAGCGCCGATCCTCACCGGAAGCCCGGCGTTGCGGTTCTATCCGGACCGTAGGCCCTATCTCTTGAACAGCGCCTACCTATTGGGGGCAGACGGCGCTCTGCTGGGCCGATACGACAAGCATCATCTGGTGCCGTTCGGAGAATATATTCCACTGAAGTCGTCGCTGCTGTTCTTCCTCGACAAGTTAGTGGAAGGAATCGGCGATTTTGAAGCCGGGCCGGGCCCGATGATTTTGTCGTTCACGCCTAAGTCCTTGCGCGGCGGCAGTCCAGCCAGCTCGCGGCCCGTGAAGTTCGGCGTGGCCATTTGCTATGAGGTGATCTTCCCCGACCTGGTCCGACGGTTTGCGGACAATGGCGCGGAGTTTCTCGTCACCATCACCAATGACGGCTGGTTCGGACCATCGTCAGCACCTGCGCAACATTTTTCCATGGTCGTTTTTCGTTCAGTGGAAAATCATCTGGCCTTCGCGCGGTCCGCCAACACTGGCATTTCAGGCTTTATCGACCCGTACGGCCGCATCCTGGATGCGACACCCCTGTTCACAGAACATGCCCTGAAAGCCGCAATCCCGATCAGGAACTCCCGCACTTTTTATAGCTACTACGGAGATGTGTTTGCCTACGGCTGTGTTATAATCTGCGCGTTTCTGTGCCTGTACGGTTACTTCCGCACGGAGGAACCCACCCCCGGCACAACTGCTATCGAGCCCGCGTAACGGGAGGAAGATCGTTCAATGTTGTTTGATTACGTGCAAGTCCGTGTCCGTGCCATCGGAGAGCAAGTCTCCGAGTTACGGGGGCATCTTTGACCTCGCCCGCATGACCGCCGACCTGGAAGAGCTGCAAGCCCAGATGGGGCAGCCGAATTTTTGGAGCGATGCCCGCGCCGCCGCCGCTGTCAGCCGAAAGAAAGCGACCATCGAGCGCGAACTGGCGACATGGCAAAGGCAGAGGCCGGTGTTCACCGTCTGGTGCGCATCTCTCCCTTCGACTCCAACAAACGGCGGCATACCTCATTCGCCTCGGTATTCGTCTATCCGGAATTGAGTGAAGACATTGAGGTGGCGATCGAGGAGAAAGACCTCAGAATCGACACGTTCCGCGCGGGCGGCGCCGGCGGCCAAAACGTCAATAAGGTCGAAACGGCGATCCGCATCACGCACCTGCCGACCGGCATCGTCGTGCAATGCCAGAACGAACGTTCTCAGCTGCAGAACAGAAACGGGGCGATGAAAATTTTGAAGGCGCGTCTGTTTGAACGGGAGCAGCAGAAGAAGGAAGCGGAATTCAACGCGATCGTCGGAGAGAAGAAAGACATCGCGTGGGGCAGTCAGATCCGGTCCTATGTATTCCAGCCCTATCAGATGGTGAAGGACCACCGGACCGCCCACGAAACCGGCGATGTCTCCTCTGTCATGGACGGCGAGATCGACGGATTCATCGAGGCCTATTTGAAGAGAAAGCTTGTCAAGGGAAGCGTCCCGGCACAAGCCGTCGGCGGACCGGACGACGACCTGTAAGAATTGTTTATCTGGTGCTTGGTCTGTCTGGTCTATCTGGTCCAGTTAGCCAACCCGCACTGGAGAGACGAGACAGACAAGATAGACTAGACAGACCGAATAGACCAGGCTGACCAGACGAACCAAACAAACCCAATAACCAGACAAACCAACTATGGATGAACTGAACGAACAGCGGCAACAACGGATCAAGAAACTCGATCATCTCCGCCAGGCGGGCGTGGCTCCATACGGGACGCGCTTCGACGTCAAAGACCGGGCCGGCCTGCTCATCAAGCTGCACGGCGAGAAGACCAAAGAGGTCTTGGAGCAGGAGAAGATTCCCTGCACCATCGCAGGCCGTGTGGTCGCCCTGCGCCGTTTCGGGAAAGCCGGCTTTGCCGTGCTGCAAGACGGATCTGACCGCCTGCAAGTTTATCTCAAGAAAGATCTGCTCTCCGAGCAGGCGTACACCGTCACGGAGCAGCTCGATCTTGGAGACTGGATCGGCGTGACCGGAGTGCTCTTTCGCACAAAGACGAATGAGTTTACGGTCGAGATACATCAGTTAACGTTTCTCAGCAAAGCGCTCCGCCCGCTCCCGGAGAAGTGGCACGGATTGACCGATGTGGAAACCCGCTATCGTCAGCGCTATGTCGATCTCATCGCCAACCCCGAGGTTCATCAGATCTTCGCGACCAGAAGCCGGATTATCGCCGGCATCCGGGCCTTTCTGATCGAACGGGGATTCCTCGAAGTCGAGACGCCGATGATGCATCCGATTCCTGGCGGTGCGGCAGCCAAGCCCTTCGTCACGCATCACAATGCGCTTGGCGTCGATTTATATTTACGCATCGCGCCGGAGCTGTACTTGAAGCGTCTGATCGTCGGTGGATTTCCACGGGTGTTCGAGATCAACCGGAACTTTCGAAACGAGGGGATCTCGACGATTCACAATCCGGAATTCACGATGCTGGAGTTTTACGTCTCCTACGCGGACTACCATGACCTGATCGTACTGACCGAAGAAATGGTCTCCTCACTTGCCCAGCAGATTCTCGGCAAAACCGTCATTGAATATCAGGGCCAGCAGATCACGCTGACCCCCCCGTGGCGGCGCTGGTCCTACCACCAGTCGATCATCGAGGTGAACAAGCTCGAACCCGCCGTCCTGAGCGATCGCACCCAGGCACTGGCCGCGGCCCGGCGCCTGAACGTACCGGTCGATTCGGACGCCTCGCTGTTCAACATCGTGAACGCCATCTTCGAGGAAACTGTCGAGCCCAATCTCCAGCAGCCCACGTTTATCACGGACTACCCCATCGAAATTTCTCCGCTGGCCAGACGTAAGGACTCGGACCCTTCCCTCACCGACCGATTCGAGCTCTACATCGCAGGCAGAGAAATCGCCAATGCGTTCTCCGAGTTGAACGACCCCTTGGACCAGCGCGAGCGATTCGAAGGCCAGGCAGCCCAGCGGGAGGCAGGAGATGAAGAAGCCCATCTCGTCGACGAGGATTTTCTCCGTGCGCTCGAATTCGGAATGCCCCCGACGGCCGGTGAAGGCATCGGCATCGATCGCCTGATCATGCTCTTCACTAATCAGGCCTCCATCCGCGACGTGGTGCTCTTCCCTCAGCTCAGGCCTGAGAAATAGCGATGGCCCTCCCCTATGAAATTTTCGTCGGCCTCCGGTACCTGCGCGCCAAGCGCCGCAATCGGACGATTTCGCTCAATACATTCGTCTCCATTGCCGGCATCACACTGGGTGTTGCGGCCCTGATCGGCACCGTCGGCATCATGACCGGCTTCAAGGAAGATATTCAGGCCAAAATTCTCGGGACCACAGCCCATATCATTGTGCAGGAGCGGATGAAAGAAAACATGACGGAATACGATCCGCTCGTAGAGAAAATACGAACGGTCCCGGAGGTCGTCGCCGCAACACCCTTCGTGCTCCGCCAGGTCCTCCTCACCACGCAATCCGGCGTGCAAGGCATCGTATTGCGCGGCATCGACCCGCAGCGCGAAACCCTGGTCACCGAATTGGCTAAGAATATGTCGACGGGACAACTGGCCGATCTGGCCACCCCCGTCAAGGTACGCCAGGCTCCGGTCGACGACCCGCAAGGTGCCCCGCAGATGGTCGACAAACCCGGCATCATTCTCGGCAGAGAACTGGCGGCCCGGCTGGGCGTCTTTACCGGCGACATCATTAACGTCGTGTCTCCCGTCGGACCGATCACATGGTGCCGAAGATTCGCACCTTCGCCGTCGTGGGCCTCTTCCATTCCGGCATGTACGAATACGACTCCTCGCTGGCTTATATCGAACTCGGCGAAGCGCAGAAATTCTTCAATATGGGCGACAGTGTGTCCGGCATCGAGGTGAAAGTAACGGACGTGTTCCGCGCCGACGAAATCGCCCACAACATCGAACAGGAATTGGGCTTCAGCCACGGCGCCAGGGATTGGATGCAGATGAACCGCAACCTCTTCTCAGCTCTGAAGCTGGAAAAAACGATGATGTTTCTGCTGCTCGTCCTGATTACGATTGTGGCTTCGTTCAACATCGTGAGTACGCTCACGATGATCGTCACGGAAAAGCAGAAAGAAATCGCCATCCTCAAGGCGATGGGCGCGACCAGGCGCAGCATCCGCCGCATCTTCATGCTGAACGGGTTGATCATCGGGTTTTCCGG
>JABMDE010000074.1:5461-18583 GCA_015904055.1 Nitrospira sp. | reverse complement strand
CGACCAGGCGCAGCATCCGCCGCATCTTCATGCTGAACGGGTTGATCATCGGGTTTTCCGGAACGGCCATCGGCATCCCGCTGGGCTATACGTTTCTGTGGCTGATCGAACGGTTTTGGACCTTCGACGCGAGCGTCTACTATATTTCGAAAATTCCCGTTCATGTACTGGCCGAGGATGTCCTGCTCGTGGCCGGCTCGGCCATCTTGATCAGTTTTATCGCAACCGTATACCCTGCGAACCAGGCAGCCAAGCTGGAACCGGTCGCAGCGTTGCGCTATGAATAGGGACATACGCTGTCAGCAATCAGCCGTCCGCCTCGTAATCAGCTGAATGCTACCTACTGAAAGCCGGATGCGCGCTTTATGATTACAGTCACAGATCTTCACAAGTCCTTTTCCATGGGCTCCTATGAGCTGCCGGTCCTCAAGGGAATCAACCTTGAGATCAAGCGCGGCGAACTGATCGCCATTGTCGGGGCCTCCGGAGCCGGGAAAAGCACCCTGCTCCATATCATCGGCACACTCGACAAACCCAGCCGCGGCACAGTGGCCATCGATGGACAAAATTTATTCCAACTGACGGAAACGCAGCAGGCTGATTTTCGCAATCGACGTATCGGCTTTGTGTTCCAGTTTCATCACCTCTTACCGGAATTCACAGCCCTGGAGAACGCCGGCATGCCGGCCCTGGTCCAGAGGCGGGATCCCGCCTCGGTCGAAGCCGAAGCCACCGCGCTGCTTACCGAGGTGGGATTGGGCGCGCGCCTGCATCACAAGCCGGGGGAACTGTCCGGCGGCGAACAACAGCGGGTCGCGATGGCACGGGCACTCATGCAGAAACCGGATCTCGTCTTGGCCGATGAACCAACGGGCAACCTGGACACCCATAGCGGAGATGCCTTGTTTGGACTGATGCGGGACTTGAACAAAGCCCGCGGAACCACCTTCATTATCGTGACACATAACGACAAGCTGTCCGCCCAGGCCGACCGCATCGTTTACATGCAGGATGGCATGATCGTCTAACAGGATGCTGAAAAATCCCGCCAGCTGTGTTCTCGCATCGCTCAGAGGCTCAACGTCATGGGCCCAGCAGAAGCAAGAACCTATCCGCTCGCATCTGATTGAAGTGAGCGGATCAAGCGAAGCTTGGTATGTACCTCCTCGCCTCTTCGCTTGCTGCGGCCTTGCTGAACGGTCTTTTTGAGCATCCTGCTAATAGTTGACGTATCAAGTTACACGAGGCATGCTGGCATGGAGCCGACATGCCAGCGGCACCTAAGAGGATCGGACATGCGCATTTTTCTCCGACAAATCTTCCTGACAGCCCTTCTGGCCGGTCTTACGACGCAGACCATGGCTGCGGAATTTGTCACGGTCGGACCTCGTGCGGCCGGAATGGGAGGCGCCGGCGTGGCGATAACCACGGATGCGCTCGCCACCTATTGGAACCCGGCCGGCCTGGCAATGACACAGACCGTGGATATTCGCGCCCAGGTCGGCGGGCAGGCGATCGATCGTCGTGGGTTTGGCGAGGCCATTCGCGATCTGGAAGACTTCAACTCCAGCGATCCCGCTGCGGCCGCGAGGGCTCAAGATATTGCCAATCGCCTCAATCAGCCGGGCGCCAACTTGTCGGTAAATGGATCTGCCGGACTCTATATTAAAGGGCATTTCGGCGAACATGCATTCGGATTAAACGTGTCAGATGTGGCAACCGGCGGGGGATATATCAGTACGCCGTTGGGTGTAACCGCCGGCCCGTCGGTGGCCGGAACAATGACGTTACTCGGGTTGGAAGCCAGGCAGGCATCACTGTCCTACGCCTATGCCTTTGCCGACAAGACGTTCTCCATCGGCGTTACGGGGAAAATTATCCAGGGCGCAGCTTATTCCGGTACCGTAGCACTTCAAGGCGGTAACGGCGTCACGATCAGCAATAACTTCGGCAAGCCGACGATCTCCACGACCTATGGCATCGACGTCGGCGCAATTTACAAGCCCACCTCATGGGTCAGGTTTGGAATCGTAGCGAAAGATATCAACAAACCGGTGCTGGATAATACCGGCGGAGGCGAGATCAAGCTGGATCCTCAAGTCCGAGCCGGCATGGCCATCAATCCCTATTCAACCCTGACCCTCACGGCTGATGTTGATATCACCGCGAATAGAACCATCTTACCGGACGTCAAAAGCCAGCTCTTAAGTTTAGGTGCAGAACAGACGTTGCTCTCGGAGTTTCTTTCCCTTCGGATCGGCACGTTCAAAAACATGAAGGATGCAGCCACGCCGTTCATCCCCACGGCGGGATTAGGCCTGCGGATTTTCTTCTTTCGCGCCGATGTCGGCGGCGGGTATGATTTCCGTGAACAGGGAGCCTTGATATCCGGCTCCATTTCCGCAACGTTCTAACGTGGTATATTGACGGTATGTCACAGCTGTCACACATCAGACTCGGTGCGTTACTCACCGCCGTCCTATTACTGGCCGGATGCGGCGGGTTGCAGGAAGTATGGGAAGGCCCGGGCGCCAAGATATTCCACCCCCAGGCCATCGCCGTGCTGCCTCCGATGGCGAGTCAATACGACAGCGCCCGTGAAGATATTCAGGAAGTGCTGGCAATTGCGCTCAGGAGAATGGGCCACATCGAACGAGTCATGCCCCCTGAGAGCGTGACGGATATTTTTCAGGGATCGAAGGAAGCCTTCGACTCGCTGGTGTTCTACTTCTCCCGCCTGGAAATGACCGGGCAATCGGACAAAGATTCGGCTATCACCCTCGGCAAGGCGCTCAATGTCGATTCCTTCCTAGTGGTGCGGGTCAATTCGTGGGAGTATATCCGCAAGGAAGGCGACAACGTGGGTCGCGTGGGCCTGAGCCTTCGCCTCATCGACGCCACAACCGGCACCACGGTCTGGAAGGCCCGGCACGAACGTTCGAGCAGCTACATGTTTTTCAGGCCGAATCTGAAGGACATCGCCAAGGAGCTCGCCCTTGAGATGACCTCCTACATGCCTCCCCAAATTAAGCGCTGATCGCGTCACACACACATTCGCGCACAGAAAGCGACCGTTCATTAGCCAGTGACTCTGCTACTGGCGCCAACAACTCCGTCGTGAACGTACCCGCCCATTCTTGGGATATCCGTAAACCCTGGGGGGCCCAACCTTACCCATATCACCCAGGGCGACTCTTGGATATCGACGCGCAATCAATGCCCATCATCTAAGCGGGTCTTTCCACGGAACTGACAATAGAGATAGATCTGATAGGCCAGAATAAGCAGAAACCCACCCGCAAACCAGACGATCCCTGAGGCTAACCCATAGGAATCAGTGGCCGCATTAAACACGGTGAGACTGAATGCCAAATTAGTCGTTGAAAGCAAAATGTACGGATACATCCCGAACATCACACTGACGAGCATCAGAAATATAAAGATACAGGACGCAAGAAATGCAGCGAGATCGCGTCGGCGAAGCCGGAAATACAGGCTGTACCCTAGGACAATGACGCCGATCACCGGCGCAAGATACACCACAGGATGACGGGAAAAGTTGAGACTCAAGTTTGGTTGAACCATGGGCACGGCCATCACAGTCAGCGCCGTGCACCCGACCGACGCCCACCCCAGAATCCATGCAATGGAGACGGCCCGTTGATACAAGATACCCTCTGTTTTCACAACGAGATAATTCGCTCCATGGAATGCCAGGATCACCACACTCGTCAGCCCAAACAGTATGGTAAACCAATCGAGAATCCCCGGATTCGACCCCGGCCGAAAATCCGTCCAGAACGGAACAAAGAAGTACCCGTCTTGATTGAGGGGCACCCCGCGAATGAGATTGCCCAATGCCGTGCCGAAGACAATCGCCAGAAGCACGCTGGACGTGGTAAAGGCCGTATCCCACGCCTGCCTCCACAGCACATGATCGATTTGTGCCCGCAATTCCAACGCCAGGCCGCGAAAGATAAGCAACCAGAGCACCAGGATCAACGCCAGATAGAACCCACTAAACCCGGCCGCATAGGCCTTGGGATAGGCAAAAAACAACACAGCAGCGGCAGCGATCAACCACACCTCGTTGGCGTTCCACACAGGACCGATGGAAGTGAGCGCCGTCCGCCGCTCCGTTTCGGTCCGAGCCACGAACGGATAGACCATGCCAATGCCGAAATCAAATCCATCCAGGACCACATACATGGCCAGCATCACGGTGATAATGATAAACCACGCCGTTTCGATTCCCATTTAATGGCCTGATCCTTGAGGAACGTGCGTTACGGGTTGGGCCATCGAGCCAGGTCCCTGTCGAACAACTTTGCTTACAAGCAAGACGAACAGCAATCCAAGCAGCAGATACAATCCTAAGAACCCGATTAACGTAAAGAGCGCATTCCCCGAATGCACCAGCGGCGAGGTGCCGTGCGATGTACGCAACAACCCATAGACCAGCCAGGGTTGCCGCCCTAGCTCAGCAGTCATCCACCCGGCGGACGTGGCAATGTATGGGAACGGGGCACAGAGCATCAGCCACCACAGCAGCCATTTCATATGAAATAGCCGGCCCCGCCACAGTGAGACGAGCGCCGTGCCAAAGAGCAGCACAAATATCGTCCCCAATCCCGCCATGACATGATACGCGTAGTAGAGAAGCGGCAGATTATCCGGCCACTGATCGCGAGGAAACGCATCGAGCCCCTTTACCTTGGCATAGAGATCGTTGTACACGAGAAAACTGAGCGCGCCTGGAATTTCAATCGGGTTATCAATGGTCATCGTTTCAAGATTCGGTTGTCCGACCAGATAGAGACCGGCCTCTCGCTCCACGAGAAAACTGAGCGCGCCTGGAATTTCAATCGGGTTATCAATGGTCATCGTTTCAAGATTCGGTTGTCCGACCAGATAGAGACCGGCCTCTCGCTCTGTCGTAAAGAGTCCCTCAAATGCCGCGCCCTTGATGGGCTGATATTTGAATACCTGATCGGCGTTGCCGTGCCCGGTCGGGAAGATCATCAGTCCGGACGCGATCGCACCCGCGACAACGCCGGTGCAAAGAAACGTCTTGGCATGGAGCAGGTGTTGCCCGGATAGCAAATAGTACGCGCCCACTGCAGCGACCACAGAAGATGCCGTGAGGACCGTCGCCGTCATATTGTGCGCATATTGCCAAAAGAGCCACGGGTTCGTGAGCAGCCCGCTCAGACTGTTGACGAACACCCGACCGTCGGCTGCTACCTGATAGGCGACGGGGTGCTGCATCCAGGCATTCGTCGCCAGGATGAAGTAGCCCGACAACCACGTACCGAGAAAGAGCATGAGCGTGGCAACCCATTGTGTCCGACGACTGAATCGTTTCCGAAACAGCAGTACTCCGAGAAACGAGGATTCCAGAAAGAATGCGAAGGTCCCTTCCATCGCCAATGTTTGCCCGATGACACCGCCTGCATAGTTGGAAAACCGCGCCCAGTTGGTCCCAAACTGAAATTCGAGCGGAATCCCCGTCACAACGCCAAATCCGAAATTGATGGCAAACACCTTCGTCCAGAAGTCCGCGACTTCCTCATAGTGTTCATCGCCGGTAAGCAGCACGCGACTGCGCAAGTAGAGCAGCAGCAAGGCGAGCCCCATCGTCAGCTGTGGGAAGAGATAGTGGAAGGTGGCGGTAAAGGCGAATTGAAGACGATCGTAGAGGAGCGCGCTGTCCATAATGAATTTAGAAATCCAGAGTGGCTCTACGAATGTCCTTGATGCGCTGGCCTCATGAACGGACACGCACCATGCTGTGAATCACCTGCCGATGTCTTCATGGCTGAGATGATGATCTCATGCACGTTCAACCTCGCGGCAATACAGCAAAGACGAGTACGCTCCCCGCCACACCACGGCTAACGATTCGCGACCCAACTATATCGGCAATTTAGTGATTGGGCTTAAGCACATAGGCGATAACACAGAGGTAGGGTTCGACATCAGAACACACACCACAATCCCTAATGGAGACACCATTTGTCCAGGCAGGAGGACCAGGTTCGAATGCGATGAGAGCTTTGTAGGAAATCCCATTCTGTAAACCAGTGCGTACAGAATGGGCATCATGCTAGGCTCATACTGCACTCATCCTTTTATAGGTGGAGGTCTTTATGATGCCTGTCCTCATGACATTACGACGTGCGATATGGCTTCCATCCATGTTGACTCTGGCAACGGGCTGTGTCCACTCTTCAGTGTCAGGGCCTTCCGCACAGGAGTATCTCGGACGTGGGATCGTGTCCGGGACCTTGGGCGCCGCACAACAGCGTACCGTTCAGTCGTCCGGGGAACCCACCGCTCTGTCAGTGATCGGCCAAGTGCAGGCTTTGGAAGGCGCCGCGTATCTGATCCGAGATGCACAAGGGAAGGACATCCGTATTCCGCATGATCAACATACCAGGATCGACCGACCGGCCCATGTAGGCGACCACATTCAATGCTGGCTCGATCACCATGGCCGCGCCGTGATCATCCACAGCCTCGATGAAAATGGACCATAGCACTGAGCGGATTGGGATGAACCGCTAAACAGCGCACCCCATCATGCCCACATTGCCGTTCAGCTAAAGACCGGGTGGCTAAAAAGAGGCGAAGACGATCGACAACTTACCGACTCCTGTCGAGTAGCAGCGCTGTAATGGCCGGATCGATGCAGCAAGCTTGGAACAGCAGGAATGCACCGAGAAATAGTGCCACGATGCTGGGCCAGATCATCGATAGCGCACCGAGCACCAGGACAAATGTTATAGTCGAAAATGTCTGCTGGAGAAACGTGCTCCGGACTCTTATCATAACGGCCTCCCGTAGTCGCTCCTTCCTACGACCACTCTATATCATTAATTGAATGGGCCACAGATATTTCATAACAAGCAGTAATAAACAGCTAGGGATTGTCCTAGTAGAAATGAGCGAAGTTACCAGTGTGTCTCGATCAGACAGTGCGACGATAACGGCCTACTCACGCCGGTTCTTTTGTCAGTCATCTATGGGAAGAATGGCTGGCTGATTCACCCATTCAGAGAAGGTATTGGTCGAATGACGGAGTGGGGCGAGCCTATGGTTAGTTAGAGAGGAGGATCTACGGCCAGAGGGCGTAGCGTCTGCTGGGGCGTCGAAGACCAGGTCTTACTTGGAAATTGAGGATGTCCCCGTTTTCTCTCCCGGAGACTTTCTTGGAGGGATGAAAAAGACTCCCGCTGCCTTTTCAGGTTTCCTCAAATCGTGTTCTATGCGTGTCAATCAATGGCTCGGGGATTCGCGATGCGACTGATCGTCGCATAGTGCAATCCCACGGCATGGCCGATCTCCGAGAGGCTATAGCCGTGGTCGAGATGCGCCCGACGAATCGCTTCGTTGCGTCGCACCAGGTCGGTCCTGGTCTTGCTTCCAAAGAGTTGGCTCAGCGTCGGCCTGGCGGCAAACCGTTGCCGTCGGGGAATCTCTTTCATCAGTTGCTTGTCCCGTAGCCCAGGTGACAACTGTTCAACAAACCGCTCACTCCCGAGAAGCACCTGACCGCGAACCTCTTCCCATGGTGAGCTTTGGCCGATTCCTTCCGCTACAAACGTCTGATACTTCCCTTGAGCGGCTACACGCTGCTGACCAAACTGAGACAGTAGCCAGTCGATTGTCAGATAGGGAGGCGTGGGAGCGAGTCCAGCGGTCGCTCGATAGCTGGACCACAGATAACTATCAGGCTTACGGGTGGTCTTGGCCCGCACCGGATTGAGCACCACATACCGGCAGAGTTCGAGGAGATAGCTGTCTCGATCCACGATGATCGCCTTGAAGCGACCTTGGAGCACATGCCCCACCCGCTGATGGCGGCGGTTGAAAGCTTGGGTATAGACGCCATTCAGCTGACGCATGGCCTTGGATAAATTGGCCTCCGGCGTTTCCACCACCAGGTGGAAATGGTTATCCATCAGACAATAGGCATGCAGCAGGAAATGAAACCGCGAGACCACGCGCGACAGCACCCCCAGAAACTGCTGTCGATCCTCGTCATCCAGGAAGATGTTCTGACGAGCATTCCCCCGGGCGGTCACATGATAGAACGCCCCAGGAAATTCAATACGGAGTGGTCGAGCCATGCTGAGGAGTCTAGCCTACCAGCCATACAAGAAACAAGATCTGACCCTTTTTACTTGACCCGCTCTCTCCTACTATGATCTGTCGCCTGCCCATTTTAAAAATCCATCACAATAGGTCACTGCGGGTTCAAGTTTCTTAGATCTTTGGGCAAGATATTTAATGTCAATTTCTTGGAGGACCGCCATGGCCTTGAGCGAAAGCCTGCACGATCGAATCCCTGTGGCAAAGCTATGCCACATATCAACATCCTTAAGGCCCTTCACAAAAGAAGGATTGTCGTAATCGACAGAATCGACGTAACCGAAGTAAAGTCCAATTCCCCCACCAGTAATAATCACTGCGCCTGCCGCCAGATACACCGCCCTGCGAGTTGGGGCAGTTGCGGTCTCAACCACGTCCATTACTTTGCTGACCACGCCGACAACCCCAGCAGGTGCGGCAGCGAGGCCCGCCAACTCCAGTAGCTTCTCATGTTCCTTCAATGCGTCCCGCGGTGGCGGCTTGCGCCCAGCTATTACATGGGCGGGAGGCAGACGAACTTCAACCGAGCGAGAGCTCAATTTATATTGATACGTTGCGAAACCCGCTTTTACGGAAAGCCATAGGTCATTATCGTCTTCCTTATCAATTATTAAGTTCGACGCGATAAACATAGAAGCCGCCTCTTCTGTGGCGTAGTTCGGGGAGTAGAGGCGACCCAAATGCCATCCGAGGAACGTGGACGTTACAAACAGTGAGACGATTGCCACAGCTGTGGCTCGCTTCTTCTTTTTGCTCGCACGTCGCCACCAGCCTCGTAAGTTCCCAAACATTTTTTTATATCTGCTTAACAAATCCCTTACTGCAGGGCGCTTATGCTATACAATGTCGTTTCAAAAGTGTTTCGATACAAAGCCCAGGTTACTTGAAAATCCAACGCTTGTCCAAGAGTTCAACCGGGCAGCTAGTCGGAATAGCAGTCAAATTGGAAAATTGGGGTCACACAAATTGACAAATTGGAAAACAAATTGGGGTCAGATCTTGTATCGTGAGTCAACCGCCATCTGGAAAATCCTGTACACCTTCAACCACCGCGCCATGTTTCCATATAGATCTTGCCCGCCCCCAACAAACTCAGAAAATCAGATCAAGCCGGCCATGGCTGTGCGGAATGCACGTAAATCTTCAAGTCGAGTCGTG
Source organism: Nitrospira sp. (assembly GCA_015904055.1). The sequence continues at coordinate 9,271 of JABMDE010000074.1, read as the reverse complement.
ATGACGTCATATACCTGCCCGTAGTCGACCTTCCAGTACACATGAACGAGCAGATTTCTGAAGCGCGCCATCTGCTGTAGGCGGCTGGAAAGATCCGCGGGGATGAGTCCTGCCTGTTCCAGCGTAGCGAAGCAACCTGCATATTCTTCGGGTACGTGATGCAGTCGTTTCGCTGACACATGAAAGCACAGGGCCAACGCGGCCTCAATCGCGATCAGCAATCGATAGCAGGCCACATCAAGAGTGTCTTGGTCGGAAAGAAATGTCTCGCGAGACAGACGGCCGATCTCTTCAAGCCGGATCAACGATGTGTCGATTTCAACACACCGTGCCCGGATGAGGTCCGGATTCAGGCTCATGCGGCGAAGGCTTCCTTCGTACCGTTGCGGAGGAACGGGGCAAGGTCAAGGTAGCGACGGGCGACATCTTCCAGCATATCGGTCAAGAAGGTCTCGTCTCGACACAGTACCAGCTTCCCTCGCAGCACATGGTAGAGGAACGGCAGCGGCGCCTCATTGAGCACCCGAATATCAACCGGCAATCCCACAGCGGCTGAAAGTGTTACCGAGAGAGTATCCATCATGTTCATCTGCTGTGCGCCCGTCGTCTCATCAAGAAAAATTCCAACATCCACGTCATGAACTCTGTCGGACTCAAGCACCGACCCATACACATAGGCAAAGCGCAGCCCTGATACCCGTGCCAATTCAACACGGAGCTTCGCCAGCACATCTTCTCGCTGCTCTGGGCGAATGGTATGGAGGACTGTCTTCATGATGTCCCTGACTATAGCCGGCACGCACAGTTAATCGATGCTATCTTACGCCGTCACTATTACGAGGACAAGAAACGAAGAGCCTATCCCCGTGTAGCTAACTAGGCCGGCGCCATCGCAACTTTCAATGATCGAACAAACTCGGCGACGTGGCCGACCATTCCGGGATCCTGTTGGTGGGAGGCGATCCGTTTCACGATAGCACTGCCGACGATCACGCCATCGGCCATTTTGGAGACCTGCGCAGCATCCTCCGGCGTCGCCACGCCGAAGCCGACGGCAACAGGCGATGCGGAGACTTTCTTGAGCTTCTTCACATTCTGTTGGATGTCCGTCACATTGCTGAGCTTCGCCCCGGTAATGCCGGTCAACGAGACATAATAGACAAACCCGTGTGATTCTTCCGCCACCAGCTTTCGCCGACTGGGCGTGCTGGTCGGTGCCAACAGAAAAATAAGCGGCAGGCCTGCGGCATCGGCCGGGCCCTTAAGCGGTCCCGCTTCATCCGGCGGCATATCGGGGACAATCAACCCATCCACTCCGGCAACTGTTGCAGCCTTGCAAAACTGTTCACAGCCCATGGCATGGATGCTGTTGTAGTACAGCATCAACACGATGGGAATGTTCGTCTGCTTCCTGAGCGAGGGTGTTGTACCGCTCTTCAATCCCCGCTCGGCGGCTTGCTGAATGATCGGCCCGTCAGCGATCGGGTCCGAGAAGGGCACGCCTAATTCAATAATATCGGCGCCCGCCTGTTCTAAGGCCACGACCAGCTGTTCTGTCTCAGCCAATCCTGGGTCCCCCGCCATGAGATAGGCAATGAGCGCTTTCTCTTTCTTGTCGCGCAATCGTTGAAACGTGGTTTCCAGCCGACCGCTCATAACTCCACCCCTCGCATCCTGGCCACTTGCTGGACATCTTTATCCCCGCGGCCGGACAGGTTGGCAATGATCACCTGTGATTTTCTCAACTTTGGGGCCAGCTTGACGACGTGCGCAATAGCATGGGCGCTTTCGAGCGCAGGCATGATGCCTTCCTCACGTGCCAGGAGATCAAAGGCGGCCATCGCTTCATCGTCTGTTGCATAGCTGTATTCGATCCGGCCTTGGTCATGATAGAGACTGTGCTCCGGTCCAACTGCCGCGTAATCCAATCCGGCCGAGACGGAATGGGTCAAATTGATCTGCCCGTTCTCGTCCTGCAACAGATAGGTCATGGTCCCTTGCAAGACACCCGGCTTCCCGCCGGAAAACCTGGCTGCATGTTTGCCGCTCACAATCCCACTCCCTCCGGCTTCCACCCCGACCATCTTCACCTTGCGGTCACCCAGAAACGCATGGAACAGCCCGATGGAATTGCTCCCGCCCCCAACACAGGCAACGAGATACTCCGGCAGCTTCCCCTCCGCAGCCAGAATTTGTTTCCGTGCTTCTTTCCCGATAATCGCCTGGAAATCCCGGATCATCATCGGATAGGGATGCGCCCCTAAGACTGACCCAAGAATGTAATGGGTGGTCCGCACATTCGTCGTCCAATCGCGCATCGCTTCACTGATGGCATCCTTGAGGGTTCGACTGCCGGCATCGACGCCCGTCACTTTCGAACCGAGTAACCGCATACGGAAGACATTCAACGCCTGGCGTTGCATATCTTCGGTACCCATGTAGACTTCGCATTCCAGGCCAAACATCGCGGCTGCCGTCGCAGTAGCGACACCATGCTGGCCGGCACCTGTTTCGGCAATGATTCGGCGCTTTTTCATACGCAGGGCCAACAGCACTTGTCCGATGGCATTGTTGATCTTATGGGCACCGGTATGGCAGAGGTCTTCCCGCTTCAGATAAATCTTAGCACCGCCTAATTTCTTGGTCAGCCGATCAGCACGGTAGAGACTGGTCGGACGCCCGACATACTCTTTCAGATAGTAGGCAAGGTCTGCCTTGAAGCGGCGGTCTTTCTTGGCTTTGGCGTACTCCTCCTCCAGCTCAAGCAACGCGGGCATGAGGGTTTCCGGCACATACCGGCCACCATAGGGTCCGAACCGGCCATGGGTATCTGGAAGCATTGACATGCAAACAACTCCTCCCAATGAATCGCCAGCAGTATAGTTGTGCTTATTCTGCCGGCACAAGTCTCGCCGCTTGAATAAACGCCTTCACTTTGTCCGGATCTTTTTTCCCAGGACTCTGCTCTACCCCACTGCTCACATCGACTCCGTAGGGTCGCACCTGCCGGATCGCCTCGGCCACGTTCAACGGCGTCAGGCCGCCTGCCAACAGAATCGGCGCCGCCCGTGCCACCTCTGCCGCCAATGCCCAATCGACAGTCTGCCCAGTGCCGCCATATGCGTGCTCTCCAAATGCATCGATCACGAACCCACGCATGTTGGCCCGCCCATGAAATTCGGCCAGGGCAAGAAACGCCGTGCGGTCTTTCAAGCGAATCGCTTTGAGCGCCGGACGGCCAAAATGCTCGCAATAGGAAGCGGATTCATCCCCATGCAGTTGGGCTAATGCGAATCCACATTCGTCCATAAGCTTTCGAACCATGCCGGCATCTTCATTGACGAATACGCCGATCGGCAGGACGAAAGGCGGAAGATCTGCGATGATCGCGCTCGCCACAGCCGGCTTCACACAGCGTGGGCTCTTGGCATACATCACAAAGCCAAGCGCGTCCGCTCCGGCTGCAACCGCAACCTGCGCGTCTTCAACGTTAGTAATGCCGCAAATTTTGACCTTCACGGAATTCCTGAATCTCCTCTTACGCTGCCGTATTCATATACGTGCTGCTATCACTTCGTCCCCCGTCAACCGTGAAGCGTATCTCGTGAAGCGCAAGATGGAAAGAGAGTGCCTTTCATCTTTGTTTGCGAGATACGAAATACGAGATACGCTTCACGCAGAAGCTCCCCGCAACTCTTCTACCTTCTTGCCGATATCATCCGACTTAATCAGCGACTCTCCCACCAGCATAGCGTGGATCCCCGCCTCGGCAAGCTTCACAACATCAGCGCGCGAACGGATGCCGCTTTC
>JABMDE010000074.1:0-5341 GCA_015904055.1 Nitrospira sp. | reverse complement strand
GTGCCTGCGATGCGATGCTCTCATATCAAACCTCCTGCGGTTGATATGATTCTACATCATTTCACATCTCGTGACGACACTATCTAGTAGAAATGAGCGAAGTTACCAGTGTGTCTCGATCAGACAGTGCGACGATAACGGCCTACTCACGCCGGTTCTTTTGTCAGTCATCTATGGGAAAAATGGCTGGCTGATTCACCCATTCAGAGAAGGTATTGGTCGAATGACGAGGATTCTGGCGATTCTCATGGAACTGCAAGCAGAGTTGCCTGCTCGCTTCTTCGGCAAGCTCCTTCCATCCAGACTCCTACAGCACGCACGCTTCAGGATTCGGCCCGTCCAGAGAGTAAAGCGTCAATGTGCATTCAAGGAAAATTACCAGGCAGATCTTGTATTGTGCATCTGCTCGCTTCGGAAACTGGTCACTCGCACGAGCAGTCAGGAAGCTTGTTGTGACTGGCCCAGCGTCCTTCCGTTCACTGCCTAGGCTGGCACCATGGCGACTCGAGTGATCGGACAAACTCGGCAACGTGGCCGATCATTTCAGGATCCTGTTGGTGGGACGCAATGCGTTTCACGATGGCGCTGCCGACGATCACCCCATCGGCCATTTTCGAGACTTGCGCGGCATCCTTAGGAGTGCGCCACAGATAGCACAAGCCGGTGGACACGGACGTGTTTCGCTTGCTTACGGGTCTGGGCAATATCGTAGGCTGTTTGCATCCGCATAAGAGTATCCATCTGTACGCCGAACGCCTTCTCCAGCCGCAACGCCATCTCCCCGGATAAATCAGCCTTCCCGTTCAGGAGACTCGACAAGGCTGGACGCGACACCTGAAGAGCCTTGGCGGCTGCAGTCACCGACAGGCCTGCAGGCTCGATGACCTCCGTTCGGATAAAGTCTCCAGGATGCGGTGGGTTCTTCATAGGCATGTGTGGATCTCCTCTCCTAATGGTAGTCTTCCAGGTTCACGTCGCAGATGTCGCCCTCTTCCAGATCAATATGAAACGTCAATCGCCGGTTCCTGGTGACGCTCAAGCTCCACGTCCCTTTGCGATCGCCAGTCAACGTATGCGCTTTCCACCCTCGAAGCGCTCGAAGCTCTCCGGGCTCTTGCATGTTGTCCAGATAGGCGAACATCTTGCGCAACTTCTCCACAGTCTCAGGTGGCAACCCACGGGCTCTATCCTCGGCATAGAGCCATTTGAGGCCCTTATGCACAAAGTTCCTGATCTTCATTCAGACAGTACCGTAGCCTGTCACCTAACACCTGTCAACTCTCTTCGGCGAGGTTGCGCGAGACCGACGGGGAAAAGAGCAGTCAGGCACAATGAGTAACTGATGGGGAAATTTTCCAGGAATTCTGCCGTGAATCACCACGAATCCCCCAGCGAACAAGTAGATGTAGGTTGTTTTAGTTGGAAAGGAATGTCTCGCGAGACAGACGGCCGATCTCTTCAAGCCGGATCAACGATGTATCGATCTCAACGCACCGTGCCCGGATGAGGTCCGGATTCAGGCTCATGCGGCGAAGGCTTCCTTCGTGCCGTTGCGGAGGAACGGGGCAAGGTCAAGGTAGCGGCGGGCGACATCTTCCAGCATATCGGTCAAGAAGGTCTCGTCTCGACACAGCACCAACTTCCCTCGCAGCACATGGTAGAGGAACGGCAGTGGTGCCGCATTGAGCATCCGAATATCAACAGGCACTCCCACAGCGGCTGAGAGCGTTACCGAGAGAGCATCCATCATATTCATCTGCAGTGCGTCCATCGAATCATCAAGAAAAATCCCAACGTCCACATCATGAACCCTGTCGGACTCAAGCGCCGACCCATACAGATAGACAAAGCGCAGCCCTGATACCCGTGCCAATTCAACACGGAGCTTCGCCAACACATCTTCTCGCTGCTCTGGAGGAATGGTATGGAGGGCTGTCTTCATGATGTCCCTGACTACACCCAGCACGCACATTTCACCGACGCCATCTTACCTCGTCACTATAACGAGGACAAGAAACGAAGAGTCTATCCCAGTGTAGCTGGCTAGGCCGGCGCCATCGCAGCTTTCAACGACCGCACAAACTCAGCAACATGGCTGACCATCTTGGGATCGTGCTGATAGGACGCAATGCGTTTCACAATGGCGCTGCCGACGATCACCCCATCGGCCATTTTGGAGACTTGCGCGGCATCTTCCGGTGTCGCCACGCCGAAACCGACTGCGACAGGTGAGGCAGAGACTTTCTTGAGCTTCTTCACATTCTGTTGGATGTCCGTCACATTGCTGAGCTTCGCCCCAGTGATACCGGTCAAGGAGACGTAATAGACAAACCCGTGTGATTCTTCCGCCACAAGTTTTCGTCGACTGGGCGTGCTGGTCGGTGCCAGTAGAAAAATAAGCGGCAGGCCTGCGGCATCGGCCGGGCCCTTAAGCGGTCCCGCTTCATCCGGCGGCATATCCGGCACGATCAATCCATCGATTCCGGCAACCGTTGCAGCCTTGCAAAACTGCCCACAACCCATGGCGTGGATCGAGTTGTAGTACAACATGAGGACGATCGGGATCTCAGTACGCTGTCTGAGGGACTTCACGGAATCCAGAATTTTCCGCAGTGTTGTGCCGCTCTTCAACCCCCGCTCGGCAGCTTGCTGAATGACCGGCCCATCGGCAATCGGATCGGAGAAGGGCACACCCAATTCAATGATATCGGCGCCGGCCTGTTCTAAGGCCACAACCAGTTGTTCTGTCTCAGCCAATCCTGGGTCACCCGCCATGAGATAGGCAATGAGCGCTTTCTCTTTCTTCTCACGCAACCGTCGAAACGTGGTTTCCAGCCGTCCGCTCATAGCTCCACCCCTCGCATCCTGGCCACTTGCTGGACGTCTTTGTCACCACGGCCGGATAGATTGGCAATGATCACCTGTGACTTTTTCAGTTTCGGGGCCAGCTTCACGACATGCGCGATCGCGTGGGCGCTTTCGAGTGCAGGCATGATGCCTTCCTCACGTGCCAGGAGATCAAAGGCGGCCATCGCTTCATCGTCTGTCGCATAGCTGTATTCGATCCGGCCCTGGTCATGATAGAGACTGTGCTCTGGACCAACCGCCGCGTAATCCAATCCGGCCGAGACGGAATGGGTCAAATTGATCTGCCCGTTCTCGTCCTGAAGCAGATAGGTCATGGTCCCTTGCAAAACACCCGGTTTCCCACCGGAAAACCTGGCCGCATGTTTGCCGCTCACAATCCCGCTCCCTCCTGCTTCCACGCCGACCATCTTGACCTTGCGATCACCTAGAAACGCATGGAACAGGCCAATTGAATTGCTCCCGCCCCCGACACAGGCGACGAGATACTCCGGCAGCTTCCCCTCCGCCGCCAGGATTTGTTTCCGTGCTTCTTTCCCGATAATCGCCTGAAAATCACGGATCATCATCGGATAGGGATGCGCCCCTAACACTGATCCGAGAATATAATGGGTTGTCCGCACATTCGTCGTCCAATCACGCATGGCTTCACTAATGGCATCTTTCAACGTCCGACTGCCGGCATCGACGCCCGTCACTTTCGAACCGAGTAACCGCATGCGGAAGACATTCAACGCCTGACGCTGCATATCCTCCGTGCCCATGTAGACTTCGCATTCCAGGCCAAACATCGCGGCTGCCGTCGCGGTGGCGACACCATGCTGGCCTGCGCCGGTTTCGGCAATGATTCGGCGCTTTTTCATACGCATGGCCAACAGCACTTGCCCGATGGCATTGTTGATCTTATGGGCACCGGTATGGCACAGGTCTTCCCGCTTCAGATAAATCTTGGCGCCACCTAATTTCTTGGTCAGCCGATCGGCACGGTAGAGACTGGTCGGACGTCCGACGTACTCTTTCAGGTAGTACGCAAGGTCGGCCTTGAAGCGGCGGTCTTTCTTAGCTTTGGCGTACTCCTCTTCCAGCTCCAGCAACGCGGGCATGAGGGTTTCCGGCACATACCGGCCACCATAAGGTCCGAACCGGCCATGGCTATCTGGAAGCATTGACATGTAAACAACTCCTCCCCAATCAATCGCCCGCAGTATAGTTGTGCTTATTCTGCCGGCACAAGTCTCGCCGCTTGAATAAACGCCTTCACTTTGTCCGGATCTTTTTTTCCTGGACTCTGTTCCACGCCACTACTGACATCGACTCCGTAGGGTCGTACTTGCCGAATCGCCTCGGCCACATTCGACGGCGTCAGACCGCCAGCCAATAGAATCGGCGCCGCCCGTGCTACCTCCGCCGCCAATGTCCAATCGACAGTCTGCCCGGTGCCGCCGTATGCGTGCTCTCCAAATGCATCGATCACGAACCCACGCATATTGGCCCGCCCATGAAATTCGGCCAGGGCAAGAAACGCCGTGCGGTCTTTCAAGCGAATCGCTTTGAGCACCGGACGCCCAAAATTCTCGCAATAGGAGGCGGATTCATCCCCATGCAGCTGGGCCAACGCGAATCCACATTCATCCATGAGCGCTCTCACCCGCTGTGGGTCCTCGTTAACGAACACACCGATCGGCAGGACAAACGGCGGAAGTCCTGCAATGATGGCGCTCGCCACAGCCGGCTTCACACAGCGTAGGCTCTTGGCATACATCACAAATCCAAGCGCGTCCGCTCCGGCTGCGACTGCAACCTGCGCATCTTCCACGTTGGTAATGCCGCAAATTTTGACCTTCACGGAATTCCCGAATCTCCTCTTACGCTGCCGTATTCATATACGTGCTGCTCTCACTTCATCCCACGTGAAACGTGAAGCGTATCTCGTATCTCGCAAACAAAGATAGAACGTCTTTGCCATCCGTCCTGCGCTTCACGCTTCACGAGATACGCTTCACGCAGAAGCTCCCCGCAACTCTTCCACCTTCTTGCCGATATCATCCGATTTAATCAGGGACTCTCCCACCAGCATGGCGTGGATCCCCGCCTCGGCAAGCTTCAGCACATCAGCGCGCGAACGGATACCGCTTTCACTGACGATGACTTTATCGTCAGGAATTCTTTTGGCCAGCCGAAAAGTCACGTTGAGATCAGTCGTGAAGGTCTTGAGATCGCGATTATTGATCCCGATCAATCTGGCGGTGGGAATCCACTCCAGCACCCTATCGAGTTCCCGCTCATGATGCGTTTCAAATAGGCTATCCATGCCAAGTTCCGTTGCCAAGGCATAGAAGTCGATCAGTTGCCGACGCTCCAGCGCCGCAACGATCAACAACACCGCATCGGCGCCATGGGCCCGCGCCTCGTAAAACTGGATCTCCCCGACCATGAACTCCTTGTCGAGCGCGGGAATCGGCAAGGCTTTCTTGAT
>JABMDE010000073.1:35789-41678 GCA_015904055.1 Nitrospira sp. | reverse complement strand
CGGTGCCGTTGCGGTGGTGCTCGAAGCGATTCCTGCGAAGCTAGCTCAGACGATCACGGCACAGTTGTCGATTCCCACCATCGGCATCGGCGCCGGGCCGCACTGTGATGGGCAAGTGCTGGTGCTCTACGATCTGCTCGGGATGTTCGACGAGTTCGTGCCCAAGTTCGTCAAACCCTATGCGCACCTGAAAGCCGATGCGCTCCAAGCGCTCCGGCGTTACAAAGAAGAAGTCGAGCAGGGGAAATTTCCGTCTGATGCCGAGAGCTACCACTGAGCGAGTTCCCAAAAGACACGGTCAGCTTCGGCGATCTGCATAGTCCACCTGAAACACCGCTCGATCTTCCAACCGTACTGCCGTTAGCTGTCGCTCCCACACGCAGCCACTATCAATGGCGAGATGGTTTGCTTCCAGCCGAAGGCCGAGTGCCGCCCAGTGACCGGTAATGATAATTGCGTCGGCGCTACGGCGATTTGGAACGTGAAACCAGGGCCGGTATCCTGCCGGGGCCTGTTCAGGCGGTCCTGAAAAACTCGACAGTTCACCGGACGGCGTGCAGGTCCTGATCCTAGTTAGCACGCGTGCGATGCTTGTCAATCGCTCTATCCCATTCAATGAGGAGTTCCACAGCATTGTCGGACCGTGAAACAGTTGCTGGAGAAAAGTTCGATAGTCCGGCCCTGACAATATGGTTTCCACTTCCCGTGCGTACTGGGTGGCGTCATCAACTGTCCATTGAGGGAGGAGGCCGGCATGGACCATAAAGAATGTACCCTCACGGTGATGGAGCGGGATGTGTCTCAGCCATTCGATCAGGTCAGTGCGATCGTTTGCGGTGAGGATATCCTGAATCGTGTCTTTGGGACGGAGCGATACGATGCCTTCTGCGGCGGCTAGCAAGAAGAGATCGTGATTGCCGAGGATGGGATGGGCTGCAGGGCCGAGATTTTTGAGAAGCCGCAAGGTGGCCAATGAGTCCGGGCCCCGGTTGACTAAGTCGCCGACGAGCCAGATCCGGTCGATGTGAGGCTGAAAGGAAATACGATCAAGCAGATGGTGGAGAGAAGTCAAACACCCTTGGATATCACCGATTGCGTAGGTGGCCATAGAGAGAAGATGTCTATCGTCATTGGTCATTCATGATTCGGAAGAGGGACAATCGTGCTCCGATCCAATTGACGGGTGACGATTCGCGAATAACGGATTCAGGGGTATCGTGCTTCAATCTTGCTTGAGAGCCCTCCACGCGCCGCAAAGGTGCCGGTGACTTTGGCCCAGACCGGTCGGCAAGCCGTGACGATGTCCTGTAAGATTCGGTTCACGGCGTTCTCGTAGAAGATGCCGAGGTTGCGATAGGCGTGGATGTACATCTTGAGCGATTTCAGCTCAAGGCACTCTTTATCCGGCCTATAGTGCAGCGTGATCGTACCGAAGTCCGGCAGGTTGGTTTTGGGGCAGATTGCTGTGTATTCGGGAATCTCGATCGTGATCTCGTAGCCTTTGTACTGATTGGGAAATGTTTCGATGCTGGGCAGGGTTGAAGTTATGCCACTCTTTGCATGTCGCTCGTTATAGCCTAGCTTTGTCGTTCTTTGTTTTCTTCCGCTCGTTTCACGTTTCACGGTTCACGCCTCACGTTTCCTATACTTGTTTCATCCATTCGGTCTGGCCAATTTTTTCTAATTCGATGTATAGAGAGATCCAGGGGCATTTCATCTCCGGGTAGACTTCGCAGAGCCCGCCTTTCCGAACGCCGCCGCAAGGACCGTGTGCCATAAACTTCGGGCATTCGGCCTTGAGCGAGTCGTCAGGGATCGGGGGCCGCTTATGCACGCCGCCGACGTGCGTGCCTGTGTCATCTTCACCGGGTATGAGTACACGAAGAGGCATAGGGAGACAGTGTAAACGGATTGCGGTGGATCGGCAATTGCTGTCATGAAATTTATCATGCAGAGTTTCGGACGGTTTCTCGATCAGTGCGCATCATCAAGAAACAGTTTGGGGCGAATGGCCTATTCGTCTGGCCAGCCCTAGGCCTTCTTTCGGATACCCTGGGCCTTCTGAAAAGTTGTGTTGAATTTCAGGACGTTATAGTATCAACATATCTATTGGGTCTGTAGTGGTCGAATCTGGGGGAAGATATATAAGATTGACAGTCTTTTTTCAGCTTTGTTAGGATGGTCGAGACGCGAGTGGCGGATTGATTCGGTCCACATCATCCATCCTCTTCGTTTCCTTGGTTTCTTCGTTTCATGCGGTTGCGTTGCAATCGAATAATGACTGCCCCTGAAGTGACATAGGAGGTGCCTGATGAGTCTCGATTATGTGAAGTTTTCAAACGGTTTCGAGAAGTTCATGCCGAAAGAATATCGCACGACGGCCGTTTTGGCAAGTCCAGTCGTCGGATAAGTGCAGGAAAGGGGAATGGGCGTGGCAACAACACAGGACACCAGAGAACGGATCATTGTGCCAGGGCCGGCCGGGTTTCATCCTCCGTCAGCTGCGCAGTTAGGCGTATCGCTCCCGGACCCGGGCCAAGGACTGTTTTACGGATTGCTTGAACCGAATGAAGAAAAAGTCATCGAAGAGATGGCGCGTAAGATGCTCACCAGTCCGAATGCCACCATTTTCCCGGGACCGCTGCTGCTTTGGGCTTGGAACGATCACGCAGTCGAAAAGGCCAAAGCGACATTGGAGATCGCCGCGCAGATTCCCCAGGTCATGATTATTCCGATGCCGGACTACCGGCCGAAATATCCGAAAATCGACCCGGAAGAAGTGATCAACCCCAACCATCCGAATCTGACCATCTGGGGCAACAAGATCGAAGCCTGTATTTTCATCGGGGTGCATTGCCACTACGCGAATTTGACGCTCAAGATGATCCGGGCAGGGACGAATTGCTGTACCATGGCCATTTGTGCCGAACAGGGCCATGAAGACGCCATGCTTACAATTCGGGATTCCGATACCCTCAAGATCAAGCGTGTCGCGCAGATCTTCAAGAAAGTGCGTGAGGAGATGGGTATCAAGCTTCCGGAGAATGGTGAGAATGTCCGGTTTACCGGAACACAATCGAAAGTCCACGGTGGCAAGACACATGCGAATCCTATGGAATTCGCGCCGACACCGGGTGGAAGCGGCAGCGCAGCGATGTTCGGGCACAGCCCCGAGCAGATGAAGCGAGAAGGATAAGACTGGGCATAGATAGGCCCAAGCGAGCCAAGGGGTGCAATCATGAGCGAAACTGAAGTCAAAACGAATCCGCAAGGCGACCCGATTACCAGCGTGGCGGCTCCAGCGAGCGCAGCCAAGAAAGATCCGCATGCCGAGGCGAAGCGGCAAAAAATCGTGACGCCGGAATACATGTTCCACGAAGCGCCGCGGACGAAAGAATTCATCACCGGCAGCGAAGCGGCAAAAGAAGCCGTCCGCCGCTCAAACGTGGACTTGGCCATCGCCTATCCGATTACTCCGCAGAGCGAAACGATGCAGCTTGTCGGGGTGCTCTATGGTGAAGGCTATGTGAAGGAATATTATCGCGGTGAAGAAGAAGTCGGCGTCATGGCGGCCATCGCAGGTGGCTCCCGTTCGGGTGTCCGTTGTTACACGGCCACGGCAGGCCCAGGCACATTGCGTGGCCTCGAAGGCATCGCCTCTTGGCCGGGACATCGGTTGCCGGTTGTCGCGATGTTCACCTGCCGTGTGGTCAACGCGCCGCTTGCCATTCAGCCGGACAACATCGAGGTTTCCTACCTGCTGAACTGCGGCATGATCGTATTCCACGCTGAAAACCAGCAGGACATGTTCGACTTCACGATGGCCGGTTTTACCATCAGTGAAAAGAATGACGTGACCTTGCCGGTCGGTGTATGCTGCGACGGTTTCTTCGTGACCCATGCGCGCGGCTATGTGCGGATGCAGGATCGAGGGATCAAGCTGCCGCCGCGTGAAGCGTGGCGTGGAGCCGTGCCCGTGTTGGATGCGGAGAATCCTCCCGCCCGGCTATCCCGCGACGCCCCGGTTCAGAAGTCGAACTTCATGGCGTACAACATCCATGCAGTCTGGCAGCAGGAAGTCTGGGCGGCGGTTGAACGTTCGCGCAAGTACATCAATCAGTACATGGGTGGCTTGCTCACGGCTGAGAATGTCGAAGGCGCTGATGCGATCATCATCGCATCCGGTAGCGCAGCGGCACAGTCGCGCGAAGCCGTGCGTCTCTGTAAAGAAAAAGGGTTGAACGTCGGATTGATCAAGGTGCGTTCACTCCGTCCGTTCCCGACGAAGGAGCTGCGCGAACTCTGTGGAAAGGCTAAGCTCATTGTTGTGCCGGAATTCAATTACGTCGGATGGCTGGCGAAAGAAGTGGCGACTGCGATCTACGGGTTCTCCAAGGCGAAGATCATCGGCGGCCCGCGCGTGTACGGTGGTCAGTCGATGCCGGTGGAATTGATCGTGGACGAAGTCGAGTCCGGTCTGACCGGTAAGAAGTCCACCAACGTGGCGATGTCGCAGATCATGGGCGGCGCGGTCAATCCGGAAGAAGTCGCGCAATTCATGCGCAGTATCTAACGGCGCGCTCAAACGAAAACACAAAGGGCCTGTCCGGTGTACCGGACAGGCCCTTTGTGTTTATGCCGCGCCGCGGTATCTCGTCGTTCGTGAATCGTATCTCAAAGACCTCCAATGAACGACGCGCTATCCTTGGATCTCGTCCTCGACCATTTCCTCGCTTTCCGGCATGCCGTAGGCCACGTATTTCGCATAGGACAGATAGATCGATGCACTGTCTGTCATGGCCTTTGACCCTGCAGACATGCGCACGACCTTGTCGGAACCGGGTGGCTCCACGTTCTGTAACATCGTGACGTGTTCGTGCAGCAGCTTGATATAGCGTTCCACAGCCGATTCGACTTCTTTGTAAGCCTTCAGGATATCATCCGTCATAGTTGTCCTCCATGATGACGTGAGCATACACTAGGGCCATGCAACGTCACAACGCCAGGGTTTCCCCGTTAGTGCTCGACACTATTCATCGACTTGTGGAGACCGAGGGTCTTCCGCAATCACGGCTTGCACAGGTCGTGATTGATCTCTCGCGGCTCTTCACAAAGGAACGTACAGAACTGAGTCGTTCTTATCTTGAAGACCCGGCGGCGGTCATGGCGTATCTCAGCTATTTCGTGCCGGTAAATCTATCGAAGATTCAGATCTTGCTCGACGAAATGCCGACAGATCCGCGGCAAGAGCGATTCTCGGTGTTGGATTTGGGCTCCGGGCCTGGCACCGGATCGCTGGCTGCGCTCGACTGGTGGCATCACAAGAAGCATACCGGTGCGTTGACGGTGGTCGCCGTCGATAGCTCGCCGGCTGCGCTTGGACAAGCGAATCAGCTGTGGATCCGATACTGCCGTACAGCCGGTATCACGACGGCAAGTTTCCAGCGCCACGAAGGAGATCTCGAACAGGCTGCCTGGTCGACGCAGGTCCGCCCCCGTGCTCCGTTCGATCTCATTATCCTGGCCAATAGCCTGAATGAGCTCTATGTGGGAGCGAAAGATCCCATTGCGGCTCGGACCAATTTCATGGCGGAAGCGCTGTCGCTGCTCGCCCCATCTGGCACGATGATGATTCTAGAACCGGCTTTGCGGGAGACCTCGCGGGCGTTGCATCACGTACGCGATCGATTGCTCCAGGAGAAACGCTGCACCGTTTTTAGTCCGTGCCTGCATGAAAACAGTTGTCCGGCCCTGGTGAACCCCTACGATTGGTGTCACGAAGAGCGGGCTTGGGATCCGCCCACAGTGATTCAGCAGATTGATGATGAGGTCGGTTTTATCAAAGATGCGTTGAAGTTTTCCTATCTGTTGTTACGCACAGACGGCAAG
>JABMDE010000073.1:29958-35669 GCA_015904055.1 Nitrospira sp. | reverse complement strand
TGTTGAGCGGAGACCGGATGTGTATCGGGTCGTGAGTGAACTGCGTGAGATGAAGGGGGAGAAGCGGGCCTGGTTGTGCAATGAACAGGGCCGGTATGAAGTGGGGCGGCAGGATCGGCTCGCTTCTCCTCAGAATGAGGCGTTTGATTCCTGGCACCGCGGCGCACTGGTGCAGATTGAGCGAATCGTCAGAAAAGAAAAAGGCGGTAAAGTGTCGGCGCTGGGAAGAATCGAGCAAGACGCGGCGGTTGAGATGATCCGTCTAGCATGAACCGTCTGGGAATGGCCTGTGGTGCGATCCATCGGGTGCGCGCACCGCGCTATCCAGGCCGGTCCTCGTTGCAGCAGCATAACATATTTGTTATTGTGAGCGGTGGATTATACGATCGGGTATTACGGTGAAGAGGTTCAGGAACAGATCCTCACTCTTCCAGATACGCTTGCGGCACGATATATCGTCTTGACCAGGCGAATGGTGTCCCTCGGACAAAATCTTGGAGAGCCGCATACCAAGGCGTTTGGGGGTGGTCTCTTCGAATTACGGCTCAAGGGGGCCGAAGGCATTGCCCGTGTGTTCTTTTGCACTCTTGTCGGTCGGCGGATTGTCATGCTGCACAGCTTCCTGAAGAAATCAGAAAAGTCCTGAAGAAATCAGAAAAGACACCGGCTCGTGAGCGAGAAATTGCTGAGAGGCGGATGAAAGAGGTGAAACATGAAAACGCATGACCAGTTGGTGAAGCGTCTGATGCGGCGACCAGGCGTGCGCGCAGAGGTTCGGCGTCTTGAGCGGGAGGAGGCCGAACTCCTTGACACGTTGTTGAAAGCCCGGCACGAGGCCGGCCTGACCCAGGCGCAGGTGGCGAAGCGAATGGGGACACAGGCGCCTGCCATTGCGCGCATCGAGCGTGCGCTGGCCACGGGAAAGCATTCCCCGTCCGTGGCCACGCTTCGAAAGTACGTCAAGGCTTGCGGTAAGCGGCTTGTCCTGCGTGTGGCATAGGCAGGAGGATTGAATTGGTTATGGCTGGAAGAGCCCACAAGACTGATCACGCTGGAGCAAAAAGGGGTCGTAGCGCCTACTGGGGTCGGAAGGCCGAGGCCAAACGCGAGAGCAACAAGGTTCGGTGTGAGAACGCAACGCGAGCCGTTCGGCAGGGGCTGGCCTCTTAAGTTCGCACTCACCTGGAAGACCAGGACTGGCAAAAGCATTAAGGAGCTTGAGTCTGCCTGACAATCTATGAGCGTCATTTACAAGATCACTTATCCAAATGGAAAGATCTACGTGGGACAAGACAGAACTGATGACATCAACTATTTCGGCAGTCCTGATAGCACGCTGATTGCCAAAGACTTCAATAGAGAACAGAGACGCCGATTTACTGTCACGAGAGAAATCCTGTGGGAATCCGCCACTGCTACGCAAGCCGAGGTCATTCAGAAAGAGGTGGAATTTATCACCTGCTTAAGGTCAAACGACCCTTCCGTGGGCTATAACCAATGGCCCAAGTTCAAGGGTTAGTGAGATTCTGTCTGTTGGAGCAGCGCTGAGGGGTTCTGTGAGCGAATCGCGGAGGCGAGGACACCGTTAGTTGGCAAGCAGTTGCGGTCTGAAGGAGGCCGAGGATTGTTCGAAGCTGGCTTGGCGAAGCAACAAGACAGCAAGTTCCGCAGGCCAGCAACTGCGAAGCCTATTGCGGTCGAGCCGAAGCGTTGAGTAGAGCACGATCGCTCAGCGTTGTGCGTGATGTGCAGGGTGCGGGGAATTGCTGCCGAAAACGCTTGACGAGTAATGCGGGCTTCAGTCCGCTTCCGGCTCCGAGCTGCCGTGCTGGTGGGAGACTTTGTCTTCCTCGAACATCTCGGCCATTTCCTCGGCGATCATATCGCGATCGTCCGGGACAGAGATGATGGTGAGCTCTTTTCTCGCCTTGGGTTTCTCGTCAGGCGTCGATTGGTCGGCTTGGTTGGGTGTGTCAGTCATATCGTCACTATACACCAGCATCGCTGGAGCTTGTTGAGTTATTCGTAGGCTTCCAGCGATGATTTTTCAGGGAACTGCCGATTGCATGTCTGGCACGTCACGAAATAATAGGCGTCGCGGACGGACATCGTGGCTCGGAAGTCCAGACCGACCCCCTGCTGGTTGCAGGCGGTGCAAGAAATCTCTTTCAGCCGATACGGCACATCCGGTTGCGTACGCAGGTAGAACTCTGTGTCGGTATGGACAGGGCCGAGATCTGGAGTGGAGCTTTACGAAGGTTGCAGTACCTCGATTCGGCTGTCTGTGTCGATGATCTGAAGATTCCCCCAAGCAACCGGCTTCATAGGTTGAAAGAAGATCGAGAGGGCCAGTATTCAATCTCGGTAAACATGAAGTGGCGGATTTGCTTTCGATTTGTCGATGGTGATGCATTTGATGTTGAGCTAACTGACTATCATTGATATGAGGTTTGGTATGGCTATTCCCAACAAAGGAGTTCGGAAGGTACGGCCCACCCATCCGGGAGAGATGCTGCGCGAGGACTTCCTGCCGGACTATGAACTGACTGTTTCCGGATTCGCCAAAGCCATCGGAGTGTCGCGGCAGACTGTGAATGAAGTGCTTCGGGAACGGCGGGCTGTCAGCCCTGAAATGGCGCTACGGCTCTCTCGATTGTTTGGGAACACCGCAGAGTTCTGGTTGAACGCCCAGCGAGCGGTTGATCTGTGGGAGGCAGCGAAACAGGCCAAAGGCAGAATCAATCGCATATCCCCGCTGACGGCTGCATAATCGTTTGGCGATGGCCTTTCGTTATGTCTGACGAAAGCGGGGTCTGACCCTTTAAGTCCGCTCTCGCCTGGAAGACCACGACTGGCAAGATCCTTAAGGAGCGTGAGTCTACCTGATAATCTATGAACGTTATTTACAAGATTACTTACCCAAATGGAAAGATCTACGTGGGACAAGACAGAACAGATGACATCAACTATTTCGGCAGTCCTGATAGCACACTGATTGCCAAAGACTTCAATAGAGAACAGAGACGCCGATTCACGGTCACGAGAGAAGTCCTATGGGAATCCGCTATTGCTACGCAAGCTGAGGTCGCTCAGAAAGAGGTAGAGTTTATCATCTGCTTAAGATCAAACGACCCTTCCGTGGGCTATAACCAATGGCCCAAGTTCAAGGGTTAGCGAGATCCTGTCTATTAGAGCAGTGCTGAGCGGTCCTGCGGATGAATCGTGGAGGCGAGGGCATCGTCAGTTGGCAAGCAGTTATGGCTCGAAGGGGGCCGAGGATTGCTCGAAGCTGGCTTGGCTAAGCGACAAGGCAGCAAGTTCCGCAGGCCAGCAACTGCGAAGCATACTGCGGTCGAGCCGAGCAGGACTGCCAGCGCTGCAAGTGATTTGCACGAGGCGAGGGTGCGTGCGATTGACGCTTGACGAATGACGAGGCTTCAGTCCGCTTCCGGCTCCGAGCTGCCGTGCTGGTGGGAGACTTTGTCTTCCTCGAACAGCTCGGCCATTTCCTCGGCGATCATGTCGCGATCGTCGGGGACAGAGATGATGGTGAGCTCTTTTCTCGCCTTGGGTTTCTCGTCAGGCGTCGATTGGCCGGCTTGTTTGGGTGTGTCAGTCATACCGTCACTATACACGAGTAGCGCCGGGGCTTGTTGAGTTATTCGTAAGCTTCCAGCGACGATTTCTCAGGGAACTGTCGCTTACAGGTTTGGCACGTCACGAAATAATAGGCGTCGCGGACGGACATCGTGGCCCGGAAGTCCAGGCTGACCCCCTGACGGTTGCAGGCGGTGCAGGCTATCTCTTTCAGTCGATACGGCACATCCGGTTGCGTGCGCAGGTAGAACTCGGTGTCGGTATGGACAGGGAATATGTAATAGCATTTCTTGCAGATGCCGCGCCATTCACCGTCGGTCCCCATGAATCGTTCGTCGATCCCGAAGCTGGACTCTTTGCAAATAGCACAGGGGACTGTGCCCAGGCGCCGTTCGACTTCTTGCTGAGTGATCGTAACCATGATGATGCGAGTATAGCGGGCGGAGAAATGGAATCGCAACAGCGCCAGGGAAAGTCTTGACGCGTGTTGGTATGTCGGTATACTGACGTCCGATGCATCAGATTACCGACCGATTGTTCGTTGGCAATATCTACGATTCCGCGCAGCCCCCGGCACAGATCAGCGCGTTGTTACTGGTGGCCGAAGAGTATCAGCTCGAAGCGCCGAGTTGGCTGATTGCCGGCAGGATCCCATTCAAAGATTTTGGCGAAGCCGATCCGAACGTGTTGGCTGATGCCGTCGGGTGGGTTGAACGGCACATCATGGACCACCACGTGATGGTCTGTTGCCGTGCCGGGATGGGCCGATCTGTGTCCGTGGCCATGGCCTATTTGTGTTGCGTGGAAGGGATGGCCTATGCCGATGTGCTGAATCTGGTGTTGGTCAAACGACCCGGGGCGCTGCCGCTTCCCAATCTTGAAGCGGGTATCGAGCATGTTCGGCTGCTGCGTCAGAGTTCTTGATCCTGTTGGTGTCTGCCGCAACACGTCGATTCCGTTTCCAACCGTGTTCCAACCCTTTCTTGCAGGCGTTGCCTTTCCAATGACCTCCGTGGCTTAATCGGTCACTATGAGGAGCGACCGATATGCCGGAATTGCCTGAGGCCGAAGTCGTTGCCGGTCAGATCCGTGCTGCGCTCATCGGCGCCTGCTTGACTGATTGTTGGGTGGGCCGGAAGGATATTGTCCGGGAGGGGCTTGCATCGCGTTCGTGGTACACGGGGGCCGTCGTGCAGCATGTTCAGCGGTACGGAAAGAGCGTGGCCATTCAGTTCGGTAAGAATCAGGCGGTGCGCTATATCGTCGCCGAATTGGGCATGACGGGCCTATTGCTGTTTTCATCGGTGCAGATCAGACACCCACAGCACGTGCATGTGCGCATGACCTTTTCCGGTGGCCGGGAGCCGGAGGTGCGGTACTGGAATCCGCGCCGATTCGGAAGACTGTCTCTGTTGGACCAAGAGGGTCTCAATCGATACGTCGCTCGCCGGTTCGGCTGCGATCCCTTGACGGTCTCACTAGAAGAGTTTTATCGGCTCCTCAAGAACCGGCGGGGCCGGTTAAAACCACTGCTCATGCACCAACAGGCTGTTGCCGGGATTGGGAACATCTATGCAAACGAGATCCTCTTTCGTGCGGGATTGCACCCCAATGTTCAGGCTGATCGTCTTTCGGCTGCCAGAGTCGAACGGCTTTTCCACGTGACCCAGGAGGTGCTTCACAGCGCGATTGCTTGTGGCGGTTCGAGCGTGCGTGATTTTTTTGCTCCAGATGGAACAGAGGGACAATACAGGCATCGCCACGCCGTGTATGGAAAGGAGGAGCAACCCTGTCCAAACTTATGCGGCCGGCGCATTCGTCGCGTGAGCGACGAACGCAGCTCCTTTTTCTGCCCGCAATGCCAGAATCCAAGGAAATGGAAATAGTTTTCAGTTCGACAGGGGATCGAACATACCAAAGATTCATGATTACAGGTACTTAGGCAGGTTACGTCAAAGACGGGGCATTCGGTAGGCCTTTTGATCTGTTTTCACTTAGTTCCTCTGGCGTCTTGAGTCATGGGAGTGATTTCGCTACAATCCTGCTCCCCTTGCAGCAGCGTTCACACTTTTGAAGGAGCGAGTCATGGCTAAGGTGTTGGAAGGTCCCGGAAT
>JABMDE010000073.1:27532-29838 GCA_015904055.1 Nitrospira sp. | reverse complement strand
CATCGCGGCGCGCTTGTGCAAATTGAGCGAATCGTCAGAAAAGAAAAAGGCGGCAAAGTGTCGACGCTGGGAAGAATCGAGCAAGATGCGGCGGTGAAGATTGTGCGGTCGATCTGAATCAAACCTGAATGCCAGGTGACGAACGGTGGACGCGTTCAGTGCGGCATCATGAAGATAGTGGAGAGGGGCAGCCGGTTAATCTCCTTTGCTCGCGCACCGCGCACTCGGATTGAATCGAACGTCACAGTTGCGGGTTGTGCTCGGTGCATGCGCGCAGTAGGAGATCAAACCAGCCGCCAGCTGGGAATGGAGTGATGGGCGAGGACAGATCGCGTATAGATCTGTCCTCGCTCGGATCAGCGCGCATCCGTTCCATCTGACCAGACAGTTTGAGTTAACTGACTATCCTTGATACAAGGTTTGGTATGGCTATTCCCAACAAAGGAGTTCGGAAGGTACGGCCCACTCATCCGGGAGAGATGCTGCGCGAGGACTTCCTGCCGGACTATGGACTGACTGTTTCCGGATTCGCCACGGCCATTGGAGTGTCTCGCCAGACTGTCAATGAAGTGCTTCGTGAGCGGCGGGCTGTGAGTCCGGAGATGGCGCTACGACTGTCCAGGTTGTTTGGCAATACCGCAGAATTCTGGTTGAACGCCCAGCGCGCAGTTGATCTGTGGGAGGCGGCTAAACAAGCCAAAGGCAGAATCAATCGCATATCCCCGCTGACCGCTGCATAATCGTTTGGCGATGGCCTTTCGTTATGTCTGACGAAAACGTGGTCTGATCCATTAAATCCCCTCCGGTAGCTAATAGGCCGGTCCAGCTTCTCGGACAAGCTGCTCCAGCGCAAGTCGTATACTGCCGCACGCTTCCTGGATTAAAACATAGTAAGCTCTGTTCCTGTCTCGCCTGGACCGGCTCCATGTCTCAGGACAGGGTATTCAAGCCTAGAAACATGGTTTATCACGATTGATGATGGATGGCGTCAAATGTTAGACAGACATATGCGTGATCCCGGACGAGAGTCTGTAAAGAAGAGACTAGTGGCATTGGGATTTCAAGTTGATGAGATTGTGGAGGACCCAAGGCGAAAGCGCCCAGATCTTCGTGCGTCAAAAGATGGTACCTCAATGCTTGTTGAGGTAAAGACACGAGAGGAAGACGCCAAGCTAAGGGCTAAAATGGAATCCGTTGGTGTCGACGCGACTGAGACCATTCTTGTACCGCTCGATAAACATAACTCGCTCTCCTCAGAGATTGAAGAGGCGAACACCCAGCTCGAGACAGAAGCCACAGTCAAGGATCTGAGGCTACTTTGGTTCCGCGCCAGCAGTGGGCTTTTTGTCCACGATTCCCGTCAGCAGATTGGCGCCACTCTTCTTGGTATCCGAATGATCTTTGGAACGCGAGATGGAGAGGAATGGGCCCGAGAATGCGTCTATGCAGGCTACTCAGATTTCTTCCGCTTTAAGTCCATTGACGGCGCCATGATTGAAGTTGATGGTAAGCTGATCCTGATCCCCAATCAGTTCTCTCCACGAAGAGATGCTTTTTCTATTAGTCCGATTTATAGGGCGATTAGACCAGCAATCCTTGATGTCCAACAAGGCGACCATGAAGGGCGCTTTTATGTCATCGATTCATCAGGTGTAAACCGGAAGGACGACGCAGCTCTGCTTGAGTACCTTCGGCAGAAATATCCGGGTGACGAATTTTCCCATTTTGGCAAAGATTACTCTGTCACAACGGTCATGACGATAGATGCTAGTACGGCATGACTATAACCGGTCGAGGAGAAGCGTCGAGCACCACAGGACTGCCGGCGCTGCTGTACAGGGCAGATTAAACGGTTTACTGAATGCTGAGGGCTGATAGCTGTGCGCTAGTCCGCTTCCGGCTCGGAGCTGCCGTGCTGGTGGGAGACTTTATCTTCCTCGAACAGCTCGGCCATTTCCTCGGCGATCATGTCGCGATCGTCGGGGACGGAGATGATGGTGAGTTCTTTTCTTGCCTTGGGTTTCTCTTCAGGCGTCGATTGGTCGGCTTGTTTGGATGTGTCGGTCATAGAGCCACTATACACTACCATCGTCCGGGCTTGCTGAGTTATTCGTAAGCTTCCAGCGACGATTTCTCGGGGAACTGCCGCTTACAGGTTTGGCACGTCACGAAATAATAGGCGTCGCGTACGGACATTGTGGCTCGGAAGTCCAGACTGACCCCCTGCTGGTTGCAGGCGGTGCAAGAAATCTCTTTCAGCCGATACGGCACATCCGGTTGCGTACGCAGGTAGAACTCTGTGTCGG
>JABMDE010000073.1:22020-27412 GCA_015904055.1 Nitrospira sp. | reverse complement strand
CCTGCTCCCCTTGCAGCAGCGTTCACACTTTTGAAGGAGCGAGTCATGGCTAAGGTGTTGGAAGGTCCCGGAATGGGGCTGATGAAAAAGTGGGGTATCCACGTTCCCAATTATATCGTCGTCACCTCCGCAGATGAACTCACTAAACTTGGGCAGGTCAATGAGTGGTTGAAGCAGTCCAAGCTTGTGGCGAAAGCGCACGAAGCACTGGGTTCGCGATTCAAGCTCGGACTGGTCAAGGTCGGGTTGGATCTGAACGGTGCGATTGCCGCGACGAAGGAGATGATCGGCCGCCAGGTCGGCAGTATCACGGTGACGCAAGTCATCATCTCCGAAATGATCGCCCACAAGGAAGAATATTATTGTGCGGTGAAATCCACCCGCGAGGGCAGCGAAATCCTCGTCGCCAATTGCGGCGGAATCGAAGTGGAATCGAACTGGGATCGGGTTAAGCGATTGACGCTGGAGATCGGACAGCAGCCGTCGCCGGAGGCGTTGGAGAAGGTGGTGAAGGAAGCGGGCTTTACCGGGCCGCTTGCCAAGAAAATGACGGACTTCGCCGGCAAGATGTTCACTTGTTTTGATAGCGAGGATGCGCAGTATCTCGAAGTGAACCCGGTCGTCACCCGCGAGAGCGATGGCGAATTGGTCGCCCTCGATGCCGTGACGTTGCTTGACGGCGACGCCAAGTTCCGCCACCCTGACTGGAATTTCCAGTTTGCTGCGGAGTTCGGTCGGGCCTACTCGAAAAACGAAATGGAAGTGATGGCGGTCGATTCCAAGATCAAGGGGTCGGTCAAGTTCATCGAGATTCCGGGCGGCGATACGGCCATGCTCCCGGCCGGCGGCGGGGCGAGCGTGTATTACTCCGATGCGGTGGTCGCGCGCGGCGGCAAGTTGGCGAATTATGCCGAGTATTCCGGCGATCCGCCCGATTGGGCAGTCGAAGTCCTCACCGAAAAAGTCTGTTCCTTACCCGGCATCAAGAACATCATCGTCGGCGGTGCGATCGCTAACTTTACGGATGTGAAAAAGACTTTCGGCGGCATCATCAACGGGTTCCGCAAGGCCAAGGCTGACGGCAAAATGAAGGATGTGAAAATTTGGGTGCGCCGCGGTGGTCCCCGTGAGAAGGAAGGGCTCGATGCGATGCGCGCCTTGAAGGACGAGGGCTTCGATATCAATGTCTTCGACCGCAACACGCCGCTGACGGATATTGTCGATAAAGCGCTTCAAAAACAGTAACGAGGACTCAGGACTAAGGACTGAGTGAGAAGGGCTTTTCTCGGCCCGTAGTCCTCAGCGCTCAGTCCTGAATGGAAAGAGGAGATTCCGATGAGTATTTTGGCCAATAAAGACACCCGCGTCGTGATTCAGGGCGGACAGGCCGGTGTCAATGCCGCGCGCCGTATGGCGGAATTCTGCTACCTGATCAAGCGTCCACTCAACGTCGAAGCGTTCGTCTATCCGCCCGACGCAGGCAAGACCAACGAGGTTCCCTACGGCAGCGGGCTTATCGCCATACCTATTTATAAGACCATTGCGGAAGCCACAAAGAACCATCCGACCATCAACACCAGCCTTGTCTATATCGGCGCAGACCGAGCGATGAAGGGCGGGATGGAAGCCCTCGACGATTCCCACATTAAGGTGGTGTCGATGATTACCGAGGGTGTGCCGGAAAAAGACGCCAAGATTCTCGGCGCCCATGCGCGCAAACTGGGCAAGGTCTTCAACGGCCCGTCGTCTATCGGCATTGTGTCCGCCGGCGCGTGTCGACTGGGTGTGATCGGCGGCGCATTCGACAATCTGGTTCTCTCCAAGCTGTATCGGGAAGGTTCTTTTGGCGTCATTACGAAATCCGGCGGTCTCTCCAACGAGATCATCTGGATCTGCTCGCAGTTCGCCGACGGTATCACGACGGCGATCGGCATCGGCGGCGATGCCTTTCCCGGCACCGACTATGTCAGCTACCTCGAAATGTTTGAAAACGATCCGCAGACGAAGGCGGTGGTCATCGTCGGCGAGATGGGCGGCGATCTCGAAGAGCGTGCCGCTGAATGGTATGGCGCAAAGAAACGGCGAGTGAAGTTGATGGCCGTCGTTTCCGGTTTCTGTCAGGAGAGTTTGCCAAAGGGGATGAAGTTCGGCCATGCAGGCGCGAAGGAAGGCATGAAGGGCGAAGGCTCGGCCCGCGCGAAGTCGGATGCTCTCAAGAAGTCCGGCGCAATTGTGCCGGCAACATTCGGTGCATTAGGTCCCGCGATTAAGGAAGCCTATCAAGAGATGTTGAAGTCCGGCCTGGTGCAAGAGCCGGTTGAGCCAGTTTCGCTGCCGAAGCTGCCGAAGACTGTTGAAGAAGCCATGAAGGCCAATGAGGTCATGGTCGCACCGCTCATTCGCACCACCATCAGCGACGACCGTGGCGACGAACCCTGTTACGACGGATATCCGGCTTCTGAGCTTATCAATAAAGGCTATGAGATTCCCCATGTGGTGGGACTGTTGTGGGACAAGCGACTGATATCCAAGCAGGAAGCGGAAATCATTAAGCGTATTATGATGCTCTCCGCCGATCATGGTCCTTGCGTCAGCGGAGCGTTAGGGACGATCATCGCGGCTTGTGCCGGAATCGGCATGTCCCAATCGGTTGCAGCAGGACTGATTATGATCGGCCCTCGTTTTGGCGGCGCCGTGACCGATGCCGGACGGTTCTTCAAGTATGCCGTAGACAATAAGTTGTCGGTCGACGATTTCTTGGCCTATATGAAGAAGAATCACGGGCCGGTGCCCGGGATCGGCCATCGGGTCAAGAGTTTGCGCAACCCGGATAAGCGGGTGAAGGAACTTGTGGGCTATGTGAAGAGCTTGAATATGAAAACGCCTTGTCTCGATTTTGCACTGCAAGTCGAGCAGGTAACAGCGGCGAAAAAAGACAATCTCATCCTGAATGTGGACGGAACGATGGCCGCCGTGCTGGTGGATCTTGGTTTCCCGGTCGATAGTTTGAACGGGTTCTTCATCTTGTCGCGCACGATCGGATTGATCGGCCACTGGGTCGATCAGAAACGCCAAGAGAGTCGCTTGATCCGGCTGTTCGATTATTTAGTCAATTACGCGGCACCAAAGCGGCGGGAAGTTCCGCCTCTCAAGTAAGACGTCAATGGTCAATCGTCATGCGTCATTCGACAAGACGCCGGCGATTGAACTCACTCAACGATTGACGAATGACGGTTGACGATTTGAAGGAGTGACGATTATGTCTATGGATCTAGCCAAGAAGCTGTATGCGAAGATGCCGGATGCCTGCGCCAAGGCCAGGGCGAAATTCGGCCGTCCACTGACGCTGGCGGAAAAGATTCTTGTTTCGCACGCCGACAATTTTGACACGCAGACCTGGGAGCGTGGCAAGGCGATGCTGGCTCTGCGGCCGGATCGTGTGGCGATGCAGGATGCTACGGCACAGATGGCCATGTTGCAGTTCATGCAGGCCAATAAGAAGCAAGCCGCCGTGCCCAGTACGATCCATTGCGATCACCTGATCCGCGCCGAGATGGGGTCTGAAAAAGACCTGCTTCGTGCGATGGATGAGAATCGGGAAGTCTACAACTTCCTTGCTTCTGCCGCGAAGAAGTACGGCATTGGTTTCTGGAAGCCGGGCGCCGGGATCATTCATCAAGTCGTGCTCGAAAATTACGCGTTCCCCGGCTCCTTGATCATCGGTACCGATTCGCATACGCCGAACGGCGGCGGATTGGGTGGCTTGGCGATCGGCGTCGGCGGGGCCGATGCGGGTGAAGTGATGGCGGGGTTGCCCTGGGAAGTCCTCCATCCGAAATTGATCGGGGTGCGTCTCACCGGTAAGTTGAGCGGTTGGGCGTCGGCCAAGGACGTGATTCTGTACCTCTGCGGCCTGTTGACGGTCAAGGGCGGGACGAACAAGATTGTCGAGTACTTCGGCCCCGGCGCTGAAACGATCAGCGCAACCGGTAAGGGCACTATCTGCAATATGGGTGCAGAGTTGGGCGCGACCACCTCAGTGTTCCCCTTCGATCAGAAGATGGTCGCCTACATGAATATTACGGACCGGTCGGATTTGGCGAATCTTGCATCAGTGAACAAGGCGTTGCTTGTCGCCGATCCGGAAGTCGCTCAATCGCCGGAGAAGTATTACGATCAGATCGTCGAAGTCGATTTGTCGAAGCTGGAGCCGCATGTCGTCGGACCGCACACTCCGGATTTGGCCAGGCCGATTTCGAAATTGAAGGCGGAAGCGAAGGAGAAGGGCTATCCGGTGGAACTGAAGGCGGCGTTGATCGGCAGCTGCACCAACTCCTCCTACGAAGATATCAGCCGCTCAGCCCATATTGCCCAACAGGCGTTGAAGGCCGGCTTGAAGGCGAAGGCTTCGTTCCTGGTCTCGCCAGGATCCGAGCGCATCTACCACACCATGAAGCGCGACGGCTTCCTGGATACGTTCGAACAGCTGGGCGGCACGGTGCTGTCGAATTCTTGTGGGCCTTGTATCGGGCAGTGGAAACGAGCCGACGGTGTGAAGGGCAAGGCGGATTCAATCGTCAGCTCCTTCAATCGTAACTTCCCGGGTCGGAACGACGGCATCAACGAAACGCTCTCGTTCCTGGCAAGCCCTGAAGTCGTGACGGCCTACGCCATCACCGGCGATCTTGGGTTCGATCCGGTCAATCAGACGCTCAAAGGCGCTGATGGAAAGGAATTCAAGCTCCAAGCTCCGGTGGGTGAAGAATTGCCGTCCAAGGGATTTGCCACGGGTGAAGAAGGGTTTGTGGCGCCGGCTGAAAGCGGCGACGGTTTGACCGTCGATATTCCTCCGACCAGCGAGCGGTTGCAGCTCTTGCAGCCATTCCCCCGTTGGGACGGGAAGGATTTCGAAAAGCTTCCGCTTCTGATCAAGACCAAGGGCAAGACCACGACCGATCATATTTCTCCCGCCGGTCCCTGGCTCAAGTTCCGCGGTCACTTGGATAAGATCAGCGACAACATGTTTCTCGGCGCCAACAGCGCCTTTGCTTCCGAACCGGGCAAGGGGACCAATGTGTTGACCGGCGAGTCGAATCTGACCATCGCGCAGATTGCCCGCGCCTACAAGGCAAAAGGTATCGCTTCGGTTGTGGTCGGCGACGAGAATTACGGCGAGGGCAGCAGCCGCGAACATGCGGCGATGTCACCCCGCTTCTTAAATGTGTATGCCGTCATTACAAAGAGCTTTGCGCGTATCCATGAAACCAATCTCAAGAAACAAGGGATCTTGGCGTTGACCTTCGCGGACCCGAAGGATTACGAGAAGATCGAGCAGCAGGACCGCATCAGCGTGACGGGGCTAGGGAGTCTGGCGCCCGGCAAATCGGTGCAG
>JABMDE010000073.1:17425-21900 GCA_015904055.1 Nitrospira sp. | reverse complement strand
AAGCGGGGAACAATCCGGTGGCGAAGATTCTGGCGGACACGCTGGATCAAGCCAATGCGAAGTTCCTGGAGAGCAATAAGTCTCCGGCCCGGAAGGTCGGTGAGATCGACAACCGCGGCAGCCACTTCTACCTGGCGCTCTATTGGGCCCAGGCATTGGCGGCGCAGACGCAGGATAAGAAGATCGCGGACAAGTTTACGAAGATCGCCAAGGATTTGAGCGACAACGAGAAGAAGATCGATGGCGAGTTGATCGCCGCGCAGGGCAAGCCGCAAGACGTCGGCGGGTACTATCACCCGGACGATGCCAAGGCTGCCAAGGCGATGCGGCCCAGCGCAACGCTGAACGCGATCATCGACTCGTTTGTCTAATTAGGGCCGAGTGGCGAGGGCTGAGGACTGAGGTTTTTTGAGTGAGGATATCCATTCCGTCACTCAGTCCTCAGCACTCAGTCCTTAGTCCTGAACGGTAACGCTATGACGATTGAAAATGAAAAAGAGAATATCATCGACCAGCCTGAGGTGCTCAAGCCTCGGATGGTGACGATCGAAATTTCCGGCAAGCAGTACGAGGTGCCGGAAGGCATTACGGTCGTCAAGGCCATGTGGTATGCCGGCCAGGAAGTCGTTCGTGGCATCGGATGCCTGGGCGGGTTCTGCGGCGCCTGTGCCACGTATTACCGCACCAAGGACGACCCCAAAGTGCGGACCTGTCTGGCTTGCCAGACAGCTGTGCAAGACGGCATGTCGTTTACGATGATGCCGGCGTTTCCAGCCCGCAAGGCGATCTACGATATTCAAACCCTTAAGGACCCCAAACAGGATCTCTTCAATCTGTATCCGGAGGCCCCGCTCTGCCGGAACTGTAATGCCTGCACGGAAGCCTGCCCGCAGAAGATCGATGTGCGCGAAGGGGTCTGGAAAGCGGTCTTCGGCGATTTTCAGAACGTGTCAGAAATGTTTATGGACTGTGTGATGTGCGGTATGTGCACGCCGGTCTGCATCGCAGACATTGCACCGAACCTCGTGGCCCTCTATGTCAGCCGCGCGCAAGGGGCGCATTTCACCGAGAAACCGGCTGGATTGGATCAACGCATCAAGGAAATCCAGGACGGCCGTTTCAACGATGAGTGGAACAAGGTGCTCGCGATGAATGAGAAAGAGCTGGCCGAACACTGTGCGACGGTGAAATGAGAGGGGACGTCAATCGTCATCCGTCAATCGTGCCGATCAGAATCATTTTCCACGGTTGACGAATTACGAGTGGCGGTTGACGGATTGAGACGATGGATATTCACGCGCTCCAGCAAATCGTACACAAGACGCGAGACGCCAGGCGGAAACAGACGTTTCCGAAGTTTGCTCCTGCCGATCGCGATCAACTGATTCACAAGTATCACCCCGACTTTCGCGCCAGCGCCTATCGGCCCATTCGATTTGGCCCTAATGAAGGGGACAAGACCGTTATTGAGCTGGCGACCTTGCTGGAGGGTGATAGCTCCATTCAGGACGGAGCCGAGTTTACCCCGCACCATCATGCCGACGTGCTGGTCATCGGCGGAGGCGGGGCCGGTTGTGCAGCGGCATTGCACGCACATGGAGCCGGCGCCAAGGTCATTCTGGCGACCAAACTGCGGCTGGGCGATTCGAATAGTGTGATGGCGCAAGGAGGGATGCAGATCTCCGTTGCGCCAGAAGATTCACCGGTGACCCACTTCCTTGACACCCTCAAGGGCGGCCATATGGAGAACGACCATGAGCTGCTCAAGGTCATGGTCGAAGAGGGGCCCTCGATTGCCAAGTGGCTGATCAGTCTCGGTGTGCTGTTTGATCGGCAGGCCGACGGCAATTTGCACGTGAAGAAAGGCGGCGGCAGCTCCAAACCACGCCTGCTGACCTGTTCAGACTATACCGGTCTGGAAATCATGCGGGTGCTCAAGGATGAAGTTCTCAATCAGAAGATCCAGTTGCTGGAGTTCTGCGCGGCGATCGAGCTGCTCAGCGACGCCGAAGGGCGTTGTACCGGCGCGATCTTCGCTCTTCGAGGTCAACATGAATGTGCACGAGTTTCAGGCTAAGTCTCTGTTTGCGCAGTTCGGTGTGCCGGTGCCGCGCGGGAAAGAGATCACGTCTCCGGAATCTGCCACCGCGTGGGCCAACGAACTGAACACGCCGGTCTTCGTCGTGAAGGCGCAGATCCATGCGGGTGGACGCGGTAAGGCTGGCGGGGTCAAGATCACCAAGGACAAGGGAGCCGTCGCCGGTTTTGTGAAGGAACTCATCGGCAAAACGCTGGTTACCCACCAGACCGGTCCGAAAGGCCGTACGGTCCATCGTCTGTTGATGGAAGAAGGCGCGAACATCGCGAAGGAACTCTATCTCTCGATCCTCGTCGATCGCGAGAGTGGCCGCCCGACGTTTATCGCCAGCACCGAAGTGGAATGGAGATCGAGGAAGTCGCGGCCCATACGCCGGAGAAGATCATCAAGGAAGCGATCGATCCTGCCGCCGGATTTCAAAGCCATAATGGCCGCAATGTCGCGTTTGCGCTGGGGCTGCAGACGATCGAGCCGGCCGTCATCAATCAATTTGTCACTCTGCTCGGCAATCTCTACCGGTTGTTCATGGACAAGAATGCTGCGCTGGTGGAAATTAATCCGCTCATCATCACGAAGGAAAAAACCTTAGTGGCGTTGGACGGCAAGGTGTCGTTCGACGATAACGCCATCTTCAGGCATCAGGATGTGCAGCAGATGCGGGATCTCAACGAAGAAGAGCCGCTGGAGATCGAGGCGAGCGAAAATAATTTGAACTATATCAAGCTGGACGGCAACATCGGCTGCATGGTGAATGGCGCGGGGCTCGCCATGGCAACGATGGATGTCATCAAGCTGGCCGGCAGTGAGCCGGCGAATTTCCTGGATGTCGGCGGCGGAGCCACAAAGGACACGGTGGCAGCCGGGTTCAGAATTTTGCTGAAAGACCCGAATGTGAAGGGCATCTTCATCAACATTTTCGGCGGCATTGTCCGTTGCGAGCGAATCGCGCATGGCGTGATCGAAGCGGCCAAGGAAGTGAAGATCACGGTACCGTTGGTGGTCCGGCTGCAAGGGACGAACGCGGAAGAGGGCCGCAAGTTGCTGGCGGAGTCCGGTCTGAAGTTAGACGTAGCCAACGATTTGTGGGAAGCAGCGCAGAAGATTGTGAAGCTGACGGGCAAAGCGGCGTAAGAAGAAGAGTGCCGGGCCAGGCCGCAGTGCTTGCCCACCGCTCTAGAGCGAAGAACAGGAAAAGAGGTTAAACGTGAGCATTCTCGTCAATAAGAATACGCGGGTGGTGGTGCAGGGGATTACGGGGAAGGAAGGCTCGTTCCATGCCACTCAATGTAAGGCCTATGGCACGAAGGTCGTTGCCGGTGTCACGCCTGGGAAGGCGGGGCAGGAGGTCGAGGGGATTCCGGTCTTCAATACCGTCCGTGATGCAGTCACAAAAGAGCAGTGCGACACGTCGCTGATTTTTGTGCCGCCGCCGTTCTGTGCCGATGCGATTCTGGAAGCGGCCGATGCGGGGATCAAGCTCGTGATCTGTATTACGGAAGGCATTCCGGTCAACGACATGGTGCGGGTCAAGCGCGCGCTCAGCGGGCGGGATGTGCGGTTGATCGGCCCGAATTGCCCTGGCGTCATCACTGTGGACGAGGCCAAAATCGGCATCATGCCGGGCTTTATCCATAAGAAAGGCGTGGTCGGCGTCGTTTCACGCAGCGGCACCCTCACATACGAAGCGGTGCACCAACTATCTTCGCTTGGATTGGGTGAAACGACCTGCGTCGGCATCGGCGGAGATCCGGTGAACGGTACCGGGTTTGTGGATGTGCTGCCGCTGTTTGAGAAAGATCCGGAGACTCAGGCGATCGTCATGATCGGTGAAATCGGCGGTGACGCGGAAGAAAAAGCCGCTGAGTTCATCAAGAAGAATGTGAAGAAGCCGGTCGTCAGTTTTATCGCAGGAATCACCGCGCCTCCGGGCCGCCGTATGGGCCATGCCGGCGCGATTATTTCAGGCGGCAAAGGTACGGCGACTGAGAAGATGAAGGTGCTCGAAGCCGCCGGTGTGACAGTCGTGAAGAATCCGGCTGAAATCGGGAATGCTGTGAAAAGGGCGCTGGGGCGATAACCCTTCCACGGCTGGTTCTTCTGTTCGCTCGCATGACTCACGAGCATTTCTGTCGCAATCGCCGCGTCGCTGCTGCGACAGGCCTTTTGTCGGCGGGCTCGACCATCGGTTCTTCGACGTACTGCACGAGCATGCTTCAGGACCTCTAGCATCCGTGCGCCGCTCTTGTGCCGCTACGATTTCGAGGCGAACCGCCATGAATCATGCGGGTTAGCCCCCTCCTCCGTTCCAATTTCCTGAGAGTTGGTCCTCTCGGACTCTTTATCTATTCCAGGCCAAGCTACAAGATTCACGGCCACC
>JABMDE010000073.1:7756-17305 GCA_015904055.1 Nitrospira sp. | reverse complement strand
GGCGGCGAGATCTGTGGCATTGGCGTTCTTGAGTTTATAGACATACACCCCGCGTTCCGGGGGAAGATCGCCCATTTGTACGATCTGATGGGTGTTTCCTTTAGGGACGACGGCCAGGCGCGCGACTTCCAGCGCTGCCACAAACATACTGTACGCCTGATCCGGTGTGACTTTTGTCGGAGAATAGACAGATATCTTTCCCCCCTGTTTCTTGATCGTATCATCCAGGACGAAGTTTTTCCCTGTGATCTCGCTAATAAAGCGAACAAGGACGGGGATGTCCACATCGTTGAAATCCAGAGTGATTTTAGCCGACGGCGCGTTTGTTCCCTCGGCCCAGAGAGTGTGCGGGCAGATCACCGCGATCAATAGCAGCAGGACACTGACGCGTGGTCCCAATCTCCTGATCATCGTCCTCGCGTGGTCGAATAACGCATCGAGCCGTATCACAAACCCATCTCTCCCTATCCAACGGAGGGGTTGGCCTATCGCTGAGACTTCGACCGTATCATAGGCGTATTGAGGGACACAATCAAAGCTATGTTTTGATTGTGAGTGGTACAATTCACATAGGTTTGACGCGTTCGGTTGCCAACGCGTGTCCATTGTTCACTCAGTATTGATCGTGAGAGTGCCGATAAAGAGAAGACCATACATACGGCGGTCGACTCACAATGGACCACAATATTCTACAGGATAAAGTACAGGCATTTGCACAGCGGTTGCTCCAGGAGGCACAGGGTGACCCGGTGCGAGCGTTGGGGCTGCTTGTGCTGGTTCTTGATGGGGCGGACGTTGAATCGGCGGAGCATGCGCAACGGCTGGTGGCTGAAGTGCGTCAGGCGTTGATCCCGTCGGATTCTATTCAACGGGGACGTCCTGTTCAGCATCTAGCCGGGGATGTGTCATGGGAGGGAGTACAACACTGCCTTCGTTGTGCGAGGGTTCTGGCTCGTCATGACCATGGACAAGGAGCCCCGTTTGCAACAGGGTATGTCTTTGAGATTGGCCCACGGTTTACATCGGAAAAGTTCAACGAGTTCGATGTCTGCAGGTAGTCCTATTGCGGTTCAGTACTGAATCATCTTCTGTCACGTCGCTCACCTCCCCACAAACATCTCCTGCGGCCTTCGTTTGTCACCAGCTGTTCAAAAATGGATAGACGAACTATCCGGGCGGCTGAGAGATTCTGATAACTCCTCAATTTCCAGGGTGTTTAGGCCAGATGGTTTCAATGCCCATAGGCATTGTGCTTGCAGCCTCTTACCAGGTTTGCCCTCTGACGATGAGTTAAGAATCGGCCGTAGGCTCGATGGGTTGGACATCGCGGCCTAGAGCGCATTCCAACAATTCGGAGATCTGCTAAGGTTGTACCGTGCGTACCGATAAAAAAACTCCTCTAAAAACAGATAAGAAGTCGTCACGGGTCGGCTTCAAGCAGAGTGCTGTCGGTTACGGTAAAAAGACCGTTCTGCTTGAAGAAGCGATCACCCAAATGAATATGGGCCGGTACGGACGGTCTTCCGCGGCACTGAAGGAATTATTGGCGTTGGACCCCCATAATATGGAGGCGCGGCGCCTCTTTGCGACGTTGCACCTTCGTGTGGGAAGTTTGATTCTGGCAAGGCAGGCCTTCGATTCGCTTATCGACGAAGCGTTTGTCCGGCAGGATTATTGGCTCGCAGAATCCTTGCTGCGAGAATATTTGGCAGCCGGTCCTCGTTGCGTTCCCTACCTGGAGAAACTGGGGTCGATTCTGCAGGATAAAGGGGAGATGCTGGAGGCTGTTACCGAATACGGCAAGGCCGTCGATATTCTGATTGAGGACCCCGACCCTGAGCATCCTGACCGTGCCTCACAACTCTATGAGAAAATCAAAGAGCTTGCGCCGGGGAGCCCGATCGACGTTCGATTGGCCGGTTGCGTCGATCCGCAAACAGGGAAATTAACAGCTCGGATACCGGAAGTCTCGCCGCATGTTCCTGCCATGGACGAGGATGGCGCCGTGCCGAATGTCTCCGAATCCATCGCTGAATCGACCTTCTGGGAACGAACAGAAAACTCTTCAGTAGATCAAGCGCCTGCTGATTCTACGTATCTTCAAGGTGTGCCAGAGGATGTGAGCGCAGGCGTGTCGCGGGAAGAGCAGGGGGGCGGCAATGTGCCGCTGCCTTATGATCCATCGATGAATGGGCATGGCTCGATCGATCTTGATCCCAGATCGGTCTCATCACAGTCAGACGATCCTGCATCAAGCCGCCGGCGAAGCAATGGATGAACAGTCTTCCACGTTTACCTTTGCTGGAGAGTCGCTACAACCCTTGGAACAGGTGGTGCCCGAGA
Organism: Nitrospira sp.; assembly: GCA_015904055.1. The sequence continues at coordinate 14,962 of JABMDE010000073.1, read as the reverse complement.
CGCAGTGGGTTTCCGAAGAGACCCCGCTACCGGCTGCGGGCATCGCTCCGCTCGAGCCTCAATCTGAAACCGTTGCCTTTTCAGCGACTGGAGATTCTGTCGAACCTGGGCTCGCTTCTCAGGCAGGTATGCCGGAATCTCATGTGGAGCCGATACCGAGGGCAGCTGATTCGTGGGCGATTCTCGATACAATGTCTGATCGTCAGACTGAACAGGAGGAACCAAACCCGGCGTTGGTTGAAGCAAATGCTCCTCGTGAGTCTGTCCCCGCGCCGAAGGAATGGATCAAGACCAGCGAGTTTATTCAGTTCGCCGCAGAGCCTCCGACTTCTCCGATGTTGGAGGCAGAGCCGAACGCACCTGTGTGGGGAGAGCCAAGTACGATTTATTCTGCACAGGGTGTCGCCGGTGTTCTGTCCGGTTCAGCAGACCCGCACAGGCAGACGGATACACGAGAACGTACGGCACAACAAAAGCCGCGCCCAAAACTTTCATCAAGGCTGAATCGTCTCGGTATCGCCGTATCGAGTTTTATTCGATCCTGCTTCTCCACGACGCGCGCGATCGTGATGTCGACCATTGCGCTGGTGGTGCTCTCCTGCACGCTGGTGGTGTTGGGAATTGGAGCCTTAGGATTGGTATGGGCCATTATGGAAGAGCCCCCGTCTTCCGCGTTCAGTAACTTGACCACCAGCCCGCAGCGGAGGGTGTCGGATATCAATAAGAATGGGTACTTGCTCTTGCTGGGATTTGACGCGCCTCGTGGGCAAGATCCCATTCAAGCCGGATACGAACGAAAGCCCGACTTGCACGATGCCGATAAAGCGTTAGCCTGTCTTGGAGGCGCCAGTGACAGCGCCTATGCCGGACAATCAGACGCGTCTGCGAAGGCCTTGAGCGGATGGTTCAAAGGGTCGGACCCTGCTGGTCGATTCAAGCTGCATCGTGATTCCATCAGTAAGCTGGCAGGGCAAACGGGGCCGATGCTGAGTCGCTATGGACAATGGCATAAGTTGTCATTTGAAGATTGGGGCTATGGCCAGGGTATCAGTCCGCCTTGTGCCGAGATCAACTTCGCGCATCGCCTGTATGTGGCGGAAGGGTTTGCTCAGGGGACCGACATCGGAATTGATCGGCTTGAGCTGGACATGGAAGCATGGCGCATTGCGTTGGGCCAGGCCAGGACGCTTCCTGTGAAAACTCTGGCGCTCCAAGCTATGAATGACGACATCACGGTTGCCTCCGGACTCCTGGTATCGCCGGACTATGAGGGGAAATATCTGGGACGTTTCACGAAAATGCTTCGTCCGCTTGATCAGGACGAACTGTCTGTTCGTTGGCCGATGCAGAGCGAGTTGGTCCATGCGGCAAAGAGTTTTGACGCCCAACTGAAGGCGACAAAGGAGAAGAAACAGACGGTGTCGGCTGCCGTCGCGTCAGTTCTTCCACTGCCGAAACAGCGGCGGCTCAACGACTATGCAGACTACTATGAAGCGTCTTCCAAGGCATCGGCTGAGGGACAGTATGGCGCGTTGCCAAAATGGAGCAACTATATTCCCTTTCCGGCAGATTCGGTGAAGGACTACTTTGTGAATCCGATCGAAAATGTCATCGGGCTGGAATCGTTGGCGCCCTGGGACCTGTATAACGGATTGGTTGTCGATACGGAGGCGCATTTGCGTCTTGCCAGTCTGCAGGCGTGGATACGACGAGGTCCTCAGGATGCCGAGCTCCTGCCTCGCATTGCCAAGGCCGGGCAGAAATTCTATGATCCATATACTGGGTTCCCGATGTTGGTGAATCTGAAGAAGCGTGTGCTCTATAGCGTCGGACATGACGGCAAAGATCAGGATGGCGATTTGCAGTCCGATGTGGTAGTCGCGATTCCGGTCAATTAGAGAGACGTCTCACCACAGTTTTCCTTCGAACCTGACGACGTCATGTCGATCTCTTCACCTAGTCCGCAGCCATTCGGGCTTGACACTCGTAACAGTATTTCACACAATCGCTTCCACACTGACGCCGGATAGGAATGAGCATGGCGCGGATGCGGGTTCTGTCAACGAGCAGCCCACCCGTCCTCGCATCCCGCCTGGTGCAGGGCCCCGCCGTGCAGACGGGTAAAGGCCGCGTCTCGGCGCGGCCAGGGTTTGGGCGGGCGTGAGAGAAGCTCCTGCTCAGTCTCACTCGCATCAAGGGAAAAATTGGAGATACAGAAAGGGAACAAACGATATGAAGAGCGAAATCCTATATCCCGGTGCATTTCCGATGGTGCGGGTCGAACTCGCGGCGGGAGAGCATATTAAGGCCGAATCCGGGGCCATGGTGGCGTCTTCTCCGACAATCGACATCGAAAGTAAGATGGAGGGCGGGTTTCTCGGCGCACTCTCACGCAAGTTGCTCACAGGGGAGAAGTTTTTCTTCCAAACCCTGCGGGCGAGCCGCGGTCCAGGAGAAGTGTTGTTGGCGCCGACGGTGCCCGGAGAAATCGTCATCATGGAGCTCGACGGTGTGAATGAGTATATGATCCAGAAAGACGGTTTTCTGGCCGGCGCCGACTCCGTGAACATCGAGAGCAAGATGCAGGGCCTGACTCGTGGACTTATGGGCGGGGAGGGGTTCTTCATTTTGAAAATCGGCGGCAAGGGGACGTTGATTTTGAACAGCTTCGGAGCCATTCACAAAATCACAAAATTGAATTGAAGCCGAACCAGGAATACATCGTGGACAATAGCCACCTGGTCGCGTGGTCTGCGACAACTTCCTACAATATCGAGAAGGCCGCATCGGGATGGGTTGCAAGTTTCACGTCCGGCGAAGGATTTGTCTGCCGGTTTCGAGGACCGGGCGTCGTCTTTATCCAAAGCCGCAACCCCGGCAGCTTCGGCGCCTGGGTCAGGCAGTTCATCCCGGTTTCAGAATGACGAGAGACGTTTGACCAATCCCATGTCAGTTGAACCCAATGCTCTCTGTTTCGGTCAGGAGTTTCCTGCGAGCGGCGAGCCTTGCCTGGTTCAGGTTGAAGACCGCGGGATCACAGTGAGTTTTCTATCCGGTGCCGCCGACTCAGGTTGAAGACCGCGGGATCACAGTGAGTTTTCTATCCGGTGCCGCCGACGGGCGATCGGAACCGGCCTTATTTTCAGAACTGACGGTTGCCGCCGGTGGATTCGATCATGATCAGCTTGTCGTGAACTGGACCGGAGTTTCGGGGGAGCGGACGCTCTATCTCAAACATCCCGATGTGATCCGTGCATTCCGCCAGGCGGCTCCGGATCAGTTGCGTGCTCCACTCGATCGCGCCGCGGAACATGTCCGTCAGGCGCGCCACCGGCACCGGACGGTCTGGAGCATGATCGGGGGAGGCGTGCTGGCTGTACTGTTGGGACTGTGGTTCGGGTCAGATCAGCTGGTTGCAATGGCCGTCGATCGGATCCCTGTGGAGTGGGAACAGAAACTGGGGGAGTCTGCGTATAAGGACTTTCTCGCGCATCAGGACATCATGAAAGAGGGACTTGCGGTGTCCGCCATAGAGGAAATCACGCACCGCCTCGTGGAGCAGATTCCGAACAGCCCCTATAAGTTTCAAGTGACGGTTGTGAAGAGCGATGTCGTCAACGCATTTGCTCTGCCCGGCGGGTACATCGTCGTATTCACCGGCTTGATGAAAAAAGCGGACAACGGCGAAGAAGTGGCGGGCGTGATGGGGCATGAGCTGAACCATGTGTTGCAGCGGCATGGGCTGGAGCGGATCGTGAAGCAGCTCGGCCTTGTGGCCGTCGTGTCTATCGTGCTCGGGAATCACCAGGGTTTGGCGGGGATGATGAAGCAGCTGGGAGTCGAATTGCTGACTTTGAAATTTGGCCGGGAGCAGGAAACGGAAGCGGACCTGACCGGGCTGCAACTGCTGCATCGGGCAAAAATCGATCCTTCCGGCATGATCAGGTTTTTTGAACAACTGTCTGAAAAAGATGAAGGGCGCACGGAGTGGCTCTCGACCCATCCGATGAGCGGCGCGCGGGCCGAGCGGCTGAAAGCCGAGCTGGCGGCCATGCCGAAGATGACCCCTGCCCCCTTCAGTTTCGACTGGACCAAGGTCCGCGGAGTGCTTGGGGGAGAGACGGCAGCTAAACCGTAACGTACTCTTGTACGGCGAACTGTTCATGAACACTGGGGCAATCATGCTGTTCAATTTCCTGAAAGGAGGCCAGATGAACGTGCGGCGATTCCATAGAAAACTTGTCGTGGCAGGGGTGTTGGCCTGTTTCATGACGGCGACCACGGCCTGCTACGGTCCATTCAACTTGACGAAGAACGTCTATCATTGGAACAGCGGCATCAAAGGCAGCGGTGAAGTCAGCGACAAATGGATGAAAGAGTTCGTGTTCTTCGGCATGATCGTTGTGCCGGTATACATGTTTTCAGCGTTGCTGGACGGATTTATCTTCAACTCGATTCAGTTTTGGAGTGGAGATAACCCGGTCAAGGCGGCGGATTTGAATCGTGAGGGAACAACGAAGACGGTTGCCCTTGGCGAGACGACGATCCGGTGGACGAAGACAGACGGGGGTGCGCTGGTGACCTATGAGCGCCATGGCATTGTCGAGCGCCGGGCGACGATTATCGCGAGCGGTGCAGGGTATCGCCTCATCGATGAGAACGGCATCGTGTTGGCGGAGGCGGAATACGAAGCCGACGGTGCTGTTCGTATTCTCGATCGTGATTGTCGAGTTGTCAGTGGACAGGCGACCAACTGAGGTCGATTACGCAGGACCGGGATGTAATCGTGAACGAATCGGCGGCAATGGAGCGGGGATAAAAAAGTGCTGGCACTCCGGTGTGATTTGACTATAATCACACACTGAGATGTTTAGTCGGGGCGTTGGACGTTCACTCATCTATTAAGGAGGACTGCATGAAGAAGCTCAGCATGTTGGCGATCGTCGGGATGTTTGTCGCAATGCCAGGCGGGTTTGCCTTGGCGGCCGGCACGCCGGATACGGGGCCAGGCTGCGGCTTGGGTAAGCTTGCGTTCCAGAATTATCCTAATGCCAAGACGAAGGGCGCGCAGGTTTTGATGGCGACATTGAACGCCACGGGATATAACACGTTCGCCATCAGCAGTGGAACATCTGGTTGTACGGATGATGGTCGGTGGTGGGCGGAACAGAAGGCCACCATGTTTGCAGAGTTGAACACGGATGCGCTGGCTCAGGAAATGGCCCAGGGGCGCGGTGAGCACCTGGCGTCAATGGCGACGCTTCTGGGAGTCGCCCAGCCGCAGCATGCGGCCTTCTTTGCGATGGCCCAAGAGCGCTATGCCGCCCTCTCCGGTGCGGGTGCTCTTTCCCCGGCGGCGATGGTGCAGGCATTGAATGAAGGGATTTCCGCCGATCCTTCGTTGGTCAAGGTTGCGTTGAACTAAGCGCATCAGTTCCAAGGGGGCTTCCACCGTAGGGTGGAAGCCCCTGTGTATTTCCGCATGATGCAGTGATCCACATCCTTCTTGCCATTATCGTTCTTCTTGCCAGCGCAGGCCGGAGCCTGGCTGATTCGGATATCCAAGACTATCAAGCAGAGCTGATCGAACAGGCCAGACAGACCCGTTTAGCGGACGAACGGGAATGGCAGTTGTTACTCCATTATGGGGTCGATCTATTTGGCCGAGTGACCAGCGAAGAGGACGATGAGGGGTTCTTCCTTTCGCCTCACGGGAAGTACGATCCGCAGGCGGAGCTTGATGCCACGATCGCACAGTTCTTTGTTGCTGATCCGGTCGGGCGCTCGAAGCAGCCGGCCCAATGCGCCTTCATCGCCCGGTATCACTGGTTGAAGGAACGGTTGCAGTTCGATCCTCACCGGCTTGCGCCGCTGGCCTGTGACCGGTTCGATCGGTGGCGGGCGGAGATGAATCCGCAAGGGGTCAGCTTGATCTTTCCCGCCGCCTTCATGAATAACCCGGCCTCGATGTTTGGCCATACCTTCTTTCGAATCGACCAGCAGGGGCAGACCGAACAGACCAGACTCCTGGCCTATACGATCGATTATGCCGCGGAGCTTCCGGGCGACGCCGGTTTCGAGTATGCCTACAAAGGAATTTTCGGGGGATATAAAGGCTTCTTTTCCACACCTCCCTATTATCTCAAGGTCCAAGCCTACCGCGACATTGAGAATCGCGATATGTGGGAGTATCAACTGAATCTGACGCCTGTTCAAATCGATCGGCTGCTCATGCATGCCTGGGAAATGGGCAATGCCTACTTCGACTATTTCTTTTTCAAGGAAAATTGCTCCTATCACATTCTGTCCCTGTTAGAGTACGCGAATCCGGCTCTTCACTTGAGAGACAGGTTTTTGCTTTGGACCATTCCTGCCGACACGGTTCGAGCCATTATCGACTCTCCGGGATTGGTGGGCGCCGCGACCTACCGGCCTTCCCGCAGTACGATTATCAAGCGAAAACGGGCGTTGCTGACAGATGAAGAACGAAGCCTGTCGATACGGCTCATGTCTGATCCGGCTATTTCAGGAGAACCGTCGTTTGCGTCGTTGCCGCTCTTGCGGCGGGCCTTGGTGCTGGATGTTACATCGGATTATCTCCGCTACAAAGGCGAGAGCGATGATCCGGAGGTGATGGCCTACAAGGAACGCAACCGGCGTGTGTTGACGGAACGGAGTAAGATCTCGATCCCATCTGCGGAGATCAACACTCGGCCCTTTACGAAACAGCCGGATGCGGGGCACCGGACAACCCGTGTGGCGCTGGGAGGTGGCTGGCGTAATCATGACACGTTTGAAGAAGCATCGTTCCGTGCGGTCTATCACCACCTGCTTGACCCTGAGCCGGGCTACACGCCGGACGCGCAACTTGAAGCATTTGCAGTCACGGTACGGCGTTACAATATCGTGTCAGGGTCGAACGGGCGACGTTGATCAACATCTTGTCGCTCTCTCCGATCGACGACCTGTTTCGGGCGCCGTCCTGGAGGGTGAATGTGGGGATGGATACCATCCGTCGGCGGGGCTGCCAACTGTGTGATAACGTGGTGGTTGATGGAGGAGTCGGGGCGGCGATGGAATCCCATGTGCTCAATCGGGAAGTCTATTTTGCGTTTGCCGAGGCCGAGGCGAACTACAGCAAGGCCTATGAGGAGCGGCATCGTGTCGGTGGAGGCGCTACGGTGGGGATGTTGGCAGATGTCACCG
>JABMDE010000073.1:0-7636 GCA_015904055.1 Nitrospira sp. | reverse complement strand
GCGAACTACAGCAAGGCCTATGAGGAGCGGCATCGTGTCGGTGGAGGCGCTACGGTGGGGATGTTGGCAGATGTCACCGATCGCTGGAAACTGATGGTGTCGTGGTCGTATCGCCGATATCCGTTCGGTGATCAATCGGACGATATTCGTTGGTATGCCGGTTCACGTGTCACCCTTGCCCAGAACTGGGCGGTGCGGATGGATTACAACCACCGCGACCGCGACAATGATGTGGTGGTTTCTCTCCAAGCATTCTTCTAGCCGGATGCTGAAACAGTCCGCCAGCGGCGTTCCCTGCCTTCGCCGAAGCGCTTCGCGCAGGCAGGTCGCATCGCTCAGAGGCTCAACGTGCCGAAGCGTGCGCCTCGCCATCTTCGCTCGCTTCGGCCTTGCCCGTGGAACGGGGCGTCTCGGCGCACCGGGGTGGGCGGGTGAGAACCGAGGCCTTTTTGAGCATCCTGCGGAGCTGGTGGTGTCGTCTCAAAAGCATACTGAAGAATGCGGATGACTTGCTCTTGCCCGTGTATAGAGTGTCCTGCTACAAGTGTAGTAATCAGACACGCGGGATTTTTCTATGAATCGATCCACTGAACAGCCCGGTCAGCAGCATCCCAATCAGGCCGTTGAGCCGATCGCCCCCCATCCGCCGTTACGCCAGTACTATGACGAGCAGGATGCCAGGCAGGGATTTCTCAACGAGCTGTTCAACCGGACAGCCTATCAATATCGCAATATCGACAAGGCGACCGGGTTCGGGTCCGGATTGTGGTATCGGAAAAAAGCGCTTGAGTCGGCGGGACTGAAGCCAGGGATGCGGGTACTCGACGTCGCGTGCGGACCGGGCTTGGTGACGCAATGCGCACTGAGCGTGGTCGGTCCGTCCGGCTCAGTCGTCGGACTCGATCCCAGCATCGGCATGTTGCGCGAAGCCCAGAAGGGCCCGTGCCGGAATTTAGTGCGCGGGGTCGGCGAACGGCTGCCGTTCCCAGACGGACATTTCGATTTTCTTAGCATGGGCTATGCGCTTCGGCATGTGCCGGATCTTCGGGGCGCGTTTGCCGAGTACCGGCGTGTGCTCAAGCCGGGAGGGATCGTCATGTTACTGGAGATCTCGCGACCCCGATCGGCGCTCGTACTGCTTCTGTCACGGTTTTATATCAAGACTCTGTTAGGGGCCGCGTTTGCCACCGGGACCGGCAATCAGGATATGAAGAAACTGATGGCCTATTGGTGGGAAACAACGGAACAGTGCGTGCCTTCTGAAACCATTGTTGACGCGTTGAAGGGATCGGGTTTTGGAACCTGTACCGTGAAAGAATGGTTCAGCGGGCTCTTGCGAGACTATCGGGCGGTAAAGGATTCGGTATAGATATGGAACAGTCTGGCACATCGTTGCTTGAACAAGACCTCGCCAAGCTCATTGTGCAGACGCTCAAATTGAAGACCGATCCGGCTGCCATTGAACCGGAGGCTGCGTTGTTCGGCGACGGGTTGGGGTTGGACTCGATTGATGCGTTAGAACTCTCGCTGGCGATTTCACAAACCTACGGGTATCAACTCAAGTCGAGCGATCCGCAGATCAAAACGATCTTTTCATCCCTGCGGGCGTTGGCGTGCGCCATTGAGAAGAACCGCACGAAGTGACGGTCGATAGGGCCATGCGTGAGACCCCCTTGATCGGCCCCTATGATGTCGACGATGTGCTGGCCTGGGATCAGAAAGGGCCGCGCACCGTCCGACAGTTTTTGGCCGATGTGGCGTCCCTGGCAGAGTCATTGCCCGATCGGCCTACGGCGCTGAATCTTGCAACCAACCGCTATGACTTTCTCGTAGGATTCGCTGCCGCCATCATGCGGCGGCAAGTGACGTTGCTTCCACAAAGTCGGGCGTCTCACACGCTGCTTCGGATCGCCGGAGAGTACCCCGGAAGCTATGCGTTGACGGATCGAGACGATGCCATCGAGGGAATCGATTCTGTTTCCATCCAACTTCGGGGAGGCCAGGCCTCGTGGCAGGGAGATATCCCACGGATTCTGTTGGATCAAGTCGTGGCTGTCGCGTTCACGTCAGGAAGCACCGGCAGGCCGGTGCCTAATAAGAAGACGTGGGGAGCCTTGACGGCTGTGGCTCAGGCGACCGGAGCGAGACTCGGGATCAAGACGGGGGATCGGCTTTCGGTGGTGGCAACCGTTCCACATCAGCACATGTTCGGGCTGGAAGCGTCTGTGATGTTGCCGATCATGCACGGGTTGGCGATGCATGCCGGGCGCCCCTTGTTTCCTGCCGATATCAGGAGTGTGCTGGTCGATGCGGCGAGTCGATGGATGCTTGTGACGACGCCATTGCACCTTCGTGCCTGCCTGTCAGAGAGTATTCGTATGCCATCGGGAGGACGTATCCTCTCTGCGACGGCCCCACTGTCCCGTCACATAGCACAGCAGGCTGAAGAGCATTTTCAAGCCGAGGTCCATGAAATTTTCGGGTTTGCCGAAGCCGGCAGCATAGCCGAACGGCGCACAATTGACGGCGACCGGTGGCGGCCGCTGGAAGGGGTGCATGTGGCGCAGGACGCATCCTCATGTCTGGTGCAGGCCTGGTATCTTCCGGCGCCTGTGCCGGTGCCGGATCGCATGGCAGTCGATTCGGATGGAACGTTCATCGTGCATGGCCGGGAAGCAGATCAGGTGAATATCGCAGGCCATCGTGTCTCGCTCGGTGATTTGAACCAGACACTGTTGCAGATCGACGGTGTTCAGGACGGAGTTTTCTTCTTGCCGGAGGAGGAGACCGGCCTTGTGACGAGGCTCATGGCATTTGTCGTGGCTCCCGGCAAAACCAGCGAAGAGATTCAGCGCAAGTTGCGCGCACATGTCGATCCGGTATTCATGCCTCGACCGTTGGTGTGCGTGCCGAGTCTGCCACGGAATGCGACCGGCAAACTTCCACGAGAATCCGTGAGTGAGTTGGCCCGGCAATGGTTGGAGAGGGAAGGCGATGGTGCATGAACGAACGGTGTCAATCGGCCACGATCATCCGTCGCTCGCGGGACATTTCCCCGGACACCCGGTTGTGCCGGGCGTGGTGTTGCTTGGCGAAGTGATCGAGACGTTGCGTCATAGTGCGGCGGCGCCGTCGGTGAGGGGATTGCCCATGGTGAAATTCTCCTCCCCGTTGAAGCCCGGTGAGGCCGTCACTATTCGTGTGGATCAGGATGAGGTTGCGCTGGCCTCGTTTTCTTGCCTGGTCGGGACCAGGCTCATTGCGTCCGGTGTGATTGAGCTGGTGGCCGGGGCGGCGACGCAGATGGAAGGGGCGTGAGTCTCGCGTGGCGACAGCAATCGGAGCGCGGCAGTCGCGCCGGTATCCGGATCATGGCCTGGGTGGCGCAATTCCTTGGCCGTCCGGTCGCCCGCGCGCTGCTCTATCCGATTTGTGTGTATTACCTGCTGGGATCGGGATCTGCCCGCCGGGCCATTACGCGATTCCGTGAGCGGGCGCTTGGCCGGCCTGCCGGATGGGGCGAACTGTTTCGCCATTATCACGCATTCGCGTCCACGATTCTTGACCGAGTCTATTTTCTCCGTGGACAGTTTGATCTCTTCGATATCCGGTTCCATGGCGTGGATGTGCTGGATCGCGAGCTGGCCAAGGGACGGGGCTGTGTGTTATTAGGCGCGCATCTCGGAAGTTTCGAGGCGGTCCGGGCGATGGGTCTCCTCGGGCGGCAGCTCGATATCCGGGTCCTCATGGATGAACAGAATGCTCCGTTGATCCGCGAACTGACCCAGACCTTGAATCCCATGATGGCCGACAGGGTAATCCAAACGGGCGGGATTCATGCGCTCCTGCAAGTGAAGGAATGTCTCGAACAGGGCGGGATTGTCGGAGTGATGGGTGATCGTGTGACGCCGCATGATCAGACTATCGCATGTTCATTTTTTGGACGTGAAGCCAGATTTCCGACCGGGCCGATCCGTATGGCGCATGTCGTTCAGGCGCCGGTGGTGCTGTTTTTCGGGCTCTATCAGGGAGGGAACTGCTATGAGGTGCGTCTTGAGTCATTCAGTGGCGAGGTCTGTGTGCCGCATGACCGCCGGGATGTCAACGTGACGCAGGAGGTGCAACGATTCGCCGGTCGTCTCGAAGAAGTCAGCCGCCTTGCGCCGGACAATTGGTTCAACTTCTATGGGTTTTGGGATGATTCGAATTAACTGGTTGCTGCCACTGTGTCTTCTGTTCTTCATCGGACCTGGGCATGGAGCAGCTGAGGAGAGCATGAGGCTTCAGGGAGCTCCTGAGAGTCAGGGGTGGACGGTTGAGCAGGTCATGGCTGCGCTTGACCGTGTGCGAGAGCCGTCGGTGTCGTTTGAAGAGGCGACGTATTCCTCGTTGCTGAGCGCGCCACTCGTTGTGCGCGGCCTGTTGCGCTTCACACCTCCGTCACGGCTGGAAAAAGAAATAGTGGAACCGTATCGTGAGCGCTATGTCGTCGAGGGGGACGTCGTGACCTTCGAGAGCGAACGAAAGCGCATGAAGAAGACCATTTCACTGGAAGACTATCCGGGCCTGCGCGGATTCGTCGAGGCGTTTCGGGTCAGTTTTACCGGAGATGCAGGCCGGCTCATGCAGTTATATGATACGGCCATAGAGGGAACCAGGCTCAAATGGACCTTGCGGTTGCATCCTCGTGACCCGGCTGGGCGATCGATGGCTGCAGACATTGTATTCTCGGGCTCCGAGGGGAGGATCAGCACCATTGTGATCCATATGGCGGATGGCGACCGATCGGTGATGACGCTTCGCCGAGGGGCAGCCAAATGAGAGCCGCTCGGTGGCCGGTTTTTGTCTGGATCCTGTGCTTTGTCGGCGCACTTTGGGTCACAGTGACCGGCTTGTCGGTCCATAGCGATCTGAGCGATCTCCTTCCTGAAGGGACCACCAATACCCAGCGGCTGTTACTGACTCAAGTGCGGTCGGGTCTCGCCGGTCGGCTGATTCTTGTGGCGATCGAGGGGGCACATCCGGACGAGTTAGCCAGACTCAGTCGAGGACTGAGCGATGGGTTACAAGGAAATGTCCACATCGATTTTGTGGGGAACGGCGCGCAGGGGATTTCTCCCGATGAGCAGCAGATTTTATTTCGGCTGCGGTACCTGCTCAGCGCCACTCTGCAAGCGAGCACATTCTCGCCCGGCTCCTTGCGCGAAGCGCTGGAGAGACGGCTGGAGGATCTGCAGTCTCCACTCAGTTTTCTCATTAAAGAATTGATTCCGTCCGATCCCACCGGTGAGTTCATGGGGATTCTCCAGTCGTGGTCTGAGCGGGAGGCGCCGACAAAGCATCGAGAGGTCTGGATGTCGGCGGACCTCCGCCGGGCCCTGCTCGTGGTGCAAACCAAAGCCGCCGGGTTCGATGCCGAGGCGCAGGCAGCGATTCAACAGCATATCCAGACGGTCTTTGAACGGAACCGTGGGGACTCCCCATCAGTCCGAATGCTCATGAGCGGCCCTGGGGTCTTTGCGGTGGAAATCCAGCAAACGATAGAGGAAGAGATCCGGTGGCTTTCTGTCGCGGCGGCTCTAATGGTCTGCGTCTTTCTCTATGTCACCTATCGATCGCTAATTCTACTGGCCTTGAGCCTGATTCCGCTGACCAGCGGAATCCTGGCCGGCCTGGTTGCGGTGAATAGTTCGTTTGGGTTCGTTCACGGTATTACCCTGGGGTTTGGCATTACGCTATTGGGCGTGGTGGACGATTATCCCATTCACTTGTTCAGCCATCTGACTCGGAAGGAGTCTGCACCGGCAACGATGCGCGCGATCTGGCCGACGATGCGGCTGGGGATTGTGACGACGGCCATCGGGTTTTCATCGTTGCTGCTTGCCGGCTTTCCTGCCTTGGCGCAACTGGGACTCTTTGCTTTGGCAGGGCTGAGCACGGCGGCGGTGGTGACTCGGTGGGTGCTGCCTGTCTGCGTCCCTGCCGGTTTTGTTCCTCGGGAAATCAGACCGGATTTGGGGCGCGTGGTCGATGGTCTGCCGAAAGCGAGGATTGTGGTGCCGGTGGTGGTCATTCTTGCGACAATCGTGATACGCCGCTCTGGCAGGAAGACCTGGAAAGCCTGAGTCCCCTGTCGGCGGACAAGAAAGAGCTGGATCAGCAGTTGCGACAGGAACTGGGCGCGCCGGATGTGCGGGATCTATTTGTCGTCGAAGGAACAACCGTTGAGGATCTTTTGGTGAAGGCAGAAACCCTGATGCCGAGGCTGGAGCAGCTGCGAGAAGGTCGTGTGTTGTCCGGCTACGACATTGTCTCGCGCTATCTGCCGAGCCAGCATGTGCAGCAGGAACGGCTGAAGGCCTTGCCTGATCGGGAGGTGCTTGAAAGGAATCTCGATGTCGCGCAGAAAGGGCTGCCGTTTAAGCCCGGGCTGTTCACTCCATTCGTGACGGCGGTCGATGAGGCACGGAGGCAGCCGCCTCTTGATCGAGAAACCTTCAAGGGGATGGCATTGGGAATGAAGTTGGATTCGTTGCTGTTCTCGCATCAGGGTGAATGGCTGGCTATTATTCCGCTCCGCGGAGTCCTCGATCGACGCCAACTTGAGACGGCGGTTGCAGACTGGGGAGACACCTCGGTGAGTTATGTGGATCTGAAGGAAGAATCGAATCGGCTGATGCGGGCCTATCGCAATCGGATGACGCAAATAGTGGGGTGGGGAACCGTGGCTATTGCGGTTTCGCTGGCAGTCGGGTTGGGGTCGATCACTCGGCTCGGACCGATACTTGCCCCGATCGGCTGCGCACTGATTGTTGTGGCTGCCGTCGTGAACGGATCGGGTGAGTCGCTTTCATTATTTCATGTGGCAACCTTTCTGCTTGTGATCGGGTTGGGGCTCGATTATTCTCTGTTCTTCAATCGACAGGAGGGGACTGAAATCGAGCGAGCCAAGACCGTGTTTGGTTTACTGGTCTGTAGCACGACGACGATTCTTGTGTTCGGCCTGTTGGCCTTCTCGAAGATCCCCGTGCTCCATGCAATTGGATTGACCGCAGCCTGCGGATCGTTTTGTTGCCTCCTCTTTTCAGGGTTGATGGCGCAGAGGGAGGATTCTGGTGCCTGATGTCAAACCGATGCCCCCGCTGGCCTTGTCTGCCTATACCCTCGTGACGGCGAACGGTAGAGGAGTCAGGCCTGTCCTGGAGGCGCTTCGCAACCGCCGATCAGGCTTGAAGCCGTGCGACTTTGAAGATGTGGCGCTGAAGACATCAATCGGGCGAGTAGACGGCCTCGAGGATTTTTCACTCGATGACGAACTGCAGCCCTTCGACTGCCGAAACAACCGGTTGGCGTGGCTCGGCCTTCAGCAGGACGGTTTCATGGTGGCGGCGGCGGAGGCGAAGCAGCGATACGGCGCCCATCGGATCGCGGTCGTAATGGGCACCAGCACGTCCGGGATTCTCGAAACCGAACATGCCTACCGTGAGCGCGATCTACATACCGATAGGCTGCCGGCCTGGTACGGCCCGCGGTATCGATATACGCATAACATGTTTTCTCTGGGGCATTTCGTGAGGACCTGTCTCGGATTGCAGGGGCCGGCCATGGTGATTTCGACCGCCTGTTCTTCGAGCGC
>JABMDE010000072.1 GCA_015904055.1 Nitrospira sp. | reverse complement strand
CATGGATAAAGTGCTTGCCCGCCCCGCCTACAATTTCATGCTGCACAGCTCGCCGCTGCACGAACGGACCGGCGAGTTTTACCACTGGCACCTGGAAATCATTCCCAAGCTCACCCAGGTTGCCGGCTTCGAATGGGGCACCGGCTTCTACATCAACCCGGTCTCGCCGGAAGAATCGGCGAAGTCCCTTCGTGAGGTGGAGATCTGATGCCTGTTCGTTTTCGTATCGAAGACCATGCACTGGCCGGAACGCTCCGGCAGATTGAACCGCTCATTCGCCGGGCCGGCGGGCGAACCTGGGTGGTGGGCGGATCAGTCCGCGATCTCGTACAGGGCCGTCAGCCACGCGATTTGGACCTTGAAGTATTCGGAATTCCGCCGGGACGCCTCCATGCGTTGCTGGCAGAGCAATTCTCCGTTCAGTTCGTCGGAAAGGCCTTTGGCGTCTTCAAGCTCGCGGGCACACCCGTCGATATTTCTATTCCCTCCCGCCTCCTCGCGGACCATGGGTCCGTATCAGGCTTGCTTCGACAGGCAGATCCCGACATGGACATCGACGAAGCCCTGGCCCGCCGCGATTTCACCATCAATGCGATGGCCTGGGACCCCGATACCCTGGAACTCCGCGATCCCTTCAACGGCCGAGCCGACCTGGCCGCCCATGTACTGCGCCATGCGTCGGACCGCTTCACCGAAGACCCCTTGCGCGTCTTGCGCGGCATGCAGCTGGCCGCACGATTCGAGCTGACTCCCGCACCGGAAACGGTCGAACTATGCAAGACGTTGTCTCAAGATGGACAGCCGAACGAACGGCTGTGGGAGGAGTGGAAGAAGCTCCTGGTGCAAGGGATCACGCCGTCGCTGGGGCTCACATTCCTGCGCGATACCGGCTGGCTCCGTTTCTATCCGGAACTGGCAGCGCTCCAAGGTTGCGAGCAAGATCCCCTTTGGCATCCGGAAGGGGATGTCTGGATCCATACGCTGCACTGTCTGGACTGGTTCGCCGGAGAACGGACCGGGCAGCGGGAAGAGGATCTGCTTGTCGGACTCGCCATCCTCTGTCACGACTTCGGCAAACCCTTGACGACCCGAGCCGACAATGGACGGATTACCTCGCGCGGGCACGAACAGGAAGGAGCGGCACCGACCAGACGCTTTCTCGAACGGCTGACGAACCAGGAGGATCTCATCGGCGAAGTGATTCCACTCGTCCAGTGTCACCTCAGGCCCCGCGCGCTATACGATGCGCACGCCTCCGACAGCGCCGTGCGCCGCCTGGCGAGACAAGTGCGACGCATCGACTGTCTGGTACGTGTGGCGCGGGCCGATCATGCAGGGCGTCCGCCGAAGCCCTTCGACGGCTTTCCCGCAGGCGAATGGCTGCTGGACCGTGCGCGCACGATGCATGTCGACACCCAGGCCCCGATCCCAATGATCATGGGCCGCCACGTGCTGGAACTGGGCGTGCCGCCAGGCCCTGAGGTGGGCCGGCTGCTTGACGACTGTTACGAAGCTCAATTGGATGGATTGTTCTCAACCCTGGAAGAGGGTCTCACCTACGCCCGGGCACAACTCACACTTTCTCACGGATCGTAGAAACCGTCGTTCGTCTCTCGCAGCTCGGACGTTTCTGATGACGAGTTCCGGGTTTCAAGCCGCCAAACCGATCTCACAATGTGAGACGCGACACTCAAAACCAGAAACTCCTATCACGCTACCCTGTGTGCGTCTGTCTCTAATCCCCGCCCCCCTCACCAGTCAGCCCTTGCCCGATGGTCTACTCGGAGCATATGATGCGACCATGCATATTCAACTGAGCCATCCCTCCCGCACAGTGGATATCAAGGGGCCGAAACGGGCCAAGGATGTCCTGCGAGAATTGAATCTCGTGGTCGAGGCGCATTTGGTCATTCGCGGCGATGAATTGGTCACCGAAGACGAGATGCTCGCCGACCAGGATCACATCGAAATTCGGCCGGTCATCTCGGGGGGAACATAGCACGCGGAGGCAGCGTCCGTTTACCTGGTGGCAATCACCAGCGTGCCGTTCTCGATCCGGACCGATTCGATCTGAGACGGGAGCTGAAACTTCTCCCGATTCTGGTTCGACTCGAACAATTGCTGGGCAACACGATCAAGCGTTGACGAGGGAATGGGCATCGAGCCCAATTTGCCTGCGGTCGGCTTCAATCGAATGCCCCCGTCGCGAGTTTCAATTGTCCCGTCCAGTTGCAGAGAAATCTCTTTCCCATAGAGCACGAACAGCGCGTACGCCTTCAGTTGGTTGCCCGTCAGATTCATCCGCACGTCCTTCAACGCAGACTGCACCTCCTGGACCTCCGCCTCATGGCCGGCAGGGACAGGAATACCGGCCTGCCGCGCTTGGTGTGTGGAGGCAATCGCCAGGTTGTCGCGCATCCACTGATTCAGTTCCGCTTCATTGAGCGTCGTTGAGTGACGTTGGCTCAATGCCATGGCCAACTGAAGCTGAGCCATCTTGCCTGCGACTCGATCGGCGGCTTGCGGATCGGCTTGAACCGGTAGTGGAGGGGCCTGACGAAGAATCAGCAACAGCACGCCGGCGGTGAGCGTCAACGAAATCCACGGCAGCATACGAAACACCCGAGACCAGAACCGTGGCGTCTCCGGCTTCGCCTTCGACTCAACAGGACACGCGGTCTCTTTCTCGACTACCCGCGCCGGCGACTTGAACTTCGAGAAAATGATTCCGCACCGCAGGCACTCCAATCCCTCTTCCTGCTCGAAGCTGCACTTCGGACAGGTGAGTACCGCCGTTTCGTGTAGTGAGGAGGCTTGCAGCCGCATGGGTTGACTGTAGCCCAGAGCGGCGCGGTGTGAAAGAACTCTTGAAATAGTCGCATACGGGGGATCTCCCCCCTCACAGGGCGAAACTTGGCCACTGGCGCAGGTTATCGGCTACACAGGGCATTGTCCATTCCGTCGTATGGTTCTTCCCACGAAGAGAGGGAACTCCGCGCCAAACTTCACATTATCGGTGTAGGCGGTTTCTCTCCTCCACAGGCACAAGCATTGCTCAACAGCATTACAGAGACAGAAACCCGTGCCAGGCTTGCACTCGACGTAATTCAGAATGTACTCGACGGCACTGGAAATAGAGGGAGGCTGTAGTGACTTTAGACAAAAGCTTTCACAAATCTGATGCCATCGCCCGGTTTGTTTCTCATGCTATGAACTGTTTGGTCACATTCATTATCACGGCAACCGTCCTGCTGCTCTCGCCGCAGTCTCAGGCTTGGGCCCTCTCAACCAGTCCATCCGCCCTCAGCTTTTCCGGCACACAGGGAGACGCCACTCCACCGTCACAAACCATCACATTCTGGAAGGGCAACGACCGGACGAGAAACTGGTCTGCGACGTCTGGATCCCCCTGGGTGACGATATCCCCGTCGTCCGGAACGATTTCAACAGAGCGCGACCAACTGACGATGAGCATCAATTTGACCGGCCTTTCAACCGGGACGTATTCGACCACCGTCGTCATTGCAATCGATGGGCTGAAAGGCCATAGGAATCTGACCGCGATTCCTGTCACCCTCACGGTCACAGGCACCACATCAGCGACTCCAAGCATGTCGCTTAGCCCCACAGCACTCAGTTTTTCAGGCGTCGCAGGCGGAACAGCCCCCGCAGCACAGCTGATCAATCTCACAAATCCAACCGGAGGAACATTGTCGTGGAGCATGAACGCCAATGCCGCCTGGCTGAATCTTACACAAGCTTCCGGCACGACGACGACAGAACGAGACTCTATTTCCGCCAGTGTCAACCTGACCGGACTTACGGCCGGTACCTACACAGCCGCCATCACCGCCACAGCGTCAGGCACGGCTCACACACCGCACGTCATTCCCGTGACTCTCACCGTCAATTCTGCCCCCACTGCCAATCCGGTCATAGGCCTGAGTATCACCACAGCGTCAGGCACGGCTCACACACCGCACGTCATTCCCGTGACTCTCACCGTCAATTCTGCCCCCACTGCCAATCCGGTCATAGGCCTGAGTATCAGCAGCATGGCATTCACGGGAACTGCAGCAGGACCCAATCCGGCAACCCAATCCTTTACCATTACGAATACTGGAACAGGAACCATGCCCTGGGTCGTTGGAGAGAGCGCCTCCTGGCTCACACTTTCTCCGGCATCAGGCACCAACAACGGCACCGTCTTGGCAAGTGTCAACCTCAACGGCCTTGCAGCCGGCACCTACAACAGCACCATTACAGCCTCTGCGACCGGGGCGACAAGCAAGACCCTCCAGGTTACACTGACCATCAATGCGGCAACCGCGACAAACAGATCCGCTGTTTTAAGTTGGGCGGCCAACACAGAAAGCGACCTTGCCGGGTATAAAGTCTATGTGGGAACTCAGTCCGGCCTCTACGGCACATCGATTGCGGTGGGCAATGTCACAGCCCATCAAGTCACGAATCTGCAGCCTAATACGACCTATTTCTTTTCCATTACAGCCCTTGATACGGCTGGCAATGAAAGCGTGCACTCCTCGGAACTCAGCAAGAGCATCTATTAGGAGCCCTGCAAGACAGAAGGGCTCTTAATATTCCCCTTTCCCAAACACGACCCCATACCACTCCTCCACTTGACCCCCTCTCCCTGACAACTGTATAAACACCAGTTCCAGCAGTGCTGAGTGGAGAGGGCTGAGACGAAGACGGCGTAAAGCGCTGTCACCACATGTGCTCTCTGACTCAATGCTCAGTACACAGACTCTCGCACTGTTTTGGTATGCGCCCGTAGCTCAATGGATAGAGCATCTGACTACGGATCAGAAGGTTACAGGTTCAAGTCCTGTCGGGCGCACCACACCGCACTTCGTATGAGCCGGCGGCTCATCAGGCCAAGCCGCTCTTCTTTGCACCGCCGGATAAATACCTCACGTGATCATGTTCCCCATCTCTTCGGTTAACCCGCGAGCTCTTCAGGCGAAGCCTCTCTGCTTGATTTCACAGACACCTCCATAAGTGGGAGAATCATGAAATTGGAGGTCAGCATGGCAACCACAACGCGACGTCAATTTACCGACGCATTCAAGTCCGAAGCCGTTCGGCTCACGCGGGAATCGGGGCGGCCTGTGGCCCAGGTGGCACGGGAACTCGGGGTTTCTGACAATGTGCTGTATCGCTGGAGGAGCGAACAGCAACAGGTCGAATCCCAGGGCGGCACGCGCCAGTCGATGCGCGCCGCGCACGACGAACTGGCCCGGCTCAAGCGAGAGAACGAGACGCTGCGGAAGGAGCGGGATTTTTTAAAACGGGCGGCGGCGTTCTTCGCGAGGGAATCGCAATGAGATACCGAGCGATCCAGGAGCATGACCGTCGCTATCCCATCCGGCTGATGTGCCGCGCCCTCGCCGTCTCGGCGGCGGGCTATTACGCATGGCGCGCACGGCCCGAGAGTGCCCGGTCCATCCAGGCGCGTAGGCTACTCTCGGCCATTCGAGTGATGCACCAGGAGTCGCGGGACACCTACGGCAGTCCCCGCATCTGGGACGCCCTGGTCAAGCAGGGCCACCATATTGGCGAACACCGCGTCGCTCGGCTGATGCATCAGGACGGCATCCGAGCCAAGACCGTGAAGAAGTGGCGCGCCACCACGCAGTCGAATCACCGGTTGCCTGTAGCCGAGAATACCCTGCATCGCCAGTTCACGGTTGCGGCACCGAATCGGGTCTGGGCTGGCGACCTCACCTACGTGTGGACGACGGAGGGCTGGCTCTACCTGGCCGTCCTCCTGGATCTGTACTCACGCCGGGTGGTGGGCTGGGCCATGGGCCAGCGGTTAACGGTCGAGCTGGCTGAGCAGGCCCTCACGATGGCGCTGGCAAACCGAGCCCCCACGGCGGGGCTCCTCCACCATTCGGACCGCGGCAGTCAGTATGCCGCCACGAGCTCCCAGCGCCTACTCACTGGGTACGGCCTCATCTCCAGCATGAGCCGCAAAGGCAACTGCTGGGACAACGCTTGCGTCGAAAGTTTCTTCGGGACGCTCAAGCGTGAGCTTGTGTACCATCGGCACTATGCCACCCGTGACGAGGCGAGGCAGGATATCTTTGAGTACATTGAGGTGTTCTATAATCGGCAGCGTCGGCACTCGACCCTCGGCTAGCACTCCCCGGCCGAGTATGAAGCGAGGACGGCAGTGGCGTAACCAGGTGTCCACGGAATCGGGGGAAGGTCAGGTTGTCCACCCAACATCGTGGCCTATTGCTACGGTGCGCAATCAAGACCGTGGTAAAACGCGACAGTAGCTGGTAAGCGCACCCCGATCAGGACTTGTCGACATCTTATGCACCTGAGCGTCTCTCGCAACCTTCTCTCCACAACAATGTGCGCATGCGACAGTCCCGCATCTTCCCTTGTCCAATCACTTAGACAGGGTTGAGGATATTTCCCCTAGTTCAACCGAATCCGTTTCGCACGGGTGATGTGAGATGCGTTATTTTCTGAGGAGTTCCGAAACAGTCTCCTTCCGACGATTCGAGCATAAGAGTTGCTCTAATCAGGCAACAGAAGTTCACATTTGCCTTCATGAAAGGAGCCGTTATGGGAACGATGTGGTTGTTCGCAGCCGTGATGGGCGTACTTCTCCTGGGTGGAATCATCGTCTACAAGAAGAGCGCGTAGCATCCCGTCTCAGGGGCAGATTCTCTCCCATAGAGAGACTTCATCTCTCTATGGGTTGCCCTTGCGGAAGACCGCCCTCCCACCGGGGGGTATGGCTCTTCTCGGGTAGGAACCTGCCGATTAGTTTCTGCTTTCTTTCAGCGATCTCATGCTCACCAGACTGAGAAGCCAGCATAGGTGCCGTCCTGAAAAGTACCACGGTTTCAACGGTTCGGGGTTACCGGGCGACGAGCACCGAGCAGTCGCTCTGTTGCACTAACTTCATCGAGACACTACCCAGAAGAAATCGTGCACCGGTGCTTCGACCCGTCGCTCCCGTGATGATCAGATTTGGCTGTTCGCGTTTGGCCACATCCAGAATTGCCTCCGCGGCTCGTCCCACACAGGGAAATTGTCGGACACAATAGCCGGCCTTCTCCAGCTTAGCCGCTTGCTGCGCGAGCAACTTTTCTCCTGCTTCTTTCACAATGGTATAGCGCAAGAATGGCATGACATGGACCAGCGTGATCACGATCGACTTGGCCCCGGATGGAGCTGAGAACTGTTTCGTGAGAAGCTGCAATGCGTTCTCGGATGACGGTGAACCATCTGTCGCGAATAACACTCTCCGCAACGTGTGAAGGGGTTCTTTCACGACTAATACCGGACAAGATGCATGGAGCATGACGGTGGTCGACACACTGCCCAGGAATAGCCGATCGATGGCATCCAACCCACGGCTTCCAACCACAATCAATCCATTCGATCCTGCTTGTTTGATGAGCGACTGTGCGATGTTGGATTGCTCAACACGGAATGAGCCCTTCAGTCTGAGCTTGACCAGACGCTGCCTTGTGTCTGCTTCGACTCGTTTGGCACGCCACTCCAGCATATGAAGCGCTTCCCCCGTATCGGGCTCATAACCACTGACAATCGGCTGGGTGATGAGCGATGGTTTGACGGACTGAAGATCCATGCCATGGATCGCGGTCACGTGGGGAATGGACTTAAACGGCAGCTTGCCTAGCCAGTTCAATGCCCACTCCGAATACTTCGACCCATCCACTCCGATGACAGCCTTCATCATCATCCTCCTTCAGGTTGCGGGTTGCAGTTCCCATCCTGTTGTGTAGCGGCTGAGCCAGCCTCCCTGTCCTTACAAGCGAGCACCCTGCCACCCACGTCGGTACAGTCAAGGCTAGATTTACGTGCCGGCATCCCGGTACGGTCTCAAAGAGCCCGTCTGACACACGCCAGATTCAGGCCTTCTTCACCGAAGAGGAGAGCAATATAAATGCCAAGCCCTTGACGAGATGTTTTCACAGGGTTGGTTGGAGAAACCCATCCAAGAATAAATTATTGGCGAGTCACGTGGCCCCGGTATCGATAATAGGCAGCGCAGGCTCCTTCGCTCGACACCATCGGCGCGCCCAATGGCTGTTCCGGCGTGCAACGAGTCCCGAAGGCAGGACAGTCCATCGGCTTAAGCAATCCCTGAAGAACCAGCCCACTTTGGCACTCCGGATCTTCAATGCCTACTGAGAGTTGCGCAAGGTCCCGCTGAAACTTCAGCTCAGCGTCGTAGGCGCTGTAAGCAGATTTGAGGCGGAGTCCACTTGCTGGAATTTCGCCGATGCCGCGCCACGCACGGGGAGCTGGTTCAAACACTTCGTCAACGATGGTCCTCGCCTGTCGGTTTCCCTCCCGGCTGACGGATCGTACGTACTGATTCTCGACCTCAACCCGTCCTTCCTCCAACTGACTCACCAGCATCGCAACGCCTTCGAGTACATCGAGCGGCTCAAATCCGGTCACGACGATCGGAACTGTATAGCGCTGTGCAATGGATTCGTACTCCTCATAGCCCATCACGGTGCAGACATGGCCTGCGGCGAGAAATCCCTGGATCCGATTCTGCGGTGAAGACAGAATCGCTTCCATGGCGGGGGGTACCAACACATGGGCGATCAGCAGGCTAAAGTTGGTGAGACCTAGCTGCTTCGCCTGTGTGACCGCCATGGCCCAGGCTGGTGCAGTGGTTTCAAATCCCACGGCGAAACAGACGACTTCGCGATCTGGATTCTTGCGGGCGAGTTCCAGCGCATCCAGCGGCGAATAAATGATCCGGACATCTCCGCCCGCCGCCTTCACTCCAAACAAATCTCCACGGGAACCGGGAACGCGCAGCATGTCGCCGAACGAGCAGAAGATCACCCCAGGTAAGGATGCGAGGCAAACAGCCTGGTCGATCAACGACACTGAGGTGACACAAACCGGACAGCCTGGTCCATGAACCAGCTCAAGGTTCTTCGGCAACAGACTATCGAGCCCGAACTTTACGATCGCATGGGTCTGACCTCCACAGACCTCCATAATCGTCCAAGGCCGACGCACCGTCTGCTTGATCCGCTCGGCCAAGGCCGTCGCCACGGCCCGATTGCGAAACTCATCCACGTACTTCATGACCGTGACTCCTCGAAACCTTGTTCCTCGACATCATTCTTCCGATTCCCGAAATAGACAACATCGAAAATGTGGTGAGGTTATGGATAGTCCTTTGCGGATCGGGCGCCGTCTTAACGCTCGGCATCGGCCATGAGCAAATCCCGCCGGCTGTATACGATTTGTTATGCTGTTGTCCCTCAAAGGATTCACGAAGGGCCTGCATTGCCAATGTCGTGAGCCGCGCGCAGTAAGATACGTTGAATTGAACCAGGGCCCTTCAGGTTCATCTCCTCAAAAGTTACATCCTCAGGCCATCGTAGTGGGATGTCGAGACAAGACTTCAACGTGGCGACAATCGAAACAGCCTTCGGTGGAAGGATATCCGCTGCAGGGCCGTTAATAAAACGAAGGAGCACCATTAGCGCATACACCTGATTAAACTCAGCGTAGTATTGAGAGAAGTTGTTCGTTGTGAACGTCCACTCCGTTTCATCGCCTACGTCACCTGGTTTCCCGCCCCAGCCCATTCTTAATAGAATATGCGGGCTGAAGTGAACCCCTATTGATGTGGCGGCATAGAGGTACGAGTAAAGTGGCTCCAAGGACGATGCTTTGGCCATAAACCATACTGTCGGCCATGGCGGCTTCCCAGTCCACCCGAGAGTTTTGGCAAATACGCGTAGTCGCCCTTCAGTATCTGTCGATGTTTCCAACGGCGGTTGAAAAACTGCCTGCCAAGGACGCATCGACTTGAAAAAGCACTCTGTGCAGCAATACCATCCGCGATGTTCTTCGCCATCAATAGCGATACGGCTTCGTTGCGATCGTCTGGTCTCAGAGGTGCAACAAAAGTCAGTACGGTCAGATCCTCGCAAATGCCTCTAAGCGTAGGGGTTATGAAGAAGCCGTGGCCCGGCGAAGGATTCTGGTGCACAAACGCCGCGAACTCAAAACTCTTCGCCAAGGAAGCTCTCAACGCACAACCATGTACCCCGACACCACGAATCGAAGCCTTGGTTACAGCACTGAGGATCGGCCGGAGGTCTTCCAGTAGTGACTGAACGCTGGGCTGGATAGATTGTGGCTTGGGTCGCTCCGCCTCGCTCATATGTCACCGCTTCTTGACACAGGCAGCCGCCTACCAATGTTTAGACCAATCCGCATAACACACCATCCTAAGTGCTCAACCCTCGGTCGCATCCGGCGATCTTGATGCCGCCAGGTCGGCGTAGGTCTCCAACGTACGTCGTGCTGCTTCCTCATCCAACCGGTTGATAGCAAACCCGACATGGACGATGACGTAGTCGCCAATCTCCGCTTCTGGCACCAATGCCAAGGAAACGGACTTGGTCACACCGCCGAACGACACCGTCGCGGTACGGAGCTGGTCATCCTCGATGCTCAGGACTTGTCCTGGGACTGCGAGACACATTCTATGGGCTACCTTCCTTGCTGACCATTAATTGGTTCGCAGCAACCACTGCCTGCCCAAGAGAGAGCCCCCCGTCGTTGGGTGGAACTAACGTATGGCTATACACGGTGAATCCTGCTTCCTCTAAACGCCGTTTGATCAGCGACAGGAGCAGTCGATTCTGAAAGCAGCCGCCGGTTAGGACGACACGAGGAAGACCCACCGCTTGGGCAACACGCACAGTAGCTGCAGCAAGGCTAGCATGAAACCGTGCGGCAATGTGTTCAAGACGGCAGCCTCGGCGAAGATCGTTCAGCATGGCACTGATCATGGGACGCCAATCGATAACCCATTTAGCATCAGGACTCTGACTGGGCACCAGATCCATCAGATATCCTTCGGTCGTTACTCCGCTTGCCTCCATTTCTTCCTCCGCAGCAAACTGGACCGCCATCGCCGCTTGCCCTTCAAAGGAAGATTGAGAACATAGGCCAGTGAGCGATGCGACTGCGTCGAAGAGACGTCCCATACTCGTCGTCCAAGGCGATGCGATGCCTGACCTGAGCAAGCTTGCCAACTGCGTACGCTGATCGTCCGTCACTTTCCAAAAAGGAAGGTCATGCACCAGCATCTTCTCTCCTATGAGTTCCCACAACACCGCTGCTGCAGATCGGCTTGGGTCTCGCATAGCCGCTTCTCCACCTGGTAAACAAAATGGCTGGAGATGGGCGAATCGGCGGAACTCTCGATAGTTTGTAACCAGAAATTCCCCCCCCCAAACCTGACCACCCTCTCCATACCCAGCTCCGTCCCACGCGATCCCAAGCACCTCACCATCAAGCCTGTGTTCTGCCATGCAAGAGGCCACATGGGCATGATGGTGCTGCACGGGGACCAATGGGACAGACAAAGTCGAAGCCAGCTCCCGCGCGAAGTTAGTCGAGCGATAGTCCGGGTGGAGATCGCAGGCAATGGCCCGTGGTGTGACATGAAGCAACTGCTGGAGATCATCGATTGCTTGCCGGAATGCTCTGTCCGCTTCAACTGTAGAAAGATCACCGAGATGTTGGCTGAGCACAACGCGATTGCCTGTCAGAAGGGCGACAGTATTCTTCAGATGTCCACCCACAGCGAGAATCGGACCTCGCACCGTTCCATTTGTGACGTCGTCATTCCAGCGGATGGCCTGAGGTACATAGCCTCGCGCTCGCCGAAGAATCATCACATCAGCTCTTGGTTTTTCCTTTTGTTCCCCGTTATCCAACTGAGCTTTGCCGGGGACAACAAGTACCACTGAATCATCGACAGGTCTTGCGATCGGCCTGTCATGCACCAGCAGCACATCGGCGATCCCTTTCAGTCGAACCAGGGCTTCCCGCTCGTCGGTCACAATCGGTTCTTCGGAGCGATTGCCGCTCGTGGCCACCATGGGCTGCTGGAGCGACGCCATCAAGAGGTGATGGAGCGGCATCGCCGGCAACATGACGCCGAGATAGGGATTTCCCGGTGCCACCGCGTCGGCGAGGACTGCATCTCGCCGCTTGCGGGCTAGGACGATCGGCGCTTGGGGCGAGCAGAGCAAGGCTTCTTCATCCGAAGACAACTGACAATAACCGCTGACTACCTCAATCGAAGGAAACAGGACTGCGAAGGGCTTCTCCGGCCTTTGTTTCCTATCGCGCAAGCGCCGGACGGCCTCCTCTGATTTTGCATCAACCCAGAGTTGAAACCCACCCAGTCCTTTCACTGCGACAATGAGCCCTGCTCGGAGCAGTGCTTCCGCTTGTCGCAAGGCCCCCTCGCCATTGGCGGTTTCGTGACCTTGCTCATCCCACAAGCTCAAGCGTGGACCACAGATTGGACAGGCAATCGGTTCCGCATGAAAGCGCCGATCGGCCTCGGCTTTATACTCGGTACGACAGGCCGAGCAAAGTTGGAATCCTGCCATGGTTGTATTGGACCGCTCGTAAGGAATCGCCGTGAGCAGGCTATACCGTGGGCCGCACTGTGTGCAGGTGAGAAACGGATATCGAAATCGACGGTCGTGCGGGTCGATGAGCTCACGAAAACAGTCTACACAGGTGGCCAGATCCGGCGGAATGACAAGGACTCGTTGACCCGACTCAGTGCTCGGACCGATTGAAAACCTCACGTCGCCGACTACTGGAACAACACAGGTGCTCATTACTTCGACCGAGGCTGAGATTGGCGCGTCAGCCTTCAAGCGTTGGAGAAATGCTTCGACGGCTGGCGCGTCGCCTTCTACTTCTATCAACACGCCATTCCTTGTGTTTCGCACCCATCCGGTTAACGCTAATTCATGTGCCAGTCGGTAGACAAACGGGCGAAACCCCACACCTTGCACCGTTCCTTCTACGTTGACCTGAACACGCTGAACCAGGACCTTTCTCATTGCTGTACTACCAATTCGTGGAGCACCACTTCCGGCTCCTCCAGTCCCGCGATGACCGGCCCTCCGCAGACCGAACAGCCGTCGCCCAACCCTGTGATAGTAGTGCCGCTCTTGCATTTGGGGCACCAGGCTTCACCTGGGATGGGGATGATCTCCAATGTCGCCCCTTCGGCCTTTGTACCGCGAGCGGCCAATCCGAATGTCGTCTGGAGTGTAGCCTGATCATGAGTCAGCAGATGCGACAGCGTGCTGACCTTCAGTCGCACGACGGAAAGCCTGGCTTCTTCCGTTCTGTGCAACTCGGCCTCCACGGCTTTCACGACTTGCGTCATCAGATGGAGTTCATGCACGGCAGGCCTCACATTCTTGGACGATCTGCTCCACGACCTCGTCTAACGCCTTGGTCACCGCTGGCGACAGCGGTTGGCCCGCTTCCGTATTGCCTGCTTCAACTCCATACACAATGACAGTAGCGGGAAGCACTCCCATTGCGCGAGCCAGCTCCAGCGCATCTACCGTGCCGAGTGCGTGGCTGGATCGTGGAAACATCTGGCCACCGATCGGGCCAGTTGAGGCGTCGAGCCGGTGGATCGTGCCCGGAGCCTGTCCGCTTCGCGCAGCATCGATGAGCATCACGATATGTGCGCCCTTCATCAACTCGAGGAGGTCAACTCCCGCCATCTCTGCTTCGATTACCTTGACAGGGTCGCCGACTTTTTGTCGGATCCGGCGAGCCGCCATGAGTCCGACCGCATCGTCTCCTCGCAGGCCATTACCAAGACCGATGATCCGAACGGCAGATGAATGAGGACGGTCTTTCTTCACACAGCCCTTTCCCGTGTGATTTCCAGATTCAGAAAATGCGTTGCGCAAGAGATACAGGGATCATAGCAACGGATGACCCGTTCACAGGCCAGCGCCACCTCTTGATCGGGAAGATGCAACAGGCGTGGCATGAACAAACGCAGGTCCTGTTCGATCCGAGATTGGTTCTGCGAGGTCGGTGGAACGATCTTGGCTTCACGAACCACCCCGTCACCATCTACCTGGTACCGATGGTAGAGAATCCCTCGGGGGGCTTCCGTGCAGGCCATCCCGGTGCCTGGTCGAACAGTGACCGGCAGCGCCGCCAAGGGCGGAGGTTTGTATCGTTCGACGAGGCGCAATGATTCTTCCAACGCGTAGAGGATTTCGACCGAGCGTGCGATGATGCCATGAAACGGATTCCGCAGCGGCAGCGAAAGTCCCTTGTCGGCCATGACCTGCTTGGCTAGCGGCGTGAGATGATCGTGATTCAAGTTCAGCCGAGCCAATGGTCCAACTAAATAGGATGACCCTTGCAATGTGCAGTGGAGAGCATTGGAATAGCTGACCTGATGTTCGGTGAAGTATTGCTCAAACTCGTTTGCCGAGATCTGCAGCCCGCTGGATGCGGCGATCTGCCCTTCATTGAATGGATACTCATCGGAGTGACGAAGCGCAACGAAATTGTAGTCCGGCACAATATCAGGATAGTCGAACCCTGTAACCCAGTGTACGGTCTCTAAAGCCGCATCGCGCGCCCACAAGAGTTCGTCTTTCAATCCCTCCAGCTCGCGGCGCAACGGCACCCGCGAGAACCCTCCGACCTTCACGGAGACCGGATGCACAGACCGGCCACCGAGTAAAGTCATGATCGCGTTGCCGGCCTTCTTGAGCCGCAAACCTCGGGTTACTACGGCAGGATGATCTTTCGCCATTGCGATACCGCTGTCGTACCCGAGAAAATCCGGTGCTTGAAGCAGATAGACATGCAGGGCATGGCTTTCGATCCATTCGCCGCAGTAGATGAGTCTTCGCAAGTCGCGCAGTGCGCCGTCGATTCGCAGGCCGAAAATCTGCTCGATCGCATGGACCGCGCTCATCTGATACGCCACGGGGCAAATGCCGCAGATTCGCGCGACAATGTCCGGCACTTCGCTGTAATGCCGCCCCGGTAAGAATGCCTCGTAAAAGCGCGGTGGCTCGAAGATCCTGAGCTCCACGTCCTGAACGGTTTTGCCTTTCACGGTGACACGGAGCGCACCTTCCCCTTCCACACGCGCCACCACATCGACGGCAATGGTCCTTGTTTGCGCTGTCTCTTCAGACATTGGATCCTCGAATGCCGCACAGCCTCAGAATATACCTCACGCCTTTTTCTCCCAGGCGTTACTCTCCTCACGAAAGGGCAGTGCGTTTCCGTTGATGCCGCGAAATCGGCGGAGGACCTCAACTGGAATCAGTTGCAGTTCACCATGGAAGTGCTTCGCGAGCGAGGCCGTGTTGGGCGGGAGGCCAGGCCCTTTCCGCGCACCTTCCGTCGGCCCGAAGCAACCGTAACAGTCTCGACCCATGCTGGGACAGATCGCTCCGCAGCCAGTGCGAGTCACCGGACCGAGACAAGGCATCCCTTTCGCAACCAGCACACAGACATTTCCTTGCCGCTTACACTCTAGACAGACACTGTCGGCCGGCACACGAGGCTGGACTCCGATCACCAGATCTGTGATGACACGCAGCAGCTGATGCTTATCGATCGGACAGCCCCACAGTTCGAAATCCACGTGGACATGTTCGGAGATGGGGGTAGATGTCCTGAGGCTCTGAATATATTCCGACCTAGGATAGACCGCTCGCTTGAACGCGTCGACATCGGCCCAGTTGCGCAACGCTTGAATACCTCCGGCCGTTGCACAGGCCCCGATGGTGATCAACATCTTCGCCTGTTGTCGTACGCTCAGAATGCGATGGGCATCCTCTGCCGTGGTGATCGATCCCTCTACGAGTGCAATATCATAGGGACCCGGATACATGGCACTGGACGCTTCTGGGAAATAGGCGATGTCCAACGTTTGACCTAAGGCCAGCAGGTCCTCCTCAAGATTCAAGATGCTGAGCTGACACCCATCGCAGGAGGCAAATTTAAAGACGCCCAACCTTGGTCTGTTGTTCTTCCCCTCAGGCTTGGACATCGTTTCGCCTCACACTCCCGTCCGTCCTAACCACTGGGCTACTCGGTCGTACCGCATGACCGGGCCGTCCTTACACAGGAAGTACAGACCCAGCTGGCAATGGCCACAGAGGCCGATCCCACACTCCATATGCCGTTCCAAGGACAGGTAGATGGCGGTTTCAGGAATGCCCCGTCGCATCAAGATGGGCGCGCCCAGACGCATCATGATCTCTGGTCCACACATCAGCACGATGCTGTTCCCAGGATCGATCGTCACGCGCTCGAACAGCTCCGTCACCACACCGATGTGATAGTGCCAGGTCTTGTCCGCTTGACCGCTCGTCAACAACACCTCGGTATCGGGAAATCGCCCCCATCTCTCGAATCGTTCGCGATAGAGCAGGTCGTTGGGTGTCTTGACCCCGTGAATGATCCGGACTGACCCATAGTCCCCTCGACGCCGGAAGATATACTCAATAGCTCCGACGACCGGTGCACATCCCAGACCGCCGGTCACGATCACCACATTGCGCCCTCGTGCTTCTTCCAGCGGCCACCCCTGTCCGAATGGGCCGCGGATACCCAAGACGTCCCCTGGCTGCAGGTCAGCGATTGCCTTGGTGGTTCGACCAACGGCACGGATAGTATGGTCCAGAAACGTTGGCT
Organism: Nitrospira sp.; assembly: GCA_015904055.1. The sequence goes on along the minus strand of JABMDE010000072.1, from coordinate 8,892 downwards.
CATCCGGGTCCGACACGATAGAAATTGCCACCTCACCGACGCCGAACAGATAGACCATATTGAACTGGCCCGCCTTGAATCGGAAGTGTTGCCGGGTCTGCTCGTCGACAAGCTGTAGCCGGTAGGTGTTGATGTCTTCAGCTTCCCGGATCTTTTCGACAATAGTCGCCGGATGAATCAGGTAGGGATTGGTCATGTACTTCCTGCAATGCTATCCGCCGGCCGTCTCTTGCTGACGACTGATAGCTGACTGCTGTTCGCTTGGCATCAGCAACGCCGGCAACTCCTCGGTCAAATCGATTCTGACCGGGCACCAGGTGATACACCGGCCGCAGCCGACGCAGCCGGACATACCGAATTGATCGATCCAGGATGCGAGCTTATGCGTCAGCCACATGCGGTACCGATCCTTGATTGTTGGACGCATATTCTTGCCATGGATATACCCGTGCTCCTGAGTGAAACAGGAATCCCATAATCTGGTATGAGTAGTTTGCTGGTGAGAGAGGTCCGGTGTCTCCTCGACTGTATGACAAAAGCAAGTCGGGCAGACCATCGTGCAATTCGTGCAGGCGAGGCAGCGACTCGCCACCTCGTCCCACCGCGGATGTTCATGGGCATCGTAGAGGGCTTGTGGCATGCCCGAGTGATCCAGCCGTCGCACCTGACTACGTGCGCAAGCGTCGATGCGTGTCGCGGCCTCACCAGTCAGTTCTTCCGAGGTGGGAGATAACTGGAGACTGACGAGAACTTCGCGACCAGCGTCACTGCCTGCTTCGACTAATAGCTGGTCGTCCACCTCAGTCAGTGCGAGGTCGAAACCCTGCTGGGCACGGGGACCGGTCTCCATTGACGCGCAAAAACAGGTGGTCAGTGCCCTGGTACAGTTCACAGCGATCACAAAGAGCCCTTCGCGGCGGGCCGCATAGTAGGGGTCCCGGAAAGCGTCCTTCAGAAAAATCCGGTCTTGAATAGCCAGGCCGGCGAGATCGCAAGCACGAGCGCCGAGGACAGCGACTTTCTCCGGTAGAGGAAAGGTCGGGCGAGCGGTGAATCCGTCCTTCTTCCGCTCGATCTGCAAGAGCGGCTCGCGCGACGTGAAGACAAATGGCTTGAGAGACTGCGGTCCATGGACGACACCGAAGACTTCCTGGGAGCCGGTCTGTTCCAGCCGATAGCGTGCCGGTTCTTGCTGGTCGCGCCAGCCGATCGGCAGATCCGATACGGACTGGATTGTTTCCCACACCACGGACCCGTCCCGTACGGTGGGCCCGACAATTCGGTACCCGTTCGTGCTCAAAACATCGAGCAATCGTTGGAGGTGAGCCGCTGGTAGGAGTTTGTGAATTTCGTCAGCCACAATCCCTGCTTATTGTCTGACGTATGACCGTGCCATAGTACGGACTCTTCTCTTCTCGTGCAAGGCAGGAAGATCATCTCTGCATCACCCCCGGGACGATGCAGGAAGAGATGCGTAGACTGGCACATGGGGTTATAGTTCTTAACTCTGCTTTTAAGACTTTTTCGGCTTCACTTGTCCTCTTCCACATCGATTACCACTCCGCTCTGCGCGTCGATGTGGACCTCCATCACCTTGTTCTTAACCGTGATGACCTCGACTTCCCATACGAGTTTGTTATGCTTTTTCTCCAACTCGGCTTCGATGACCTTGCCCGCCACCTTTTCCAACGCGATCTTGACTGCCTGGTCGATCGTCACCTTAGCTGTGGCAGCCATCTCAGCCTTCCCGTTCTTCTCTTTCTCGTCGCCATAGGCTGTCCCGCTGACAGCCAAGGTTCCGGCCGCCAATAACAGGGCCAAGGCACACACGCTGGGCAATTGTTGCTTCATGGACATCTCCTTCTTATTCAGCAGTGGTCCAAACAGACCAACTTCGTCGGATGTTGCTACGCGTTACATTCAAGACCAAGAATTTCCCGTTCAGCCTCCAGCCAATCATCGAGTGCGTGGCCCTGTCGGTAACCACGTTCAGCATAGAGTGCATAGGCACGATCGGCGATATGGGCCTGCACATCATCATGCGGATAACCTGGCAGGGAATGGGCCGCTTCTTTCTTGGGCACAGCCGGCTTCTGGCTTTGAAAAGATTCAGTGCTCTTCCGCCTGCGCGACTCTTTCACGGTCTGTGATTGCATGATTTCACTCTCCTTTCTGTTATATCGACGAGTTGCTTGCGGCTAGGTTTGACATGGCATAGATGCCTGGACCTTTCGCCGTTGGTTGGACTTGTCCCACTCGGCTCTGGCGGTCCAACTCACAAAACACCTGGTTCCAGGTCAGGACATTCGAGGACGACTTCTTCCAGCTGACCGCCTGAAGAACGAATGATGACCTCCATGATGGACCCCTCTCTTGGTCATAACGCCTGTATTGTTCTCTGTGAACTGGAAGCTCCTTGTGCAGCTTAGATGCCACTCGGATCCCCAATGAAACGACGGCTCCAAACATCATTATAAATGATGCCTTTGAGGGCCTTCGGCATCTTAGTTAGCAACCGATGTGTACGGGCTCCACTGTATGGGCTGGGGAATTTTGCGGCAATGCTAGAAGGAGTTCCTGTGGCTGAATACCGCACAGGTCAAGCCAGGCTCGAAGTATCGTCTATGTTAAGAGCATCCTCTTGGAGGACAGCACTACGCAAGCGAGGTTGTACCGTGTATTCACGGGCACGTCACTTCGAACCCTGATAGGGGTCATCGAAGGCGGTTCCGCACTCGAGACAGCGAACCTTGCCGGTCCGCTTGCCGCCCCTGGTCAGGACGTCGTCGATGAGCCGTTGATGAGAACAGTGCGAGTTCGAGGTGGCTCTGCTGGACTTCTGATCGGTTTCCTGAATCATGGGGGTTTCCATAGACACCTCCGCTTCTTCGAGTGTCGAACTCTTGTCTTCCGATACTTGCTGAGGATTTTCCATCGAGATACTCCGGCCACACACCTCGTGAGACCGAGAAAGGTCAATTTCTACTACAATCCCCACCATGAGAAGAACTAGGGATTCCCTAGTCTGTGCGAATACACACTCATACTAAGAAGCTGGTGCTGCAAGGGAAGCTGCGACCATGACGGCCTGATGGACCTGCACTCGATAGGCCCTGTCGCCATCCAGCATTAAACGAATCAGTCCGCTTCGACTCAAATCATCGATCGCGAGAAACACTTGGTTCCACGAGAGCTCCGGACAGAGGTGCACCACCTCTTCCATGGAGCAATCGGTGCCGAGCTGGTCCAACGCATGGTGCACGCGAGCAACGATCGCCGCGATCGCCATAGGGCACCTCCTTGATGAAGTCCCCATCTCGCGCGACGCATTGTGGGGAAAATGAGCGGAGAGGGATACTAGGCAATGGTCTAGATGCACAAAGAAATATTACTGGCATGCATGAATCGAATCAGGCGCCGAACGGCGGAGCTGTTCAGAGACTTACCAAGTCTTCACTGACAGCATACTTGGTGAGCTCGGCTGTCAAGTGGAGAGCAAGCTCCTCCATGAGCTGGGGCCTATGGAATTCCACGGTTTTGGTTGAGCATCCGTATTATTTGTAACGAAGGCGGCCTCCAACCTCATACCTCCCAACAGTTCTCGGTCTTCGCTGATCACGGCACGCCTATTGCTCGGGCTGTACTTCAACCGGCGTTCAAGCTTACTCAGTGCCTGGCGGTTTCACCGCTGTTCCAATTTCAACAAGAGGAGGATGGGCTATGAGATCACAACGACACGAATGTCCACGATGTCATGGTCTGATCGTGGAAAGCTATTCCGATGTGGCCAGCCCTACACATATAGGGCACGACGTGATCGGATGGCGTTGCGTCAACTGCGGAGAGTATATGGATCGGCTGGTGTTGCTCAATCGGTGGGCACAACAGGGGGTCGTTTCTCTCCAGCTCCAACTGGTTGGAAAATCGTCGCCACGTCGTTCGTCGTCTCGTTCGATCCGCCGTCGATGAGCGACGGCATCACGAACGCCGATCAGCTAAGCAGCCAATCGGAGCAGGAGGCTACAGGCTCTTGGACAATGGATTGTGACTTTCTCCCGAACTGGTGTTACGCACTCTTTCCTCCAACTTCTTGGCTCGGTGGGTTCCAGCCTGGCCCTGATCTTGACACCTCATTGGGAGTCAGAGGTCGCGCCAGATGTCATGAATGGATTCGCAACGTGCCATGCCAAGGAACGAGCCCTACTGGTGTCTTAACAGAGACTCGGCGGCTATGCGGAAGCGACGCGGTGCATAATCTCCCGTTCCGCATCCAGCAATCACGAATCGATGCGCACATGGAATCGTGGTTCCAGTGCCTTTAGGTTTTCCATGATGCCGGTATACTCCAATTCCGCCATGGGCAGCATGGCCGCACCGAAGAACCCTTGGCGTCGCATGCCGATGGCTTTGTCGGAGACGGTGTCTCGGACTCGGTTCCAGAACGGATGGACGAACGCGTCCACTGGTTCGGTAAGCCGTCCTTCGTGCATGGCGAAGGCCGCACAGGTGATCACTGGAGGGCCATCGAAATAGCTGATGCCCGACTGAAGCGGGACCGGCATCAGGGGCATCTGGTGAGATCCCCGCATACCACCTGCCACATACGCACCGACTGCATAGGGCGCTAACACTTCGCCCGTTGCCGGAAAATCCTTCTGTACCCGAATCAGCATCACCGGGTCGTCCTTACCTGTGTACTTCCCGGCAATGTTATGTAGCCGGGAGGTCGATGCCACCACGGCTTGGTCACCGCTGGCGACGGACCAGATCGATTCGACGACGTACCGTTCAGTATCCCGCAACAGGGCGGCGATGTCGTACAATTCCTTCGGGGCAGTGAGCTCGATGATCCGATCCCCTTCGGTATGATTCACATCCATGATGACGAACCGAAAGCCTTGCGCCATGTTGGGCGCCAACATCAAACCCGGGGTGTTCATGGGGTCGGCGAAAGCCAGATAGAGCGGGAGATTAAAGGCGCCTGGATCGGTCTTATCGGCCGCCAAGAATAGAAAGGGCTCATTCGGCCGCTCGTGGAATTCCATCTCCGCCACGGCGGGCCCCATCCCGCGCACATTGCCTGAAAAGGCATCTTTCAACAAATCCTGACCGGCACCGTACAACCCCTGCCGCTTGGCCACTTCTGTCCAAGCGAGGAAGGCATCCCACGCCAGCTTATGAACAGCTGCGTGTCCCACGCCATGCCGGTGGCTCATCAAGATCGCGATATCGTCACCGGTACTGCTGACGTAATGGTCAATCAACAGAGCGGAGCCATGCTTGGTGATGTAATTCCGAACAGTATCTAGCAATTGCCTGGAGGGACAGATATGGCCTCCGATCGAACCGATATCAGCCTTGATGATGCTGAGGGTGACTTTCATGGCAATACTCCTTCTCTACGACAATAATGGAATCGAGTTCCTGCCTCCGTCTACATTGAGCAATCTCAATGCCACAGTGGGCATGGACAGATCTTTCATTGATTTCAACACTTGGCTCATGGAGATACGAAGCGCACTCATCGGACCAAGCAATCGGTTGGGGTAAGCATCAACAGAACAGTGAGGAACGATAGGCAAGGTGCAACAGCGAACCAGGTATTGCCTGTCCAGGTAGACTCATGACACTGATGTGGCAACATCACTGTGCTCTCACTGCCTGTGTCGACCAATGTTGAAAGAGGCAACAGCCTCCTAGGCGCCACTGTCCCGTAACGCCACAGACTCTTCTCACTCTGAGTCGCTCTCAGTTCACCCTTTTGCCTTGAACCGCGCATTTTCTTGTAGATCCTTTCTGTCTCGACCCCTGGCACCATCAATGCACTAGTGTCATCGCAGCAATGGTTGCCTTAATAAGGAGGGAGGTCATGACACAGGAGGCACCGACACAAGCAGTCATGGGATTTGTGGCACGTTGCCCGGGGTGTGATCTGGAGGAAATCGTCCACAACTGTGCGGGGCTGACGTGGAATCAAATCTTCCTTGAGATCGACCGTCTCAGTCGGGAAGGCGACGTGATCCTGACTTTACAAGGGCGTGGGCAGTACCGCGTGACGCCGAGCATCAGACACTCATAACAACACACAGGAGGGATGGTCATGAGCGTATTAACCAGATGGGAACCGACGACACGATGGAATCCGTTCAAGGAGATCGATGAGATGGAGAAACGATTGTCGAGTTTGTTCGGTCGCACCCCAGCTTCTACCGGTGGCGATAAGAAGGAGGCCATCACCGTCACAGAGTGGTCGCCGCTAGTGGATATCTCGGAAGACGAGAAGGAATATGTGATCAAAGCCGAAATTCCTGAAATGAAGAAAGAAGAGATCAAGATCAATGTCCATGACGATGTACTCGCAATCAGCGGCGAGCGGAAATACGAAAAGGAAGAAAAGGGAAAGAAATATCATCGTGTCGAGCGGGCCTACGGCAGTTTTCTGCGGAGTTTTACATTGCCGGAAGATGCGGATGGCAGCAAGGTGACAGCCGAATACAAAGACGGCGTGCTGAAGGTCCATCTTGCGAAGTCGGAAAAGGCGAAGCCTAAAGCGATTGAAGTGAAAGTGGCCTAAGGAGAAAGGAGGGCATCATGTTTCGCCATCCTCGTTACCTCGAAATCCCTTGGGACATCCATTGGGATGGGAATGAACCCAGACCGCATCACCACCTGGTGCTCATGCTCATCCTGATTCTGCTCGCAATAGCGCTCATCGGGGTCGGCGTCACCAGCGGTCTGATGTAGCGATGTGGAAGTGCAGGCCCTACAGAAAGGATGCCCATGAGATTCAAGGATCGTGAAGAGGCGGGTCGTCGGCTTGTTGACCGACTGATCCGCTTCCGCGACGACCCAGCCGCTATCATTCTCGCGCTTCCACGTGGTGGTGTCGCAGTTGGGTATCAGCTCAGTCTGGGGCTGCACCTGCCGCTAGACGTGTTCATTGCTCGAAAGCTGGGAGCACCAGACAACCCAGAGTATGCCATAGGCGCAGTGGGTGAGACTGGCAGGATCTATCTGAATCATGATGCCGTGGTCACGTCCGGTCTTTCTCAGTCCGATTTCGAGGCGTTGGTTCAGGTACAACAGGGAGAGATCGCCCGACGGCAAGCCCTATATCGTCAGGGCCGATACTTCCCCACGCTCACCGACCGCACCGTCATACTGGTGGATGATGGTATTGCCACTGGGTCCACATTCTTTGTATCTACCCGGTCAATCAGGCATTTCAAACCACGCCGCCTGATAGGAGCTGTTCCAGTTAGTCCGGTCGAGACGATACAAGAGGCTCGCACGCAGGTGGATGAGTTGATTGTCCTTTCCACCCCGGACCCCTTCTTGTCCGTTGGTAGCCACTATCTCGATTTTGCACAGGTCAGCGATCACGATGTGGTGGAGTATTTGAATCTAGCCGACGAGTCACTGTCGGAGTGGAAGGAACAGGCACCGTCTTCAACGGTCTCATTGGTCATGAGAAGGAAGTTCGCATGACAGCCAAAACGAAGACACCGGCAGGCTTGGGGGCACGACATGATCGGACTATCCAGGAGTATCAGCACGACACCTATCAGCTGCGTGGAAAACTCAAAGAGCCGACCATCTGTACTGAGTGCGGAGCCGTGTTTCACAAGGGACGGTGGACGTGGGGCATGAAACCGGCTGATGCCGACGAGATCATTTGCCCTGCCTGCTTGCGGATTCGCGACAACTATCCCAAAGGCCTCATCACCATCAAGGGCGAGTTCAAGGACGAACACCATGAACAGGTCATCGGTTTAGTGAAAAATGCAGAGAACGTAGAAAAGAAGGAGCACCCGCTCTCTCGGATTATGTCAATCGATATCAAGCCCGAGGGCGTCGTCATTTCCACGACCGACACCCACTTGCCCAGGCGCATTGGCGAAGCGTTGAAGCATGCCTATCATGGCGAGCTGGAGCTGCAGTACGGCAAGGACGAAGATTTTGTGCGAGTAACCTGGACCAGATGAAACCAGCGGCCGAATCGTATTCAACCGCTGACGCATCGATAGAAGGAGGAATGATGACCGTTCGAGGCCGGAGCAGACGTGTCGCCATCACCACTTTTCTTATCCTCATTTTCCTGACTGGCCTAGGAACGGCGCAGGCCAAGATCGTCGTTCCAACCAGTTCTGTGATCGAAGTCGACGCGGCCACGCGTAAAGCCATCGTCGACACCTTTGAGCAGGCCGAGCAAGCGATGAAGGCCCACGACCTTGAAAAAGTCATGGCCATTTACTCTCCCCAGTACAACTATCATGGGCTCAAGACGGACGATATCCGAAAAGTCTGGAAAGATCTCTTTGATGAGTATCAGGAGATTGCCAGCACGCATCTCTTCACAAAAATAACCAAAGTCGGATCGGGTCGCGATGCAGTGCTGGAGGTCACCTGTACAGGGCATCTCTGGGCCAAGTCGAAAACTAGCGGCCTCTTTATTCCTATCGATAGTTGGTATGAAGAAGTGCATTACCTTGGCATGGAAAACGGTGTGTGGCGTCTTCGTGGCAATGTCGGGGAATCACCGCGCGTGCTTCCGTTTGGCATCGCGCCACATCCACTGTTTTGATGCTTGGATGGGAAAGGCCATTGCATGAGAGTCGTCATTGGTGTCGATTGGTCTGATCAGACATTCGCCGCTATCGCCCAGATATTCCATCTCTATCGCCCGACGGACGTCACGCTGGTCCATGGTGTCGATTTAGGGATTTTGGAGCATCCAGTCGTTGCCGAAGCGGGCACCGTGCAGGGCTACGATGACTTCCGCCATACAATGGTCGACGCAGGGCGCCAAGTGCTGGCGCGTGCCGAAACCATGGTACCGTCTGACATTCAGTCAATCAGGAAGGTCAATGAAATCGGCAGCCCTGCTCAACT
>JABMDE010000071.1:18422-24356 GCA_015904055.1 Nitrospira sp. | reverse complement strand
GATACAAACGGAGACGCCCTTCATGGATATTGCTGCATTTCGCCTCATGGTCGCCAAACACCCAAAAGGATTTCTCGGACGGTATGGCCTCGGCAACAAAATCCTCCAGGAAGGGGGCAGTGTTGAGGAAGCCGTCGAACATCTCACCGTCGCCACACAATTGGACCCAACCCATGTCGCGTCCCATCTGGCTCTGGGCCGTGCGTTGATCGGATTAGGCAAAACAGCCGATGCGAAACCCATTCTCGCCGCCGGCATCGAGGCCGCACTCTCGGGACGATCCAATGGCGGCAAGGATCTGGTACCGGAGATGCAGCAGTTGTTGCTCACCCTTGGATGAATGCCCCTGCACAAGAGAGGAGTTGCCTGTGAATCTCGACGATGCCAGAAAACGGATTAACACAGCCGTGACACAATATGGACAGCATGCCGCCCCGGCCATTGACCTCGTGATGGCTGAAGTGCGCTCCGATATGGGAACCCAAGTGCGCTCCGATATGGGAACCCACGCATTCAACGAATTGGTCGAGGAATTCGATCTTGAATTGTTGTACAACATCGCCCCGATGGAATCGGACCATTCCACCAGTTGAGCTGCGTTAACACGCACACATTAGTAGGATAGCCGTGCGCTTCTGCATGCTTCTCCATCCCAATCAGCTCGCGCTTCACATTTCACGTCTCACGTTTCACGTCTTCTAAATATGCCTCTGCTCTGGGCTGCAATCTCAGCACACGGATTCGGTCACGCTGCGCAAGTAGTGCCTGTGCTCAATGCCCTGGGCCGGCTCGTTCCCAATCTCCGCGTGCTGCTGCGAACAATGGTCCCGGCCTCGTTCTTCGAACACCGCCTTACGATTCCTTGGGAGTTGAGCGCGGTCCAACAGGATGTCGGCTGCATTCAGAACGGCCCGCTGACGATCGATGTGGACGCCACCTGGCGCGCACACAACCGCTTTCACCTCACATGGGACGACCGGATCCACGCGGAGGTCGAGGCGATGCGCGCCGCCCGTCCTGACATGATCCTAGCGGACACGCCGTACTTGGCCATAGCAGCCGGCGCACAGGCCGCTATTCCCACCGTCGCCCTTGCCAGTTTCACCTGGGACCTGATTCTCTCGGAATATCCGGCGCCGCCTGACATCGCCGGACAGACACTGCTCCAATCAATTCGACAGGCCTATGCCAAAGCCGATCTCACGCTGCGCATCACTCCTGCTCCAAAGATGGAACGCTTTCCGTCTCTCATCGACATCGGACCGATCGCCGAGCCGGCAGCCTCAGCCCGAGCACAGCTTGCTGCGCTTGTGCGCCTCGCTCCAGGGGAGCGGACCGTGCTCGTCGGATTCGGCGGGATACCCCAGGCTTCACTTCCCTTTGCGCAACTTGAACCGCTGACCGGCTATCGCTTCCTCTTCGACGGGCCCATTCCTTCGGACAGTACTCGATTCATCTCTACGAAATCTCTGCCGCTTTCATTTAAGACGCTGCTGGCGTCCGTCGATCTCATTCTGACAAAGCCCGGATATGGCACTCTGGTTGAAGCCGTCGCACTTGGCATCCCGCTCGTCTATGTCCGTCGCTATAACTTTGCCGATGAACAGTCGCTCGTAGACTATCTCCATCAGCATGGACGCGGGGTGGAGCTGGCCACAGAGGATTTTGTCCGCGGGCGATGGGAACCTGCAATCCAATCAGCATTCAATCTTCCAATGCCGACAGCGCCGGCGGCCGCGACAGGAGCGGAGGAAGCGGCTTCCCACGTAGCACGGTTTTTCTGAAACTCCGCGACCAAACGCCATCCGTATTTCACATATCCTTTTGCCCGATCCATCCGGTAGGTATATAGTTCTTGTCGTCGCCACACTCTGCATGTTCGTACCGAACAGACGGCATCTATGGATGGTCCATTACAACAGGCACAGCTCGCAGCATCGACCATTGACCCCAAACTGATGGCCCGCGTGGCGAAGGGGGACCACCAGGCCTTCAGCCAGCTCTATGACCAATCCTGCACATTGCTCTACAGCCTGGCCATACGGATTCTTGGCAGCCGTGAAGATGCCGCAGAACTTCTGCAAGAGGTGTATCTCGAAATCTGGAGAAAGGTCGCGCGCTATGACGTCGGGCGAGGCACGCCGATCGCGTGGCTCATTACCCTGACACACAGTCGCGCCATAGACCGATTGCGCATGCGTGGCGCTCGTCCCCACCACCAAGCCGGTGAACCACTCACGAGCCCGTTGGCACCGACTGGCGCAGACCGCAGTGCTAGTCCATTTGGATCGCACGCCGATCAAGAACTTAAGAGCCTGGTCAGCGGGGCATGGGCCAATTTGCCACAACCTCAACAGCAGGCCATCGAACTGGCCTATTATGAGGGACTGTCCCGGGCGGAAATCGCAGCGCGGCTCAATGAGCCGCTGGACGCCGTGAAAACGCGCATCAAACTGGGCATGTCCAAACTACACGACGCATTGCGCTGCTATTGGGATCAGACCGGCTCGTTATGACGCACGAAGAATTGGAAGATGCTGTCCCCTTGTACGCCGCGTGACACAATATGGACAGCATGCCGCCCCGGCCATTGACCTCGTGATGGCTGAAGTGCGCTCCGATATGGGAACCCGCGCATTCAACGAATTGGTCGAGGAATTTGATCTTGAATTGTTGTACAACATCGCCCCGATGGAATCGGACCATTCCACCAGTTGAGCTGAGTTAAAACACACACATTAGTAGGATAGCAGTGCGCTTCTGCATGCTTCTCCATCCCAATCAGCTCGCGCTTCACGTTTCACCTCTCACGTTTCACCTCTTCTAAACATGCCTCTGCTCTGGGCTGCAATCTCAGCACACGGATTCGGTCACGCTGCGCAAGTGGTGCCTGTGCTCAATGCCCTGGGCCGGCTTGTTCCCAATCTCCGCGTGCTGCTGCGAACAATGGTCCCTGCCTCATTCTTCGAACACCGCCTGACCGTTCCGTGGGAGTTGAGCGCAGTCCAACAGGATGTCGGCTGTATTCAGAACGGTCCGCTGACGATCGATGTGGACGCCACCTGGCGCGAACACAACCGGTTTCACCTCACATGGGACGACCGGATCCACGCGGAGGTCGAGGCGATGCGCGCCGCCCGTCCTGACATGATCCTGGCGGACACGCCATACTTGGCCGTGGCAGCCGGAGCACAGGCCGCTATTCCCACCGTCGCCCTTGTCAGCTTCACCTGGGACCTGATTCTCTCGGAATACCCGGCGCCGCCTGACATCGCCGGACAGACACTGCTCCAATCAATTCGACAGGCCTATACCAAGGCCGATCTCGCGCTACGCATCACTCCTGCTCCGAAGATGGAACTCTTTCCGTCTCTCCTCGACATCGGACCGATCGCCGAGCCGACAGCCTCAGCCCGAGAACAGCTTGCCGCGCTTGTGCGCCTCGCTCCAGGGGAGCGGACCGTGCTCGTCGGATTCGGCGGAATACCCCAGGCTTCACTTCCCTTTGCGCAACTTGAACCGCTGACCCGCTATCGCTTCCTCTTCGACGGGCCCATTCCTTCGGACAGCGCTCGATTCATCTCTACGAAATCTCTGCCGCTCTCATTTAAGACGCTGCTGGCGTCCGTCGATCTCATTCTGACTAAGCCGGGGTATGGCACTCTGGTTGAAGCCGTCGCACTTGGCACACCGCTCGTCTATGTCCGTCGATATAACTTTGCCGATGAACAGTCGCTTGTAGACTATCTCCATCGGCATGGACGCGGAGTGGAGCTGACCAAAGATGATTTTGTCCGCGGGCGATGGGAACCTGCAATCCAATCAGCACTCAATCTTCCAATGCCGACAACGCCTGCAGCTGCGACAGGAGCGGAAGAAGCGGCTTCCCGCGTAGCACGGTTTTTCTGAAACTCAGCGACCGAACGCCATCCGTATTTCACATATCCTTTTGCCCGATCCATCCGGTAGGTATATAGTTCTTGTCGTCGCCACACTCTGCGTGTTCGCACCGAACAGATGATATCTATGGATGGTCCATTACAACAGGCACAGCTCGCTGCATCGACCATTGACCCCAAACTGATGGCCCGTGTGGCGAAGGGAGACCACCAGGCCTTCAGCCAGCTCTACGACCAATCCTGCACATTGCTCTACAGCCTGGCCATACGAATTCTGGGCAACCGTGAAGACGCCGCAGAACTTCTGCAAGAGGTGTATCTTGAAATCTGGCGAAAGGTCGCGCGCTACGACGTCGGGCGAGGCACGCCTATCGCGTGGCTCATTACCCTGACACACAGTCGGGCCATAGACCGATTGCGCATACGTGGCGCTCGTCCCCACCACCAAGCCGGTGAACTGCACACGAGCCCGTTGGCACCGACTGGCGCAGACCGCAGTTCCAGCTCATTTGGATCGCACGCCGATCAAGAACTCAAGAGCCTGGTCAGCGGGGCATGGGCCAATTTGCCACGACCTCAACAGCAGGCCATCGAACTGGCCTATTATGAGGGGCTGTCCCGGGCGGAAATCGCAGCGCGGCTCAATGAGCCGCTGGACGCCGTGAAGACGCGCATCAAACTGGGCATGTCCAAACTACACGACGCATTGCGTTGCTATTGGGATCAGACCGGCTCGTTATGACGCACGAAGAATTAGAAGATGCTGTCCCCTTGTACGCCGTTGGAGCCTTGGAACGGACCGAACGGCAAGTGCTTGAGGCTCATTTGCTCTCCGGGTGTCTCGCCTGCCACGCCACCCTCAAGGAACATCAGTCGGTGGCCGTTCTTCTCCCGTTCAGTCTCCCCCTCACACAGCCATCCCGCGTCATAAAGGCCAAGATTATGGCGGCGCGAACACCGGCCGCCGCCGCAGAACCTGTCACTCAACCACCGAATAAGCCAAGCCTCGAGCCAGGCGAATGGATGAATCATCTTTTTCCGCCGGATGATCCGACCCCCGCCTCGTTGTTTGCCTGGGTGACAGGAGTCGTCCTCCTCGCCCTCCTCACCGGCGGCGGCTACCTCGCATGGAATTCCTACACTCAAATGGCCGATGACACGACAAAGCTGGCGCAACTACACACTGAGTTAGACCGAACCAGATCCGCCCTCGCCGAGCGTGAGCGATCTCTTACCGCGTCACGGGAGGACCTCCAACGCCGAACGTCTGACGTGGCAGCCCTGAAAGACCAATTGATCCAGCGTGAGGCTGAATTGGATGATACTCAGGCACAACTCGCTCTGCGAGGCGGGCCGCCGGTGCGGGCGCCGCAGGATGAACTGGCCATTTTGCTGCGCACCCCGGACGTCAAAGCAATCCCTATGGCCGGCACGACGATGGCGAAGCCCGCGTCGGGCATGCTCCTGTTCGATGCCCGAACGAAGAAAGCATGGCTCTATTCAGTCAATCTCCCTGCCTGTCCGGATGGGGCGACGTATCAGGTGTGGGCCATCTATGAGAAACCTTTGAGTGCCGGCATATTCCAGGTGGGCAGCGGAGAAACCTCTCACTTGTTCGTCACCCCCTTGCCCAACTTCAACAATGCTAAGAAATTTGTCGTCAGCCTCGAGCCGGCCGGCGGACGCTCCGAACTCTCAGGCCCGATCTATCTTTCCGATCAATTGCCCTAGCCCGCATGATCCCGCACGATCCGAGCCCCATGCAGCAGCCACACGATCACGATCTCCAGTTTATGCACATGGCCCTTCAGCAGGCGGCGCTGGCGCCGGCAGCCGGCGAAGTGCCGATCGCCGCAGTCCTTGTACACGAGGGGCAGGTGCTGGCCTCCGCGCACAACAACCGGGAAACCTCGCAAGATCCGACAGCTCATGCGGAACTGATCGTTATTCGACAGGCGGCTGAGCTGTTGCATAGTTGGCGGCTCACTGGCACCACGCTCTATGTGACTTTGGAGCCCTGTCCCATGTGCGCGGG
>JABMDE010000071.1:7889-18302 GCA_015904055.1 Nitrospira sp. | reverse complement strand
GTTCTCCCCCCTCACGTTTCACGCCTCACGCCTTACGAAATTCCCATGGCTGACGAGCACAAACATCGGGGGCGGATTTTTCTTCATCGTGGCGATCTCACGCAAGTCCGCGCGGCCTGGGAAGCTGCCGTGGCTGATGACCGAACCGCACACAATCCCCGAGAACTCTCCACCTCGCTCGGCAACCTGGGCAACACCTGCGCCTTGATGCAAGACTTTGCCACCGCAGAACAGTGTTATCGCGAAGTGTTGGACATCCAACGGACGGAAGGCAATCAGCACGCCATCGCCCATACGTTGGCCAATCTCGGCAATCTCCACGTCGGTGCGGACCGCCCGGATAAAGCCCGCCCCTATTACCTTGAAGCCCTGGACCTCTTGCGCGCACTCAACGATGACCGCGCACTCGGCATTCTCTACAACAACCTGGCGTTGCAAGAGGCGCGCAACGGGGAATGGCAACAGGCGATTGCCACATTCACGCAGGCGTTGGATTGCCACCGGGTCGTCGGCAACGAAGAAGGGCTGGCCGTGACCTATAGCCAATTAGGGAAATGTTATCTCGACCAGGGCGATCTGGTCCGGGCCGAACGCTGTCTGAACAATGCGTCGGAACATTACATCAAACTCGGCAACGAGCCGGCGGAGGCTGCGGTGCTTCGGTGGCTGGCCACAATCTATGAAACCCGCCGAGACCTGGTTTCGGCCAAACGCTGCCTGGACCGTGTCGTCGCACTCGACCAGCGCTACCACCTGCCTGAGCTCCCAACGGACTCCGCCCGTCTGACCACACTGCACCACGCCGGGTAGCCGCTCCACTCGCCGCCCTCGCATCGCTCGACACATTCTATCCTCTGTCCAGCATTCTTGTATTTTCCGACAGGCCCTGTCTTTCAAATCGCTGGACAGTATAAACGCCTCTGCTACCGTGGAGTCGTCACACCCGGACGCCTGTTGATCAAGTTTCACTGCGCACAAGCCGACAAAGTATTGACCTGGAGACAGCATGGCCCTGCTTGCGCGTGCCTTCATTGTCCTGACGCTCATCCCCTTCCTGATGGCGCCGAGTATTCAGGCCGGCGAGGTCTCGCCAACAATCACCGTCGGCACCCAAGAAGTAGGACTCACCGCCGGCTATATGTTCTCTCACCGCCTGACCGAGCTACACACGACCAAACAGCATGGCCCGGCGTTGATGCCGTCGTGGATGATGACCCTGACCGATCCCATCGGCGACAGCTGGTACCGGGGGCAAGTCTCGATCGGCGCCGAGATGGTCTATCTCCAGTTTCACCAACCGATCCTGACCCATGGCGTCGGCTTCACCCCGAGAATTAAGTACACGTTCGTCGCCTTGGGCCGTCTCCGGCCGTATGCGGAATTCACCGGCGGCCCCTTCTGGACTGATCTCGGCGGGAATATCGACGAACAGGCCAATGAGTTCAACTTTGTGCTCACAGGAGGCGTGGGCGTGTCCTGGTTTCTCACGCCACAACTTGCCGCCAACATCGGCTACCGCTTCCATCATATTTCCAACGCCGGAACTGCATTCCCGAATCTTGGGCTGAATGCGAGTCTGCCTTTCGGAGGCTTTTCATTCTATTTCTGAGGAGAGGATGATCATGACGATGTCTGCCGTTCGTTGGTCGGTCGTAGGGCTCGTTGGGGTTGTGATGTGCAGCATGACCGCATGCACGCGATGGATCGACGTAAAAGCTCCCTCGTCGAGTCCACAAGAAACCCTCTCTCATGCATTGCCCAGCGACGAACGGGTCCCGTTGGTGATGGACACCTTCCGCATGTCGCAAAACGGCACCCCGCAACATCCTTCCTCCGAAGCCGAGCGCCGGGTCTTGAATGCTGTCCAGGAAACGCGTCTGTTTTCCACGCTCATTCCTCTTGGAGGTGCCGCCACCTCAACCGAGGGCAAAACGGTCACTGCCCGGATCACATTCGACGAAACGATCGACTCGCATTCAGGGCCCACGGCCTTGAAAGGCATCGTGATCGGCGCCTCCATGTTCCTCCTGTCGCCGTTCATCGAGCTGGACTACGACTATACTGCGCAGGCGCATCTGGAACTTGAGCGCTGGGACGGGCACATCACACACTATGACGCGCGATCGTCCGGGACCGCTCATTACAATCTGTTCGGCGCCAGTCCGGTCGTGATCAATGAACTGAAGGGACAGGTGATCGAAACCTGTCTGAACGCATTGATGAATCAATTGGTGCACGACACGCCTTTGTATATGGCAAGTAAGACACCCTTGCCGGCCTCGACGATTCACACGATCACCGTGAAGGCACGACGGCCTGCGATCCTCCAGGGAGCGCTTCCTGCTATTCCAGTCTCGCAGAATCCGGCTCCTTAACCCGCATTTTCGCGAAGGCGTCTACTGCCTCCGCCCGCACACTGCGTCGCGCATCGCTGGCGAAGCGCATCTCGCACACAACGAGATGGGCCTACGCCTCCATCGTGCGCGTCACGCTCACCTCACTGAGTCGAAGCGGACTTCCCGAAATACGCACGACGAAGAACGCCGCAGCGGATCGGCTGTGTCTCGGTTTGCAGAGACGGACGATTGCACCAGAAGTAGTCATGAATAATGAGGGCGACAATGGTATAGTGCCGCATCGATACAAACGGAGACACACGTCATGGACATTGATGCATTTCGCCTCATGGTCGCCAAACACCCGAAAGGATTTCTCGGCCGGTATGGCCTCGGCAACAAGATCCTCCAGGAAGGCGGGAGTGTTGAGGAAGCCGTCGAACATCTCACGGTCGCCACACAATTGGATCCCACCCATGTCGCGTCTCATCTGGCTCTGGGCCGTGCGTTGATCGGATTAGGCAGAACAGCCGACGCGAAACCCATTCTCGCCGCCGGCATCGAGGCCGCACTTTCTGGACGATCCAATGGCGGCAAGGATCTGGTACCGGAGATGCAGCAGTTGTTGCGCACCCTGGGATAAATGCCCCTGTACGAGAAAGGAGTCCCCTGTGAATCTCGACGATGCCAGAAAACGGATTGATACCGCCGTGACCCAATATGGGCAACATGCCGCCCCGGCCATTGACCTCGTGATGGCTGAAGTGCGCTCCGACATGGGAGCCCGCGCATTCAACGAATTAGTCGAGGAATTCGATCTTGAATTGTTGTACAACATCGCCCCGATGGAATCGGACCATTCCAGCAGTTGAACTGCGTGACCACGCACCCATGAGCAGGATAGCCGTGCGCTTCTGGATACTGCTCCAACCCAATCCGCTCGCGGTTTACGGTTCACGTCTTACACGTCACATCTTCTAAACATGCCTCTGCTCTGGGCTGCGATCTCAGCACATGGATTCGGTCACGCGGCGCAAGTGGTGCCTGTGCTCAATGCCCTGGGCCGGCTCGTTCCCGATCTTCGCGTGCTGCTGCGAACCATGGTCCCGGCCTCGTTCTTCGAACACCGCCTGACGGTTCCCTGGGAGTTGAGCGCGGTCCAGCAGGATGTCGGCTGCATTCAGAACGGCCCGCTGACGATCGATGTGGACGCCACCTGGCGCGCACACCACCGGTTTCACCTCACCTGGGACGACCGGGTACAGGCAGAGGTCCGGGCAATGCGCGCCGCCCGCCCTGACGTGATCCTGGCCGACACGCCGTACTTAGCCATAGCAGCCGGCGCGCAGGCCGCTTGTCCCACCGTCGCCCTTGTCAGTTTCACCTGGGACCTGATTCTCTCGGAATTTCCGGCGCCACCCGACATCGCCGGATCGACGCTACTCCAATCCATTCAACAGGCCTATGCCAAGGCCGATCTCGCCCTACGCATCACGCCTGCTCCGAAGATGACACTCGTTACCACCTTCATCGACATCGGACCGATTGCCGAGCCGGCAGCCTCAGCCCGCGAGCACCTTGCGGCGCTGTTGCAGCTCGCTCCGGGGGAACGGACCGTGCTCATCGGATTCGGCGGGATACCCCAGGCGTCACTTCCCTTTGAGCAACTTGAACCGCTGACCGGCTATCGCTTCCTCTTCGACGGGCCCATTCCTTCACACAGCACTCGCGTCATCTCGACAAAATCTCTGCCGCTCTCATTTAAGACACTGCTGGCGTCCGTCGATCTCATTCTGACCAAACCGGGATACGGCACCCTCGTTGAAGCCGTCGCACTTGGCATACCGCTCGTCTACGTCCGTCGATATAACTTTGCCGATGAACAATCGCTTGTCGACTATCTCCATCGGTATGGACGCGGCGTGGAACTCACCACAGAGGATTTTCTCCTCGGACGATGGAAACCTGCAATCGAATCGGCATTCAATCTTCCAAAACCGACAACACCGGCAGCTGCGACAGGAGCAGAAGACGCGGCTTCCCGCTTAGCGCGGTTTTTCTGACATTCCGCGACCGAGCATCCATTCGTATTTCACATATCCTTTTGCCCGATCCATCCGGTAGGTATATAGTTCTTGTCGTTGACAAACTCGGATCTTCGCACCGGACAGACGACCGCTATGGATGGTCCATTACAACAGGCACCGCTCGCGGCATCGACCATTGATCCCAAACTGATGGCCCGCGTGGCGAAGGGAGACCACCAGGCCTTCAGCCAGCTCTACGACCAATCCTGTACATTGCTCTACAGCCTGGCCATACGGATTCTCGGCAGCCGTGAGGACGCCGCAGAACTTCTGCAAGAGGTCTATCTCGAAATCTGGAGAAAGGTCGCGCGCTACGACGTCGGACGAGGCACGCCAATCGCGTGGCTCATCACCCTGACACACAGTCGTGCCATAGACCGATTGCACCTGCGCGGCGCGCGCCCCCAGCACCAAGCCGGCGAACTGCACACGAGCTTGTTGGCCCCGGCCGGCGCAGACCAGAGTTCCAACCCATTGGGATCGCACGCGGATCAAGAACTCGGGAGCCTGGTCAGCAAGGCATGGACTGATTTGCCGCGACCTCAACAGCAGGGAACTGGCCTATTATGAGGGACTGTCCAGGGCGGAAATCGCAGCGCGGCTCAATGAGCCGCTGGATACCGTGAAAACACGCATCAAACTGGGCATGTCCAAACTACACGACGCATTGCGCGGCTATTGGGAGCAGGCCGGCTCGATATGACGCACGAAGAATTGGAAGATGCGGTCCCTTTGTACGCCGTTGGCGCCCTGGAACGGACCGAACGGCAAGTGCTTGAGGCGCATTTACTCTCCGGATGTCTCACGTGCCACACCTCCCTCAAGGAACATCAGTCGGTCGCCGTTCTTCTCCCGTTCAGTCTTCCCCTCACACAGCCACCCCGCGTCATCAAGGCCAAGATTATGGCGGCACGGACACCGGCCGCCGCTGCAGAATCCATCACTCAACCACCGAACAAGCCAAGCCTCGAGCCCGGCGAATGGATGAATCATCTTTTTCCGCCGGATGAGTCATCCACGGCTTCGTCATTTGCCTGGATGGCAGGACTGATCCTCCTCGCGCTCCTCGCCGGTGGCTACCTCGCATGGAATTTCTATACTCGAATAGCCGAGGACACGACAAAACTGGCTCACCTACAAACTGAGTTAGACCGGACCAGATCCGCCCTCGCTGAGCGCGAGCAATCGCTTACGGCATCGCGGGATGACCTCCAACACCACACGACTGACCTGGCAGCGCTGAAAAACCAACTGATCCAGCGTGAGGCCGAATTGGACGACGCGCAGACACAACTGGCGCTCCGGGACGGACCGCCGGTGCGGGCGCCGCAGGATGAACTGGGTCTGTTGCTGCGTACCCCAGACGTCAAAGCGATCTCTATGGTCGGCACAACGATGGCACCGCCCGCGTCGGGCATGTTCCTGTTCGATGCCCAGACGAAGAAAGCCTGGCTTTATTCCGTCAATCTCCCCGCCTGTCCGGATGGGGCGACGTATCAGGTGTGGGCTATATATGAGAAACCGCTGAGCGTGGGAATGTTCCAGGTGGGCAACGGAGAAACCTCTCACTTGTTCGCCACACCGTTGCCCAACTTCACCAATGCCAAGAAATTTATCGTCAGCCTCGAACCGACTGGCGGACGCGCCGAACCCTCAGGTCCACTCTACCTGTCCAGTCAATTGCCCTAGCCCGCATGATTCATGAGCGCTGCTGCGGTCTTCGTCGCTCGTATCTCGTCCTTCGACTCAGCTCAGGACCGTGAGCCTGTCGAACGGTAAAGCGTATCTCGCAAACACGGATAAAAACACACGCTTGACGGCCGGCGCTCACTTCTGCGCGAATGCAAGACACAGAACTGTTCCAGCCGGGGTCGTCTATGTTAGCATTCTCTACAGAGACACTAACCCCGCGCCATCCGGCCCCCCATGCAACAACCACACGATCACGATCTCCAGTTCATGCACATGGCTCTTCAGCAGGCGGCGCTGGCTCCAGCAGCCGGCGAAGTGCCGATCGCCGCAGTCCTCGTACACGAGGGGCGGGTGCTGGCCTCTGCGCACAACCTCCGGGAATCTTTGCAGGACCCGACGGCTCACGCCGAGATCGTCGTTATTCGCAAGGCGGCCGAGCAGCTGAGTTCCTGGCGGCTCACCGACACCACCCTCTACGTGACGCTGGAACCCTGTCCCATGTGTGCCGGCGCCATCGTACAATCCCGCATTCCACGGCTCGTCTTCGGCGCCTGGGACCCGAAGGCGGGCGCCTGTGGATCGCTCTTCGACATCCCCTCCGACCACCGACTCAATCATCGAGTGGACGACGTCGTGGGCGGGATCTTGGAAAAGGAAAGCCAGACACTGCTACGAGAATTCTTCCGGCCGAAACGGCAGACGACGGCGTCGAAGCACGATCATCGCGCATAGCGTCTCCAGCGTTCGGCACATCTGCCGCCTGTCCAGCGCTCAGGAAGGTGGCCTTGCTGTTGAAAGGTCCAGGTGCTATATCATCCACAACGTCGTTACCAGGAGAGTTGATCCGACCGACAGGAGGTTGGTTGCCCATCCGGCAATTCCCTATACCCGCGGCTTTCTTCTTCGTCGTTGCGTTGTCGGCAATGGTGTCTCCTCCTGGCGCGTCGGCCATCGAGGCGACTCCTGAATGGTTCCCCCTTCGCCCATTCAACATTGATGTCTCGTTCAATCAGCGAACATTTGCGCCACAGGCGAGGGTGCTCGCCGTCCAAACCGGCATCACCGCCCTTCGCTATGGTCCTCTTGAGGTGAGAACGGTCTATCAATACTATAGCCACCACACCCAGACCTTCACGACCGACCAACATTCGTTGTATCTGAACCCCCGATGGAATAATTTCATTGATGTGTTGGATTTCCCCAGACACAAACCCATTAATCGGATTATTCGGCATCTCCTCTTTGGACCATTGGAAGACCGGGCGGTTCCATATGTGGGCGCGCTACTCGGGGGAACGCTTCCCGGCCGGGATGACCTTTCTCCGGGATATCTGTATGGAGGCCAGGTCGGGGTCCGGTTCCCCGTTGCGCAGGGCGTGTCCGTGGATATGGGATTCCAGTATTCGCGGTTTGAAATTGACTTCAAAAGCAAGTCCGATTTAACGGACCAATGGCTCTTTACCATTGGCCTTCGGCTCTGAACACGATGACCATCAAGAGATCCTTCAGCGGTGCGGAAGGCAGTCGCGGGAACGCCACACGCGACCGAGGGAAATCGGGCGCTCGCGCCGCCGTGCTGTTGCTCGTGATACTTGGCCTGCTGCTGCCGGGATGCGGACTGGTCTTTGACGCAGTCGAATTGGTCCACCCCTTGACCCGCGATGAGCTGTCGACCATTTGCGCCCACAGGCAGCTTCGTGTCGGCATTTCCGTCGAACCGTTTCGCCCCTTTGTGTTTCCGGCCGTCTATACCGACGAAGGCGTTCGGGTGACCGGCCTGGATGTCGAGCTGATTCGCGAAGTGGCTGACGCGCTGACCGCCCATTGCGGCGGGCAGCAACCCATCGTACCCACACTGCATCTGACCAGATTCCGTGATCTCTTCATTGGACTGAATGAAGGGCGTTTCGATCTTTTTGTCTCGTCGTTCAGCGGGAACGTTCCCGGCGGAATCCCCTCAGGCTTGTGGTCGTCCATTCCATATTTTCATGGCAGCGGGGTTGGCGCCATGACGCACGACCCGACAATAGCCGAGAAGGTCCGATCGCAGCTTCGCAAGCAGGGCGGGCAGATCGATACGCTGACGGCCATTCAGGAAAGCCTATCCGGCTTGACGGTCGCCGTGCAAAATCGAAGAGGCGGCTGAGCTGTTGCATAGTTGGCGGCTCACTGGCACCACGCTCTATGTGACTTTGGAGCCCTGTCCCATGTGCGCGGGCGCCATCGTGCAAGCCCGTATCGCACGACTGGTCTTCGGCGCCTGGGACCCAAAGGCCGGCGCCTGTGGATCGATCTTCGACATTCCCGCCGAGCGCCGGCTGAACCACCATGTGGAGGTAGCGGGCGGTGTGTTGGAAAGAGAAAGTCAGACGCTGTTGCAGGATTTCTTCCGGCCGAAACGGCAGGGGACGGCGTCGAACGCCGAGCGTCGCTCGTAGTAATACCTGCTCATCGTGTGTAGTTATACTTGCATCACCCGCGCTTAGTACCTATCCAAATGTTTACGCCCGCCGCACCTTGCCTCCGGCAGACGCGGGTGATATACCCTCCACGACACGGTTATCAGCAGAGTCGATCTCTTGTGGCAGGGGATTGGTTGCACACCCGTCGATACCCAACACTCGCGGCTTTCTTCTTCGTCGCAATCCTCTCGGCGACGGCATTTCCTCCATGCGCGTCGGCCATTGATGCGGTTCCAGAATATTTTCCTCTTCGCCCGTTCAATTTCGACGTGTCGTTCAATCAGCGCTCATTTGCCCCGCAGTTGAGAGCAATCGCTGTCCAAGCCGGCCTCACCGCCCTGCGCTACGGACCTCTTGAGGTGAGAACCGTCTATCAATACTATAGCGCCCACACTCAGGTTTTCATTACCGACCAGCATTCGCTGTACCTGAACCCCCGCTGGAATAATTTCATTGACTTGTTAGATTTCCCCCAAAACAAGCCAATCAATCGGATTATTCGGCATCTCCTTTTTGGGCCGCTGGAAGACAGGGCGGTCCCGTATGTGGGCGCGTTGATTGGGGGAACGCTTCCCGGCAGAGATGCTAATTCTCCAGGATATCTTTATGGAGCCCAGGTCGGAGTCCGGTTCCCCGTTGCGCTGGGAGTGTCAGTGGATATGGGATTCCAGTATTCGCGGTTTGAAATTGACTTCAAAAACAAGTCCGATTTAACGGACCAGTGGCTCTTTACCATCGGCGTTCGACTCTGAACAAGATGAACATCGAGGAATCCTCCAGCGGCATGCGAGACATTCGTGGTCATAGACACCAGGACCGAGAGAGATCGGGCATCCGCAGCGCCATCCTGTTTCTCTTAATACTCAGCGTTCTGCTGCCGGGATGCGGGCTGGTCTTCGACGCAGTCGAATTGATCCACCCCTTGACCCGCGATGAGCTATCGACCATTTGTGCCCACAAGCAGATTCGTGTCGGCATTTCCGTCGAACCGTTCCGCCCCTTTGTATTTCCGGCCGTCTATACCGACGAAGGCGTTCGGGTGACCGGCCTAGATGTCGAGCTGATTCGTGAAGTAGCCGATGCGCTGACCGTCCAGTGCGGCGGGCAGCAACCCATCGTGCCCACGTTGCATTTGACCAGATTCCGTGATCTCTTCATCGGACTGAATGAAGGGCGTTTCGATCTTTTTGTCTCGTCGTTCAGCGGGAACGTTCCCGGCGGAGTCCCCTCAGGCCTGTGGTCGTCCATTCCGTATTTTCATGGCAGCGGGGTTGGCGCCATGACGCACGACCCGAAAATAGCCGAGAACGTCCGATCGCAGCTTCGCAAGCAGGGCGGGCAGATCGATACGCTGACGGCCATTCAGGAAAGCTTATCCGGCTTGACGGTCGCTGTGCAAAATCGAAGAACTCCTCATCTCTACGCAGAAACCAATCTTCGGAATATCCGGTTGTTGGTCTGTGATTCGCTCCCTGCCGCGGTGGAAACGAAGGACCCGCACATCGACGTCATTTTGACCCAACACCCCATCCTCCACTATGTGACCAAGCGCGTCTGGCCTGACTGGCAGCTTCTTGACCGGCCGGACGGATCCCCCTTGATCCTCTCTCGAGAATCCTTTTCCATCGTCACCGGTGAAGAAAAAAGGCGCCTGCAGTGGTTCCTTAACAACTTGCTGTACCGGTTGGAAGAGACGGGGCGCCTGGCACAGATGCGAACGCGCTGGTTCGAGGAGGACTATGCACCAACCCGTCGAGCAACGGACGAAGGTCTCCCGCTTGAAGTGTCAAAAGTTCCTGACCATTACGACCAGGGCCAGTGCCGCATGGCGGGTGA
>JABMDE010000071.1:3949-7769 GCA_015904055.1 Nitrospira sp. | reverse complement strand
CTGTTGCATAGTTGGCGGCTCACTGGCACCACGCTCTATGTGACTTTGGAGCCCTGTCCCATGTGCGCGGGCGCCATCGTGCAAGCCCGCATTGCGCGGCTTGTCTTCGGCGCCTGGGACCCGAAGGCCGGCGCCTGCGGATCACTGTTTGATATCCCCGCCGACCGACGCCTCAACCACCGTGTGGAAGTGATGGGCGGTATTTTAGAACAGGAAAGCCAGGCACTGTTGCAGAACTTCTTCCGGCCGAAACGGCAGGGGACGGCGTCGAAGCACGACCCTCGCTCATAGCTTTTCTCGCGTCCGGCAAATCTGCCGCTTGTCCAATACTCAGAAAGGCGGCCTTGCTGTTGAAAGAGGCAGGTGCTATACCATCTACACCGTCGTTAGTAGCAGAGTTGATCTGACCGACAGGAGGTTGGTTACCCATCCGGCAATTCCCTACACCCGCGGCTTTCTTCTTCGCCGTTGCTTTGTCGGCAATGGTGTCTCCCCCTGGCGCGTCGGCCATCGAGGCGACTCCTGAATGGTTCCCTCTTCGCCCGTTCAATTTCGACGTATCGTTCAATCAGCGGACATTTGCGCCACAGGCGAGGGTTCTCGCCGTCCAAGCCGGCATCACCGCCCTTCGCTATGATTCTCTTGAGGTGAGAACCGTCTATCAATACTATAGCCACCACACGCAGACCTTCACGACCGACCAACATTCGTTGTATGTGAACCCCCGGTGGAATAATTTCATTGATGTGTTGGATTTCCCCAGACACAAGCCAATCAATCGGATTATTCGGCATCTCCTCTTTGGACCATTGGAAGACCGGGCGGTTCCGTACGTTGGCGCGCTGATCGGGGGAACGCTTCCCGGACGGGATGCCCTTGCTCCGGGATATCTGTATGGAGGCCAGGTCGGGGTCCGGTTCCCCGTTGCGCAGGGAGTGTCAGTGGATATGGGATTCCAGTATTCTCGGTTTGAAATTGACTTCAAAAGCAAGTCCGATTTAACGGACCAATGGCTCTTTACCATTGGCATTCGACTCTGAACACGATGACTATCTCGAGATCCTCCATCGGTGCGGAAGGCAGCTGTGGGAATGCCGCCCACGACCGAGGGAAATCGGGTGCTGGCGCCGCTGTTCTGTTGCTCGTGATACTTGGCATGCTGCTGCCGGGATGCGGGCTGGTCTTTGACGCAGTCGAGTTGGCCTACCCCTTGACCCGCGATGAGCTATCGACCATTTGCGCCCACAGGCAGCTTCGTGTCGGCATTTCCGTCGAACCATTCCGCCCCTTTGTATTTCCGGCCGTCTATACCGACGAAGGCGTTCGGGTGACCGGCCTGGATGTCGAGCTGATTCGCGAAGTGGCCGACGCGCTGACCGCCCAGTGCGGCGGGCAGCAACCCATCGTGCCCACACTGCATTTAACCAGATTCCGTGATCTCTTCATCGGACTGAATGAAGGGCGTTTCGATCTTTTTGTCTCGTCGTTCAGCGGGAATGTTCCCGGCGGAGTCCCCTCAGGCCTGTGGTCGTCCATTCCATATTTTCATGGCAGCGGGGTTGGCGCCATGACTCACGACCCGACAATAGCCGAGAACGTCCGATCGCAGCTTCGCAAGCAGGGCGGGCAGATCGATACGCTGACGGCCATTCAGGAAAGCCTATCCGGCTTGACGGTCGCCGTGCAAAATCGAAGAGTCCTATGGGGCGCCGTGTTTCTGGCAGTCTGCACGTTGCTCAACCTGGCTCGCGTCAACGTCTTCAAGGCAACCCTCTCGATGGGCGTGTACGCCGAACTAGTCGGCTCGTTCGGTGTTGCACTGCTCTTGGTTCTCTTCTTTCGGCAACATGATGTATCAGAGCTGTTTCGGCATCTGGGAACGGGGACGGCTCCCAACACGACCGCCGCATTCTTGGCCGCGCTGGCCATCGCCGGGTGGGCCTTCATCGGCTTCGACGCCTGTTCCACCATCGCAGAAGAAACCCTCGAGCCCACACGAGTGGTACCGCGGGCCGTGTTCTTTTCCCTGCTCATGGTCGGGAGTGTTGTCCTGTTCAATTCAGCGGCGCTGACGCTGAGCTTCGACCGCACGATCCTGGCGAATACGACCGTCTCATCCGACCCTGTCACTCCTGTGATCATTAACAGTTTTGGACCATGGGCGGAGAAGCCGTTCCTGGCGATCGTCATGGTGTCGTTTCTGGCCTGCGGCACTTCTGTCGTCAACTATGTGTCCCGCATCGTCTATGCAATGGCTCGTGAAGGCACGATGCCGGGCCTGCTCAAGCAAGTCGCCATAGATGGCACGCCTCGTCCTGCGATTTTGTTTACCGTACTGTCAGCTGGAGTTGGGCTCTTGTTAGGACTGAATGATCAAGCGGTCGCGACAGTGCTCGCCTTCGGCACTGGCGGACTCTACGCGATGTTTGCGATGACCACTGGCGTTGGACTCTACACCCGCCTCACAGGGCGCTGGGATCCAGCATTGGGTGAGTTGAAGCTAGGCATCTGGGGATTACTGATCAATGTGGCGGCGTTTCTCTGGTCCCTGTTTGAATTCGTCAATATCGCCTGGCCACGCCCCTATGCGAT
Organism: Nitrospira sp.; assembly: GCA_015904055.1. Next base: position 5,177 of record JABMDE010000071.1, on the reverse strand, counting down.
CTCGCCCGACGCTCCCTGGTGGCAACTCTGGGCCGTGCCGCTGGTCCTTGGCAGTATCGTGGGGATAACCACGATCTATGTACTGATCGGCAAAGCCCGGAAAACTGCAGTGCCGGCATCATCCTCGTAATGGCTGTGCGTGTGAGCCCGCCACTGCGTCGTTGACAGTGGGGAATACGCATGATACGTTACCTACTCGGTGTACTCTCCTAGTTTCTTTCCCGCACTCACTCCGTCAGCATTCACTCCGTGTCTGATCGAGCTCCGATCAAGGAGTCTGTCTGCGAGTCTTTCTAATCCACGTCCGCGATCCACAATTCTACGCGCTTCCAGCTAAAACACGCGCCACGAACGGCAATGTTCGTGTGATGGGGTTCCCCCCCATCGGCATCATGTCGCTGTCGTCCGTGATCAAGCAGGCAGGCCATGAATGCGTGCTGTTCGATCAGGCGAATCCCGATACCCCGAACGCTGTCATCATCGACCGGATCAATCAAGAACAACCAGCGCTTGTCGGCCTCAGTTTTCTTAGTACCACCAGCTATCCCTATGCCAAGATCCTTGCACGGGAGATTCGTGCGACCAACCAAACTGTCAAGCTGGCATTCGGCGGTGTGTTCGCCAGCCTGAATGCCTCCTTGGTGAAGCTGCAATGTCCCGAAGTCGATTTTGTCTGTCGCGGCGACGGAGAGCAGTTATTGCTCGATCTCCTTGCGAATTTTGAGAACCCGCAAGCGGTCGCAAGTCTGACGTGGATGAAGGATGGGCAGGTCGTCCACAATGCCAACCGTTCAATGGAGCGGCAACTGGATCAGTGGCCCTTCCCGGATCGTGAGAGCCTGAAACTCGACTATGTCGAGTCCATGCCGTTGGACGTGCCGGTAGTGCTCTCCATGGACCGGTTCACCACGATGCAGACGTCTCGTGGATGCCCCTGGCCCTGTATCTTCTGCGACATCCCGATCTTCAACGAAGGGAAGTGGCGCGCCCGTAGCCCGCAACATGTGGTCGCCGAGCTCAAGTATCTCGAAGGGCTGGGCTATAAATCCGTCGGGTTTGTCGACGATCATTTCCTGTTGCAGCCCAAGCGGATCGAAGCAATTTGCAACGGCATCATGGAGGAAAAGCTCACGATCCGGTGGGGCATCGAGGGACGCGTCGATTCGGTCGCCCAGCATCTCTTCCCCGCCATGGCAAAGGCCAATTGCCGCGCCATGATGTTCGGCAT